>NZ_JBVHTA010000040.1:0-78651 GCF_055566095.1 Streptomyces sp. NPDC027962
CGCCCGTCGAATACGAAGCCAACTACTACACCGAACTCACGAAACCCCAGGTCACAACCACAGTCTGAGATCTCCACCGAACCCGGGGCGGTTCATTCTTCGTGACCCCGGGGATCCTGTGCCTCGCAGCCGGACTCGCGACTGCCGTCGAGGAAGGCGACCACGCACACCTCGGGCTCGACCACGCTGCTGCAACTCCAGGGGCCGGCGTTGCGTGGCGGAGCACGGCAACCCGGTCGCCGCATTCATGATGGGGCGTCCTGGAGCGCGATGGAGGTGATGAGCATGCCGCAAACATGGCTGGAAGTAGTGGCCTGGTGCGCTCTGGCCAGTGGGTTCGTCAGCGCCGGGTGGCTTGCATGGGACATCTCGGTTCGGCGTTACCGGCCGGATATGGCGATCATGGGGGTGGTGTGGCCGGTTACGGCGTTGTACTTCGGTCCGCTCGCCGTCTGGGGCTATCTGCGGTTCGGCCGGCCATATACGGACCGTTGGCGTCAGCAGCACGGCCAAGCACCGCGGCGGGCACCGTGGGCTTCCGTGGCTGTTGGCGTGTCGCATTGCGGAGCCGGCTGCACCCTTGGCGACGTCATTGCGGAGTTCCTGGTCTTCGGCGCCGGGTGGACGATCGCCGGTAGGGCTCTTTGGGCTCAGTACATCTGCGACTTCCTTGCCGCTCTCGTACTCGGCATCTTCTTCCAGTACTTGGCCATTGCGGCAATGCGGGGGCCTGGCCTGAGAGCCGGGCTCAAAGCTGCCGCCAAAGCAGACGTGCTGTCCCTCTCAGCATTCGAAGTCGGTCTTTTCAGCTGGATGGCTGTCATGACGTTCGTCCTTTTTCCCGACCCTCACCTCACTCCCACGAGCCCTGTCTACTGGTTCCTGATGCAGATCGGCATGGTGATCGGATTCTTCACCGCCTGGCCGGCCAACGTATGGCTGATCAGACGGGGCATCAAACATGCGATGTAGCTTGCTCACCGTTCCTTTGGACTGAGCGGGAGTGAATCCGCTCGGCCGCACGCCCCGAACGGTCTTGGGCGCACTGCAGCTGCAACCCCCGTCGCCCCCGGGCCACGGACGGCCCGGAGCCCCCGGGAGATCGTGATGGACGGGCCTCGACCCCACGCCGGCCGGCGCATCCTCGAAGACCGCGGCCGGCCGCGCCCGGCTCGGCATCCAGCACGGCGTGCAGGTACGCCACCGAGCCGTCGTACGCCTCGACGGCCCTGTCGCGGATCAGGCGCAGCAGCCGCTCGTTCTTTGCGGCACCGGCGCCTTGCACCGTCTCCGCTGCCGCTGTGCCGTCAGGGCTGCCCTCGGACAGTTCGATGTCCCAGCATGCCGCCGGCACCAGGACGGTACTGCCGCTGCGGCGTGTCCGGGACGCCCTGCGTGCCCGGGGCGTAGTCCGTGAGGAGGACGGAGCAGCGGCAAACGGGCCAACAACGGGGCGGCGCGGCATCGCAAGGCGTATCGCCCGTGCTGGGGTTGTCGGACGGAGAGCGGCGGCGCCAGGAGGTCGGAACCATGAATGATCTGGCGGGGCTGTTCGGGTCGGACGGCTCTCCCTCGACCGCGGCCGGTCCAGTGCCGCGGAGACGTGGATGACCGCGGCCACGGAGCTGCTGGCCGAAGTACCGCCCCAGTTGCTGCCGGCCCGGCAGCTGATGGCGTTCAGCCTGGGGACGCACATCCTGCTGGTGCCCCTGGGGGTGGCGCTCCCGTTCATCACGCTGCTGATGCACTACCGGTACCTCCGCAGCGGTGACCCGGTGGCCGGTCTGCTGGCGCGCCGCTGGTCGGCCGTGATGGCCGTGCAGTTCGCGGTGGGCGTGGTCACAGGGACGGTTCTGTCGTTCGAGCTGGGCTTGTTGTGGCCCGGGCTGATGGGCCGGTGGGGCGATGTGTTCGGCCTCGGTTTCGGCGTGGAGGCGTGGGCGTTCTTCCTCGAAGCCATCCTGATTGCCGTGTACCTGCACGGCTGGCGCCGGCTGAAGCCGCGGACGCATTTCCTCATCGGTCTGCCGCTTCCCCTGGTCGCGCTGCTCGGAGCCTTCGGGATCCTCGCCGCGAACTCCTGGATGAACACCCCGCGGGGCTTCGTCCTCAACGACGACGGCCATGTGGTGGATGTGGACGTGCGGCGGGCCGTCTTCACGCCCATGTTCGGGCCCGAGTACTGGCACTTCGTCGTGGCGATGTTCATGACGGCGGCGTTCGTCGTCGCCGGCGTCTACGCGTGCGGGCTGCTGCGGGGCAGGCGGGACCGGTACCACCGGCTGGGGTTCCTCGTTCCGTTCACCGCCGCGGCCGTGCTGACCCCCGTTCAGATGGTGCTGGGCGATTTCATCGCCCGGTCGGTCTACCACCAGCAGCCGGTGAAGTTCGCGGCGATGGAACTGGTCTGGCGGACCGACACCCACGTGACGGAGTACATCTTCGGCCGGCTCAACAGCGACGGTTCGGTCTCGGGCGGCCTGGGGATTCCCTGGCTGGACTCGATTCTGGCCGGTTTCCGCCCGAGTACCGAGGTGACCGGCCTCACCGCGGTCCCCGCCACGGACCGGCCGACGCCGGAGCAGGCCACCATCGTGCACACCGCGTTCGACCTCATGGTGCTGGTCGGGAGTGGCCTGATGCTGCTGGTGCTGTGGTTCGCATGGTCCTGGTGGCGGCGCCGCGACTGGCCGAGGTCGCGTTGGTTCCTGCGCGCTGCGGCAGTGTCGGGCGTTGCGTCGGTCGTCGCGGTCGAGGCGGGCTGGGTAACCACCGAAGTCGGCAGGCAGCCGTGGATCGTCTACGGCCACATGCGGGTCTCGGAGGCCGTGACCGGCATGCCGGCCGAGACCCTGTGGGCCGTGTTCGCGATCACTGTCCTGGGATACGTGGCCGTCTTCGCGGCGTTCGTGACGGTCCTGTTGCGCATGCGCACCCGGTGGCGGCTCGAGGACGAGGCGTCCTCGGTGCGCCAAGGCACGGCCGGCACAGAAGCCCCCGGGGAGTCGCCCGAACGTCACGTGCCCTACGGCCCCCGGACCGAGCGCACACCGGAAGGACGGCCGTGACCGAGTACCTCGTGGCGTGGGTTCTGGTGCTCGCCGTCACCGCCTACGCCTGCGGTGGCGGCGCGGACTACGGCGCCGGCTTCTGGGACCTGCTGGCGGGCGGACCGGAACGCGGACGGCGTCCCCGTGCGCTGATCGACCAGGCGATGGCACCGGTGTGGGAAGTGAACAACGTCTGGTTGATCTTCGTCCTCGTGGTCATGTGGACCGGTTTCCCGGCCATGTTCCAGGCCGTGTTCTCGGCCCTTTGGATTCCGTTGCTCCTCGCGGTGGCCGGTCTGGTCCTGCGCGGTGCCGGATTCGCACTGCGCAAGCCGACCCGCCGGCTGGCCGAGCGGCGGCTGTACGGGGCGGTCTTCGCCGTGGCGTCGCTGTTGACGCCGTTCTTTCTCGGCGCGGCGGCGGGCGGGGTGGCGTCGGGCCGGGTCGCTGTCGGCGAAGCGTCGTCGTTGGAGGCGTGGACGAATCCGACGTCATTGCTGACGGGGCTGATGACGGTGGCCGCCGCCGCCTTCCTGGGCGCGGTGTTCCTGGCCGGCGACGCGCGGAGCTTCGGCGAGCCCGACCTCGTCGGCTATTTCCGGCGCCGTGCTCTGCTCAGCCTGGTCGCCCTGGCGGTGCTCGCGGTCATCGGTGTTCCGCTCACCCGGGACGACGCGGCCTACGTCCACCACGGTCTGACGCATGGCGCGGGACTCGCGCTCGTCTGTGTCGCCGCGGCGTGTGGGGCGGCAGCCGTGTGGTTGCTCATCCGGGAGGCAGCCGCCCAGATCACCAGGGCGGCTGCGGTCGGTTCGGTGGCGGCGGTGGTCCTCGCCTGGGGTCTGGCTCAGCGCCCCTATCTGCTTCCCACGACCATGACCGTGGCGGAGGGCGCCGGCGCGACGGCGACAATGCAGTGGCTGGTGATCGTCTCCGCCATCGCGGTGGTCCTGGTGGGGCCGGCTCTGGTGCTGCTGTACTGGCTGGATTCGCGCGGGGAACTCCAGTGAGGCCGCGTCACGGCGAAGTGGCCGGTTCTACGGGGCCAGGTCCGGCAGGCATCACCGGTGCGGTTCGGACAGCCCGTCGGTACCGTCCGTCCGGCCCCGGGCGTCCGGCGCGTACGGGCACACCGGCGGCGGGTCCGCCGGCAGCGGCGCCGACGCCTCCCAGAGCCGCTCGATCGCGTCGGAGCAAGGCCGGGGAACATTCGCAGCGCCGGTTCCTTGAAGCCGAGGGCGACGACGTGACGCCCCTGGCACACGCTTCAGGCGTGCGGGACCACTGCGACAGGACAGGGAGCATGGTGGATGGCGCCGTGCGTGACGGCGCCGATGTGTGCGCCCGCGCCTTCCCTCCGGCGGTTGCCGATGACCAGGAGCCCGGCCCCGGAGGCTGACGACACGAGATGGTCGGCCGCCCGGCCCGCGACGGCATCCAGCGAGACGTTCACCTGCGGAAAGCGATCTCGGAACGGCTCCACGGCAGCTGCCAGCGCCGCCTCGTGATCCTTGGCGGCCGACGTCTGCGCGTGGTGCATCGAGGGCAGGTGCCATGTGGTCACCAGGTGCAGCGAGACCCCTCGGCGCGCCGCGGCATCGAAGGCGAAACGCAACAACTCGCCGGCTTCGTGGCGTACGTCCACCCCCGCGACCACCCGCCGGCCGTCGGCAAGGCCGGCAGCGTAGCGCCTGCGCACCAGCACGACCGGGCCGGCCGTCCGGGACACCACTTCCTGGCCGACCGACCCGAGCACGAATCCCTCCCCCACGCTCAGCGCACGCGACCCGAGCACCAGGAGATCGGCATCGGACGCTGCAGCCAGCAGTACCCTGCTCGGCGCGTCCTCCACCTCTTGGAACGTGGTCCTCACACCGGCCTGCCGCTCCTTGACCCGCGCCTGAACCGCACCCAGCAGGCGCATGGCCTGCTCCTTACGCACATCGCGGGCCGGCACCACGGCCACCAGCGCGTGCTCCTGCCACAATGAGGCGTTGACCACAAGCAGGTCCGCGCCGGCGGACGCAGCCTCATCCGCGGCCCAGTCCGCCGCTGCCATGCTCTCGTCGGAATCGTCGACCCCCACCACGACTTGTCCCGGCATGCTGCGCCTCCTCCATTCGTAGGGACCCCTTGCGAGGGAAGCGTCGCGATCGTCTGCGCAAGTGGGCACTCACTCACAGACTCACTTCTCCGCGTTGGTTCCGCCACGACAGGCACCTCGAACGGAGCAAGGCGTACGGCTTGGACGATGCTGACTCTTCCGGCGGTCATCGCGGCAGGCGGGGTGCTCACGGACTCGACGGCCACCGTGATCGTGCGATGATCACCGCACTGCTGTTCCACTCCGATCACGGGCCTGTCCGGCCCGTGATGACGAAACCCTGCCCGCTTCCAGCGAGGCGGTGATCCGGTGGTCGATGCTCACGCGGACGGGCCGGAGGATGCCGTTTCCCGCCTCCGCCTCGGTCAGGGCAGGAGTCTCCGCCGCGGAGGCGGTCAACGCCTCGACCGGTTCCTCACGCGCGATCCCCCGCCGGTCCCACTCGGTCTTCGCAGCCTCCAACACCTCGGCCGGCCACGCGGCTTCCTCAGCCCGAAGGCGACGGGCAGCGTGTCCGCTGCGGTACGGCGTCACCCGCCACCGCCTGGCCGGCCTTCCGGATGGACGTGACGTGGTGTCACCCGGCCCGGCCCGTACCCGGGTCCGACACCTGCCGGTAGTCGTCGAGTCCCGGGTAGCGCTGTGGCATCTGCGTGGCCAGGAACCGGACGGGGACGTCGTGGAAGCTGCCGTGCCGGGCGGCGTAGGAGAAGAACGCCGCCCCGCGCCGGTCCGTGGACGGCAGCAGCGCGTCCGTCCTGCCGTCGAATGCGGTGGGTGCCACCCCCAGCCGCTCGCACAGCTGCCGGTGGAACATCGGCGTCGCTTTCACCCAGCGGCCGTCCAGCCACAGTTCGCTGTAGCCGTGCCAGGCGAACACGCCGGTGCCGGTGGCCGCGCGCAGCCGCCGCCCGGTGTGATGGTGGTTGACGACGTCGGCGAACGCCATCCGGGCCGGGATGTGCGACGCCCGCGCGAGCGCGGTGAGCAGCGACGCCTTGCTCACGCAGAAGCCGTGCCCCTCGGCCAGCACACTGCTGGCCCGGTAGGTCTCCACATCGCGCAGGTAGGCGCCCATGGAGATCGCCCGGCCCGGCGGGATGCTGCAGTAGCCGACCTGGTCGCGTACCTGCTCGTACAGGGCGCGGGCCTTGTCGATGCCGTGGGTGCCGGGGGCGATACGGGCCGCCGTCTCCCGTACGGCCGGGTGGGCGCTGTCCACGTAGCGGCCCGGCTCCAGATAGCGGCGTACATGCGCGGGCACGCACACTGCGGCCGGTGTCAGCGACATCGGTCCGCCCCGGGCGCCGATGTGAATTCCAGTACGGCGACGGTGCAGTTGTAGCCGCCGCCGAGGCCGGCGATCAGTACCCTGTCGCCGGCCTCGACGGCACCGGAGGTGATCAGGTCGTCGAGGGCGGCGAACTGGTCCGTGCAGCCGACGTGCCCGATCCGGCGGGCGAAGGGCCACGTCGAGCGGTCGATGCCGATGCCCAGCGGGTCCAGGCACTGCTCGTACAGGGCCTCGCGGCCCAGCGCCGGACCGGCGACCCAGCGCACATCGGCGGCGGTGATGCCGGCTTCGGCCAGGGCTGCGGCACCGGCGCGGTGCATCAGGTCCGCCATGCGCCGCTTGGCCTCGTCCAGCCCGCCGGCCAGGGTGTCGGAGAACTCCATCACCCGGTCGAAGAAGCCGATCGGATAGCCCTCAGCCGGGTCGGCGGAGAACGGCATCGCGCCGCGCTGCATGCCCTCCAGGCCGGTGTCGGCGACGGACACGGTCGCCACGACGTGGGCGAAGCCGCTCCCGCGCGCCACCACGGCGGCGCTCGCTCCGTCGCCGAAGACGAAGACGGGCGGCGCGGAGCGCCATCGGTCCCAGGCCCGGTCGCCGAACCGGTCCGCCGCGGTGATCATCGCGGCCCCGCCGGCCGGCCCCGCCGCCAGGTGCGTGCACGCCAACTCCAGTGCCCCGACAGCCGAGTTGGACAGCTGGTGGATCTCGAATGACACGCCGTGCCCGTCGAGGACATGGTGCTGAAGGTAGGAGGCGGCGTTCCAGCCGGGCAGCCCGTTGTGGGTGGCCACACCGTGCAGCAGCAGACCGAACCGGTCCGCGCCGATACCCGAGCGTTCGAGCGCGGTGCGGGCCGCCCGTATCGCCATGGCGGGCTGCGAGTCGGCGTCGTCGGCGACGGCTACCCGCTGCTGTCCGGTGGCGCGCTGGTACTCGCGGCTGTAGCGGCCGTCGGCGATCGCCTCGTCGACCGGCACCGTCTTGGGGTGCCAGGCACCGGTCGCGGCGAGATGGATGTCGTCGTGGCGCATGGAGCGGTCCTTTCGGAACGGCACGGAAACAAGGACTCAGGACACAGGGACGGGCGGTGCCGGGCAGGGGCGTCACGCGGGGGAGGGGGCCAGCTGGGTGACCAGGAACGCGGCGACGGCGGCGGCCGTGGGGTGCTTCCACACCAGCGTGGCGGGCAGCTTGAGACCCAGCCGCCGCTCCAGACCGCGCCGCAGGACCTGCGTCATCACCGAGTCGAGCCCCAGCTCGGTCAGCGGCCGGTGCACGTCCAGCCGCTCGGCGCTCAAGCCGAGTTCCGCCTCGATCTGCCGGCCGACCTCCGCCAGCAGCAGCGCGCCGAGCTCCTCCGGCGCGAGATCCTCGGGCAGCGCGGGCGCCTCACCGGGCCCGTCCGCGGGGCCCGCCTGGGGCGCGGCGATCTCGCCGAGGACGGGCAGGGCCGCGGTGCCGGTGACCGGCAGGACGGCCACATAGGGCTGGGTACCGCAGCCGGCGGCGTACTCCCAGGCGCGCAGGGCGTCGGCCGGGTCCACGCTGCCGCAGCCGCGGTCGGCGAGTTCGGCGTCCACGAAGTCGCTGACCGCCATTCCCGCCCCCCGCCACGACGTCCACGCGAAGCTGGTCGTGCCCGTGTCGCCGGCGGTCTGCCGGCGGCGGGCGAGGGCGTCGAGGCAGGCGTTGGCGGCCGCGTAGCTCGACTGCCCGGTCAGCCCCAGCTGGTAGCCGATGGAGGAGAACAGCACGAAGAAGTCGGTGCTGCCGGGCGGGAACAGCTCGTCCAGCACGAGAGCCCCGCCCGCCTTGGGCGCGAGCACCCGCTCCAGCGACGCCTCGTCGAGGTCGCCGAGCATCCGGTCGTCCAGCACACCGGCGGCGTGCACGACCCCCCGGACGGGCGGCAGACCGAGCGCGTCGGTGTCCAGCGCCGCCCGGGCGGCGGCCCCGTCGGCGATGTCGACGGCCACGCTCGTCACGCTCACGCCGAGCGCCTCCAGCCGCCGTACCGCCTCGATACGCCGCACGGTGGCAGGCTCGCTCTGCGCGGGCCACGTACGGCGCGGCGGCAGCGCGGTGCGGCCGGCGAGCAGGATGCGCCGTGCTCCTTGGCCCGCCAGCCAGGTGGCGACCTCGAGACCGAGCGCGCCGAGCCCGCCGGTGATCAGATAAGTGCCGTCCGCCCGGCAGATCGGCCCGCCCGCGCCGCCCTCGCCGGTGGCGGGCACGAGCGGGGTGAGGCGGCCGGCGCGTACCCCACCTGCGCCCACGCGGTAGACGTCCGCCTCCGGTGCGGCGCGCAGCAGCTCGGCCAGCGGACCGGACAGCACATCGGGCGGGGTGCCGGCATCGAGATCGACGGCGCGGGCGTGCAGTTCGGGGTGCTCGCCCGCGATGATGCGGACCAGGCCGAGCATCGCGCTCTGCGCGACGGCGTCGCCGTCGTCGGCCTGCCAGGCGCCTTCGGTCAGCGCCCACAGCCGGGGCGGAAGCGATCCGCAGCGGGCCAGCAGCAGTTGGGCGGTGGCGGCGAGCCGCCAGGCGGAGCGGCGGACCGCCGCACCGGCCGCAGAGCCGCTCACATCGGGCAGGACCAGCACCGCGTCCCCCTGGCCGAGGTCGTCGACCAAGAGGCCGAGCGCGTCGGTGTCCTTCGCGCGCAGACAGCGCAGGCCGGCCGCGCCGAGCGCGCGGGCCACGTCGTCGGCGAGGGCGCCGGGCGCGCTGTCACCGACCAGGGCGACGGTCCGCAGCCGCGCCCGCGGATCGGCGGCCGGTCGGGCCGCGGGCCAGGACATGGTGTGTGTCAGGCGCTGCGGGGGCAGGCCGGTACCGGTGGCGCCGTCGAGGGTGGCGAACGTGAGGCCCTCCAGGACGCCCAGGAGCCGACCGTCCCCGCCGCGGACCACCGCGTCGGTGGTGTCCGGGCCGCCGGCCGTCGACGCGGGGCGGATGTGCACGGTGACGACGTCGGGCAGCCCCAGCGGCAGCCGGACCCGGCGCACGGCGGACGGCATCCGCAGCCGGCCGTCGTCGTCGAAGGCGAGCGGGGCGACGGAGAACACGGCGTCCAGCAGCGAGGCGCGGGCGAGCCCGGGGGAGTGCGCGCCGCCGGGCACGGGCCGCACCCGGGCCCGCAACCGGCCGCCCGCAGCGCTCAGTTCGATGATCTGCCAGGGGAACCCGACATCGCCGACGCCGACCTTGCGCAGCCGCTCGCCGACCGCGTCGGGACTCAGCGTCTCCCGCGCCCCCACGGCCTCCTCCTGCTCCTCCTGCTCCTCGTCGGCGGGGATGCCGCCGCCGGGGACGAGCCGGGCCGTGGTGTGCGTGCTCCACGCCCCCGCCTGCGCCTCCTCGCCGGTGCCGGTTCCGGTTCCGGTTCCGGTGCCGGGGGCGCGGCACGAGGCGAGACTGATCCCACCCGCCTGCTCCACCACCTGCACCTCCAGCTCGCCGGCGACCGTGACCGGCACCTTGAGCGCCACGTCCTCGAGGCCGTTGGTGCGCCCGGCGGCGAGGAAGGTGTTGAGCAGCACGGCGGCGGGCACGACCTCGACGCCGTGGATGGGGTGCGCACCCGGATAGGGCCGGCAGTCCGCGTCGAGACGGGTGCGCCACAGCCGCGTCGAGGCGGCGCCCGCCAGGCTCACCTCCGCACCCAGCAGAGTGCCCGAGCCGGTGTCGTGCTCCTCGTCCACCCGCCCCTGGGGGGAGGGGCTGCGCCAGTACGGGACGTGCTGCCAGGCGCGGCGGGGAAGCGCGGTCAGCGGCCCGTCCGGTGCCTGGAGGCCCTCGGCGTCGCCGTGGCAGTGCAGCGCGCCGAGATGGGCGAGCAGAGTGGCACGCTCCGGCCGCTCACGGCGCAGCGTGGCGGTGACGAGCACGTCGTCGTGGCCGGCCGCCTCCAGCGTCTCGCCGATCGAGTGGGTGACGACGGGATGGCCGGACAGTTCGACGAAGACCCGGTGGCCGTCGTCGGCCGCCGCCCGCACCGCCGCCTCCAGCCGGACCGGGTTGCGCAGATTCGCCGCCCAGTACGCGCCGTCGCGCACGGCGGGGGAGCGCGGGTCGTCCAAGGCGGTCGAGTACAGAGGCACCCGGGGCGTACGGATCCGCAACGAACGGGCCGCAGCGGCCAGTTCAGCGAGCAGCGGATCCATCTGCGGACTGTGGAAGGCGACATCGGAGGCGACCCGCCGCACCATCACCTCCTCGGCCTCGAACGCGGCGCACAGCGCCTCCACGGCCTCGGGTGTGCCGGAGACGACGGTGGAGGCGGGGGAGGCGGCGATCGCGGCGACGACCCCGGAACGGCCTGCGACGCGCTCCTGGACCTCGGTGAAGCCGGCGCCCACCATGGCCATCGCGCCGTGGCCCATCGCGCGCCGCAGCAGGACCGAGCGGCGGCAGATCAGCCGGGCGGCGTCCGCCACGCCGAGCACCCCGGCGCTGACGGCGGCGGCGATCTCGCCGACCGAGTGCCCCACGACGGCCGCCGGGGCAAGGCCCCTGGCCCGCAGCACGGCGTCGAGGCCGACCTGCACCACGAAGATCATCGGCTGGACGAGGTCGGTGCCGCCGAGCGGCCCCTCGAGCAGCACCCGGCGCGGTGAGACGCCGAGCTCCTCGGCGAAGACGGGCTCGACCAGGTCGACGGCGGACGCGAACGCGGGCTCCGTGAGCAGCAGTTCGCGTCCCATGCCCTCCCACTGCGAGCCGTGCCCGGAGAACACCCACACGGCGCCGCCCCCGCCGCCGGCAAGGACCCGCCCCGTCGAGACGGCGGGCGCGGCGCCGCCCTCGGCGATCACCTCCAGCGCCGTGGCGAGAACACCGTGGTCCCCGGCGACGGCGGTGGCCCGGTGGGCGGCGTGGCTGCGGCGCGCCAGCAGCGTATGGGCGACGCCGTCCAGGGGCGCGTGCGCGCCGGGGCCGCGCAGCCAGCCGGCGAGCGAGGCGGCCTGCGCGCGCACGTCGCCGCCGGACGCGCCGGACAGTGCGAACAGCCACGGCCCGCCGCCGTCCGCCGCCTGCCGCCCGCCCCGGACGGGGGAGGGCCCCGGCGCGGGGGACTGTTCGGTTGCCTGCCAGGGGGCCTGTTCCAGTACGACGTGGCCCACGGTGCCGCCGTAGCCGAAGCCGGACACCCCCGCCCGCCGCACCGCGTCCTCCTTCGGCCAGGGCACCGGCAGCGTGGGCGCGGACAGCCCCGAACAGGCCCAGTCGATGTCGGGGTTGAGCTCCTGAATGTTCGCGGTCGGCGGCACGATCCCGTGCTGCAGGGCAAGGACGGCCTTGATGACCCCGGCGACCCCGGCACCCGCCTCCAGATGCCCGATGTTGGCCTTCGCCGACCCGATCATGCACGGCCGGTCCTCGGGCCGGCCGGCGCCGAACACCCGCGCCAGCGCGTTCACCTCCACCGGGTCGCCCACCCGGGTGCCGGTGCCGTGCGCCTCCACGAACGACACCGACCGCGCCTCGACGCCGCCCTGGCGCAGCGCGGCACGGACCACCTGCTCCTGCGCCGCGCCGCTGGGCGCCATGATCCCGTTCGTGCGGCCGTCCTGGGCCAGCGCGCTGCCGCGGATGACGGCCCGGACCGGGTCGCCGTCCGCGAGGGCGTCCTCGAGCCGCTTGAGGACGAGGACGCCGACGCCCTCGCCGCGGCCGTAGCCGTCGGCCGCGGCGTCGAAGGACTTGGAACGCCCGTCGCGGGAGGTGGCGCCCGCCGCGTCGAGGACCAGCGACAGGCCCGGGGCCGCCACCAGGTGCGCACCGCCGGCCAGCGCATGCGTGCACTCGCGCATCCGCAGACTCTGACAGGCCAGGTGCAGGGCGGCGAGGGAGGACGAACAGGCGGTGTCGACAACGAGACTGGGGCCGCGCAGATCCAGCGCGTACGAGAGGCGGTTGGCGATCGCGCACAGCGACGCGCCGATCCCCGACCAGGCCTCGATCGCCGCCAGGTCCTCGAGCATCTGACGCCCGTAGTCGTCGCTGCCGGCGCCCATGAACACGCCCGCGTCCGAGCCGGCCAGCGTGTGCGGGGCGATGCCCGCGTCCTCCAACGCCTCCCAGCCCACCTCCAGCGCCAGCCGCTGCTGGGGGTCCATCAGCTCGGCCTCGCGGGGAGTGATGCCGAAGAACGCGGCGTCGAAACCGGCCGCGTCGGCGAGGAACGCGCCGCGCCGCGGCGCCGAACGCAGCGCGCGGGCGGCGCCCGGCCGGCCGGCGTAGCCGTCCCAGCGCCCCTCGGGCAGATCGCCGACCGCCTCCCTGCCCTCCAGCAGGAACGTCCAGTACGCGTCCGGGGTGTCGATCCCGCCCGGCAGTCGGCAGCCGATCCCGACGACGGCGATGGCTTCGGCGGTTTCGGCGACTCCGGCGGCTTCGGCGTGCTCGTACTGCGTCATAGGCGCGGCCCTTTCGGCGTGGGGGAACGGTCCCGGCGTCCACGGGCCAGCAAAGCGCGCCGGGGGCAAGCACGGTGCAAGCCCGCCCCCCGGCGCCCGTCCGCACACTGCGCCGCCGCACCCCGCCCGCACCCCGCCCGCACCCCGCCCGCGCACCGCCTGGCGTTGCGCGGGCGTTGCGGGCACCGGCCCACGATGCGAACCGGGTGCCGCTCTCCGGGCGCCGCCGGCCGACGCCTGTTCAAGGTCAGGAGGGCTGCCTTGAATCCTCCCCCTCTGAAGGGGAGGGGGTTCCTGCCGCTTCAGGGCTGTTCGGGGATTTCTGGCTCACGCCGCCAGGCGGGACAGCGCCCCGTCCGGTCTTACGCGATCAGCACCAGCCGGGTTGAGACCAGCCCGGACCAGCATCACGCGGGCGGAGTTCACCGGCCCCACTCCGCCAGGAGGGCGGTGCGAGCGGTGGCCGACACACGCAGACGGAACGTCCACCGGGCATGCCCGGCATCCCCACCCGTCCCCGCTTGCGTCGACATGCCCCTCAACCTAACCGGAAGGTATGACAGTTGAGCATCGGTGATCGTTATGGGCTGCCCCGCCTCCGCGGCGGCCGGACGGCGAATCCCCCTGACGGCGATCCGCCGCTCCCCGCCCCGCACCGCGCGAGTCCGACTACTCCCCGGCCTGAAAGCCGGAGCATCCTCGGAGGAATCAAATGACCCGCACGCTGGACATCGGTCTCGACATCGACGGGGTGCTCTACCCGTTCGTGGACGTCGTCGCCCGCTACGCCGAGGGCGCCCTGGGCCGCCCGTGCTCGGCCAAGGCCGAATCATGGGACTGGTACGTCCACCAGTGGGGCCTGAGCGAGCAGGAGTTCTTCGCCCTGTGCGGGCGCGGCGTGCACGAGAACGTGGTGTTCACCGAGGGCGCCCCGCTGCCCGGCGCGCTCGAGGCCGCCCGCGAACTGGCATGCGCGGGCCACCGCCTGCACTACATCACCGCGCGCGCGATCACCGGGGTGCCCGCGCCGCTGGCCTGGCGCCGTACGGCCGCATGGCTGGCCGCCTGGGACTTCCCCGTCGACTCGCTGACGATCGCCACCGACAAGGCGTGCCGGTTCACCGACGTCTTCCTCGACGACTCGCCCGGCAACTGCGACGCGCTCATGGACGCCGGCCACCCGCGTCCCGTGCTCTGGTGCCACGGGCCGGTCACCGCCCACCGGGCGGAACGGGTCTTCGACTGGGAGGAGTTCCTCGCACTCGTGGACGCCGAGAGCGCAGCCCCCGCGAGCCCCGCCACCCTCGCGGCCCGCCACCCGGTAGCCTCCTGAAACGCTCCGGACGCAGTACTTCACCTGACGCGGGGTCGGTGGCGCCCGGAGAGACGCCGTCCGGAGACAACACCGGAGAAACAACACCGGAGAAAGAACAATGCGACACAACCCCCAGCGCCGCACCGCCCTGCTCGACGCGGCCATCGAAGTCCTCGCCCGCGAAGGGTCCCGCGGCCTGACCCTGCGCGCCGTCGACGCCGAAGCGGGCGTCCCCGTCGGCACCTGCTCCAACTACTTCGCCAACCGCGCCCAGCTGCTGCGCCAGATCATGCAGCGCACCCGCGAACGCCTCACTCCCGACCCCGTCGAGCTCGCCGACACCCTCACCGCCCCGCCCACCCACCACCTCGTCGCCCGGCTGCTGCGCCAGGTCCACGAGCGCATGGAGGGCGACCGCAGCAGCTACCTCGCCATGCTCGAACTGCGCCTGGAGGGGGCCCGCCGCCCCGAACTGGGCGCCGAACTCAACAAGATCCTGGCCGCGGAGCTCGAGAGCAACATCCGCTTCCACCTGGAGGCGGGCCTGCCCGGCGACCGGACCGATGTCGTCCTGCTCTACCTCGCCGTGCACGGCATGATCGTCGACGACCTCACCGTCCCCGCCGTCCTGGACGGAAAGGCCCCCGGCCTCATCGACGCCCTCACCACCCGCCTCCTCGGCCGCCCCACCACCCCCTGACCCGCGCACCACCCACCCGCCTCCTCGGCCGCCCCACCACCTCCTGACCCGCGCACCACCCACCCGCCCCACAGACCCGTCTCCCACCACCCCGGAGCGCCCCACTCAGACCCGTCTCCCACCACCCCGGAGCGGGCCCCTCCGGCTGCGCCTTGCACGCCTGTTGCGAGCCGCCCGGTTTCCTCGCAGCATGGCGAATCGCAAAGAATGGGATGCCGTCGTCGTCGGCTCCGGCATCGGCGGCCTCGTCTGCGCCGCCTACCTCGCGGTGAGCGGCCTGCGCGTCCTCGTGCTGGAGCAGCACGACGTCGCCGGCGGCAACAGCCACGTCTTCCGGCGCCGCCGCCGCTACGAGTTCGACGTGGGCATCCACTACCTCGGCGACTGCGGCCCCGGCGGCCTGCTGCCCTCCGTCTTCGGCGGCCTGGGCCTCGCGGACCGTATCTCCTACCTGCCCATGGACCAGGACGGATTCGACCGCATCGTCGTCCCCGGTCTCACCCTCGACGTGCCCGCGGGCTGGGACGGCTACCGCAAACGCCTGCGCGAGGCGTTACCCGGCGATGCCGCCGGCATCGACACCTTCACCGCGATCTGCTCGGCCGTCGGCGCCGAGGGCCGCGCCGCGCTGCTGAGCGACGAGGACCTCACCGGCGAACAGCTCGCCGCCCGCAGCCCCGCCTTCACGGCCTGGGAACAGCGCACCCTGGCCGACCTGTTCGACCACTGCGCGCTCTCCCGGCGGGCCCGTACCGTCCTCGCCGCCCACGCCCCCACCTACGGCCTGCCGCCCCACCAGTGCCCGCTGCCCACCCACGCGGCCATCATCGACCACTACCTGCACGGCGCCTACTACCCCAAGGGCGGCGGCCAGATGCTCCCCGCCGGCCTCGTCGAGGTCATCGAGTCCCACGGCGGCCAGGTCCGTACCCGCACCCGGGTGGAACGCATCCTCGTCGCATCCGGCCGCGCCACCGGCGTCGCCCTCGCCGACGGCCAGGTCGTCACCGCGCCCCTGGTCGTCTCCAACGCCGACTACACCCGCACCGTCCAGGGCCTCGTCGGCGAGGAGCACTTTGACGCCGACACCGCGGAACGCACCCGCACCTCCACCATGTCGCTGCCCTTCGCGGTGCTCTACGTCGCCCTCGACACCACCCTGGCGCAGCGCCCCAACGCCAACCTGTGGTGGTACCGGCACACCGACATCGACGACGGCTTCCGGCAACTGGCCGAGCACCGCATCGACCCGGTGCCGTTCCTGTTCGTGTCCTTCTCCTCCCTCAAGGACCCCGGCGCCCGCAACATCGCCCCCGAAGGCCACAGCAACTTCCAGGTGATGACCCTCGTGCCGCCCGACCACGCCTTCTGGGGAGCCGGAGCGAGCCCCGCCGACGGCGGCCGCTACCGCCGCAGCCCCCTGTACCGGCAGCGCAAACAGCAGCTCACCGAGGCGATGCTGAACGCCGCGGAGGAAGCACTCGGCCCCTTCCGCGGCCACATCACCCACCTCGAGGCGGCCACCCCCCTCACCCACGAGCGCTACATCCACTCCCGCGCCGGCACCCCCTACGGCCTGGCCCGATGGGGAGCGACCGGCGAGCGCCCCGACACCGCCACCGCCGTCGACGGTCTCCACGTCGTGGGCACCAGCACCTGCTACGGCTCCGGCATCGAAGGCGTCGCCACCGGCGCCATGATGTGCGCCTCGCAGATCCTCGGCCGCCGCCTCATCCCCGAGGTCACCCGCGGCGCGGTCCTCGCCGACCCGTCCCTGCTCCCGCACCGCGGCGACGACTTCGACCC
Source organism: Streptomyces sp. NPDC027962 (assembly GCF_055566095.1). Classification (NCBI taxonomy): domain Bacteria; kingdom Bacillati; phylum Actinomycetota; class Actinomycetes; order Kitasatosporales; family Streptomycetaceae; genus Streptomyces; species Streptomyces sp. NPDC027962. The sequence goes on from NZ_JBVHTA010000040.1 coordinate 16,698, forward strand.
GCTCGCCGTCTCCCGTGGCGCCGCCCGCCGCCACGCCCGCGGCCTCGCCCGCATCGACACCGCACCCGGTCCGGCATGAGCCGGAGCCCGACCCCGAGCCCCGAGGAGCGCCCCATGGCCCACCAGCCGCCCCCGCCCGCCCCCCAGCCGCCCCCGGCCTGCCCCCGGCGAGCCTTCGCCCTCGACCCGGCCGGCCGCGACCTGCACGGCGAAGCAGCCCGTCTGCGCGCCCTCGGCCCCGCCGTCCTCGTCGAACTCCCCGCCGGCATCCAGGCCTGGTCCATCAACACCCACGCGCTCCTCAAGACCCTGCTCACCGACCCCCGCGTCTCCAAGGACCCCCGCCGCCACTGGCCCGCCTGGCAGCGCGGCGAACACCACGACACCTGGATCCGCACCTGGGTCGGCGTCCACAACATGGACACCGCCTACGGCCCCGAACACCGGCGGCTGCGCAAACTCGTCGCCCCCGCCTTCACCGGCCGCCGCACCCAGGCCATGCTGCCCCGCATCCGCAATGCCGCAGCCCGGCTCCTCGACACCCTCGAGAACACCGCCCCCGGCGAAAGCGTCGACCTGCGCGCCGCCTACGCCCACCCGCTGCCCATGCAGGTCATCTGCGACCTGTTCGGCGTCCCGGAAACCTCCCGCCCCCGCCTCGCCCACCTCATGGCCCGCGCCATGGACACCACCCTCACCCCCGACGAGGCCGAACACACCGTCCACGACGTCCAGTCGGCCCTCGCCGCCCTCGTAGCCGACAAACGCGAACACCCCGGCGACGACCTCACCAGCGCCCTCGTCGCCGCCCGCGACGACGACGGATCGAACCTGACCGAACAGGAGCTCCTCGACACCCTCCTCCTCGTCATCGGCGCCGGCAACGAGACCACCGTCAACCTCATCGGCAACGCCGTCCACGCCCTGCTCACCCACCCCGACCAGCTCCGCCTCGTCCTCGACGGCACCGTGTCCTGGCACGACGCCATCGAGGAGACCCTGCGCTGGGCCCCCAGCGTCGCCAACGTCCCCCTGCGCTACGCCGTCGACGACATCCCGCTGCCCGGCGGTCCCACCATCCGCCGCGGCGAAGCCATCCTCACCGCCTACGCCGCAGCCGGCCGCGACCCCGGCCGACACGGCCCCACCGCCGACCGGTTCGACATCCGCCGCCCCGGCAGGGGAGAGGCCGAACACCTCGCTTTCGGACACGGTGTCCACTTCTGCCCCGGCGCGCCGCTCGCCCGCATGGAAGCCGCCATCGCCCTGCCCGCCCTCTTCGAGAGATTCCCCGCGCTGCGCCTCGCCGTCCCCGCCGACCAGCTCACCCCCACCGAGGGGTTCATCGCCTTCGGCTACCACGCCCTGCCCGTCCACCTGACCGGTCCGCCGCCGGGCCCGGCAGGAATCCTCGACTCCAACTCAAGGGCTCTGGCGCCCCGTTGAACCGCTCGGATTGACTGACGGCATGACACCCACACAGCACACCGACCCCCGCCCGACGCTCGTCACCGGCGGCACCGGCAAGACAGGACGCCGCGTCGCCGAACGGCTCCGCTTACGCGGCCGGGACGCCCGCACCGGATCCCGCTCCGGCACACCGCCCTTCGACTGGAACGACTCCGCCACCTGGGACGCAGCCCTCAAGGGCACCGGCTCCGTCTACCTCAGCTACTACCCCGACCTCGCCTTCCCCGGTGCCGCCGACACCGTCGGCGCCTTCTGCCGCACCGCCGTCGCCGCCGGCGCCCGCCGCATCGTGCTGCTGTCCGGCATCGGCGAGGAAGGCGCCCGCGCCGCGGAGGACCAGCTCAAGGCATCCGGCGCCGACTGGACCGTGGTGCGCTCCAACTGGTTCAACCAGAACTTCTCCGAGTGCTTCTTCCTCCCGCCGGTCCTCGCCGGCTGCCTCGCCGTCCCCGCCGCCGACACACTCGCCCCCTTCGTCGACGCCGACGACGTGGCCGACGTCGCCGTCACCGCCCTGACCGACCCCGCCCACACCGGCAACACCTACGAGCTGTCCGGCCCCCGCCTGCTCAGCTTCGCCGACATCGCCGACGAACTCTCCAAGGCCACGGGCCGCACCATCACCTACCGCCCCGTCACCGTCGACGAGTACCGCACCATCCTCAAGGACGCCGGTCAGGACCAGACCTACGCCGACGTCTTCGCCGTCTTCCTCGACGGCCGCAACGCCCACCTCGTCGACGGCGTCCGCCAGGTCCTCGGCCGCGCCCCACGCGACTTCACCGACTTCGCCCGCGAAACCGCCACCACCGGCGTCTGGACGCCCTGACCCGGCGCGCCGGCACCGCTGTCCGCGGCCCGGGACCCGGCCCGGGCCGCGGACAGCACCCTGCCGGCCTGAAGGCCGGCGCATCCTCCGGTCACTCGGTGATGAGATGTTATAGGGGACATTCGGGTGACAAGCAGCCCGTACTGCAACTGCCCTGGGCCCGGCCGCAGTCCTCGTCACCAGTTGCCCGACAACTGAGGAGGCACCCATGACCGGTTGGCCCGTTTCCGCCATGACCGCACCCGGCACGCCGTCCATCGCCGACCCCTACCGCTTCCCCGGCGCCCTCGACGGCCCGGCGCCCTGCGACCACGGCGACTACCTCCTGGCCGCTCCCCGTCCCGAGCATCGCGTGCCCCTGCCGCTGGAACCCTGCGACCGGCGCCGCCTGGACCTGCACGCCGCCCTGACCACCGCGGGCATCGCACCCCTGCCCGGCGACCTCGCCGCCATCGAAGCCCTGTGCGTCCTCGACGACACCACCCACGCCGCGCTCCAGCGATGGATCACCCGCACCGTTGCTTCGATCGTCAAGTGATCTCAGCAATCCCGGTGTTCCGCCGGAATGGTCCGTAACGGGTCACCAGAGCGCGAGTTGTGAGCTGGTGGCTTGTTGACGGTCTCCCGATTCCTTCCCGGCCCGGGGGCTGGGCGTTGTGCCGCCTGCCCGCCCCGTCCCCGCGCCCGGCGCCCGAGCGCCCCTAAGGTGCGTCCATGGACCCGCACGACCATCGCGACGACGACCTGGACGGCCTGAGCCGCGACGAACCCGTCGCCGAAGTGCGCAGGCTTCGCACCGCCATTCGCGTCCACCGGGACGGCTCCGGACACGACCTGTGCCGGCACCACCCGCAACTGTGGTCCCTGCTGCCCGAACCTCTGGAACCCGACGTCGCGGTGCCGCCCTGGCCGCGCTTCCTGCGCGGCCGCGTCCGCTACCGCGAAGCGCTGGACCGCGAACTGCCCGACGCACCGGTCGACGACCGCGAGTACGAGGGCCCGGGCCCCCGCCGCCCCTGAGGCACCCCGTCCCGAGGACCGCCTCTCACCCGCCGTCTACGGCAGGGATGTTCAACCGAGTTCCAGGCTGGTGACCCCGAACAGACCCGCTCGGTCGACCTCGGGCACCGGCCCGCTGTACATCCTGGCCGCCTCGAACGTGGGGGAGAGGCCGAGCTCGGCCGCCAGCTCCATGGCCGGCCTGTTGCAGTCGGGGACGTCGACCGCCACGGCCGACCCCTGCCGGTCCGCCGCGAGAGCGTGCACCAGCGCCGCCGCGACCTGCTGGTCGGCGGCGTACAGCGGCCCGATGCGTGCGGCGCCGCTGCACGGGCGCGCGACACCGAACCCGCGCATCTCACCGTCCCGCACAGCGGCCACCGCCCTGCGGCCGGGCAGCCCGACCCAGGCCGCGAGGAAGGCGTGACGGGCCTCCGGGAAGAACCTCCGGTCGTAGGCGGCCAGTCGCCCGAACGACAGGGAACGGCCGTCGACGAGCGAGACCCCCTCCGGCGGCGCCCCTGCCGCGTCGCCCGGCGCCGGCACCCCCTCGAACCGGACGTTGTTCCACGCGCGGACGAACCCCGACCTGCGGTAGTTCTCCTGCTGGTCCACCACACCGTCCAGCCCCACGGTGCGGCCCTGAAGACGGTCCATGCCCGCCCGCCACAGCCGCATCCCGTAGCCCTGGCCGCGCACAGCGGGGCGGGTGATGTAGAAGCCGATGAACCCGAAACCGGCCCCGTAGCGCACGGCCGAGATGCAGCTGACCGGCTCGCCGTCCAGACGGCCGATCAAAAAGCCCTCCGGATCGGCCACGGCGAAGGCCCAGCGGTCGGAGTCTCCCGGGTTCCATCCCTCCTCGTCGGCCCAGTCCCGCATGAGCCCGATCTCCCGGGCGCTCGCGCTCCGGATCTCGAATTCCGCCATCCCTGTCCTTCCCGCAGATCCGCCTCCCTTCCACCGGCCGGCCTCATGGTCCGGTGGTCGACATGACCGTCTCAGCACGCAGGCCCCGCCCGGAAGATCGACACCGGCCAACTCGGCACCTGCCAACTCGCCAAGGGAGCCGTTGTGTGTTCGGCCGCTACGGAATGTGCGTTCGGGATAGGGTGGCCGCGGAGGTGGTCCCGGTGTCCCAGGAGCAGGGCAAGCTGTTCGCGTCGGTCGACGCGCTGCTGGAGCAGGCCGCCGCGCAGGAGGATCTCCCGGACCCCGCCGAACGCAAACGGCTGCGTGAAGCGGGCGGCCTCAGCCAGGACCAGATTGCCCGCGCCCTGTCGGTACGGCGCGAGACCGTCACCAGCTGGGAAGCCGGCCGCACCGAGCCCCGCCCGCCCAAGCGCGCGGCCTACGTGCGCCTCCTGGAGGGCCTTGCCGCCCGCCACCCGGCACCCGCACCGCCCACCACCCCCGTCCCGCCGCCCCCGTCCCGCAGCCCCGCTGCTCGACAGCAGCCCGCCGCGCCCGAGCCGCCCACCCCCGTACCCGGGAAGCAGCCCGCCGCGCCCGAGCCGCCCACCCCCGTACCCGGGAAGCAGCCCGCCGCGCCCGAGCCGCCCACCCCCGCGCCCAGGAAGCAGCCCCCCGCCCCGCCATCCACCGCGGACGCCCGGTTCGCGGACGGCCCCCTCGGCGTACTGGACGGCGACGGACTGCTCTACTGCGCCGACGGCCTCGTACTGGACTGCCCCGCCACCGACATCCCCCAACTCGTCGAATGGACCCTGCGCGAGGCCAAACTGGGCGCCCCCCGGCTGCACCCCTTCGGCAAGGACTCCGACCCGCTGATCGTCCTCACCGCCGAGGCCGCCGAACTCCTCGGCCTGCCCGCCGCCCTGGCGGACCGGCGGGGGCTGCGCCTGCCCGACGACCACCCGGTCGTCCGCACGATCACCCGCGCGCAATGGAAACTGACCCGCCGCGGCTTCGGCCCCTGGGCCCGCATCTACCGCCCGGCACACGGCGGTCTGCGCCAGTGCGTCCAGCTCGCCGTCCTGCCCTGGGGCGCCCTGGACCCCCGTTCCTGGCAGGGCGCGGACCGGCTGCCGGCCGCCGACCTCGCCGCCACACTCGCCCTCTACGCCCGGCGGGTCATCACCCCGCGCGGCTCGACCGCCGTGTCCGGCCTGGAGACCATGACCGCCCTGCGGCCGCCGACCCGCGCCGTCAAGGACGAGAGCGGCGCCTGGGTCTCCGCCCCGATGCGCGGCTCCCTGACCGAGCCCGTCGACCCGGCCCCGCCGGAAGCACCCGACGAACACCCCGTCGCCGCCGCCCTGTTCCCGCGCGGTCACCGGCGCACCCCGGCCGAGGCCCTCGACGAGGAGGCCTGCGACTGGATCCGCGACCCCCAACTGCTCACCGACGCCGAATGCGCCCGCAGTCACGGCGTCGGCATCGACATCAACACGGCCTTCCTCGCCGCCGCCAACCGCCTGGTGGTCGGCCTCGGTGCCCCCGTCCACGCCGCCGCGCCCGCGTTCGACCCGGCCGTCCCCGGTTCGTGGCTGGTCGACCTGTCCGGCATCGAAATGGACCCGCGGCTGCCCGGCCCGTTCACCCCCGACGGCACCCGCCCCACCGGCCCCGCCTGGTACGCGACACCGACCGTCGCCTACGCCCGCGAACTCATCGACACCTTCCGCCTTCCCGCCACCATCGCCCCCGCCGAAGCATGGCTCCGCCCCGAATCCGGCCCCTACCTCGACCCCTGGTACAAGCACCTGTCCGAGGCGTACAAAGCCACGATGGCCGACCTCGGCGTCGTCACAGGGATGAGCGGCACCGACTTCCTCGCCGCCATGGACCGCCACCAGCAGGCCGACCCCGCCCTGGCCGCCGTACTGTCGGCGATCAAGTCGACCGTCAAGGGCGGCATCGGGAAACTCCGCGAACGGCCCCAGGGCGCCTCCCACACCCACGGCGAGCGGTGGCCCGCCCTCGAACGCCCGACCTGGCGCCCCGACATCCGGGCCGCCGTCATCGCCACCGCCCGCGTCAACATGCACCGCAAGATCCTCAAGACCGCCCTCGCGAGCGGGCACACCCCCGCCCCGAGCGGGCATCTGCACCTCGGCGAAGAGGCGCTGCTCCCCGTGGCGGTCCTGTCCGACTGCGCGGTCTACCTCGCCGACGGCCCCTCCCCGCTGGACTTCCTCCCGCGCACCCCCGACGGCAGGCCCGCCCCCGGCTCGTTCCGCCTCGGCGTATCGCCCGGCATGGTCAAACACGAGGGCACCCAGCCGATGCTGACCGTCGTGAAGATGCTCGACGACGGCCACAACCCCGCCCGCCACCTCAAGGGCACCGACGCCGCCGACGACGGAGAGTAGGCCGACCGCGATGGACACCGTCCAGGGCAGCCTCGAGGAGGCTGCGGCAGCCACCTTCACCAGGCCGGTCCCCAAGACCGCCCGCGCCCAGATGCGCTTCCTCGTCCACCAGGCCAAAGGCAGCACCCGCGCGGTGGCCGGGCTCCTCGGCATCTCCCAGCGCACTGTCGAGCGCTACCTCACGGGGCAGTTCAAACGCCCCCGCCCCGACCTCGCCGCCCGCCTCGCCGACGAGGTCCGCAAACGCTGGCAGCCCCGGGTCCGCGAACGCGCGAGGCAACAGGCCGCGACAGCCGGCGGCCTCGTCATCGAGACCCGCGCGCGCTTCGGCTTCACCGCCGCCCCCGGCACCACCGACGACAGCCGCATCCGCCGCATCACCCAGCACCTGCCCCCCCAGTACGCGGCCCGCCTGTTCACCGCCCAGGCCGCCGGCGCCGACGAACAACAACTGCGCGAGATCGCGGCGGAAGGCCTCCAGGACATCTACTTCAAGGACCGCGGCCGCCGCGCCGAGGGCCTGCAGGTCGAGTTCACCGACATCGACTACGTCACCATCGACTACTGACCTTCAAAAGACCGCGCCGTGTTCACTTTTCACGTGGCTGAGCGCTCCACTTGGTCACTTGGTGGTTCAGTTGGTCGGCTGAGCGCATCAACTCGGCCGTGTCCCTGCTCGGCGGCGGACCTCCGTGCGGGAAGGCAGGTCACCACAGCCCATATCGCCGCTTGGACCTTGCCGGCCGGTGTGCTCGGCAGGATCCCGAGGAGCCTGTCCAACTCTCCGCCTGTGTCTCCCCGCCGACCGGCAGCCCGCCGTTTCCCGGCCGACCGGCGGCGCACCGGCTGACGCACCCGGCCGGTGCCCCTATCTTTCGCAAGATGAACACCGACGAGCAGGACACGGACGCCACCTCTGCCAACCCCTTGGAACGCCTCTCCCTGGACCAGCTCCGCAGGCGCACCAGCATGAAGTGGCGCACCTACCCGCCGGACGTACTGCCGCTGTGGGTGGCGGAGATGGACGTACCGCTGGCCGGACCGGTTGCCGCGGCGATCACCGACGCGGTCGCCCTCGGCGACACCGGATACCCGGCCGGGTCCGCATACGCCGAAGCGCTCGCCGCTTTCGCCGCCAGGAGATGGAACTGGCACGGGCTCGCCGTGGAGCGCACGGCGATCGTCCCCGACGTGATGCTCGGCATTGTCGAGGTCCTGAAACTGCTCAGCGACCCGGGCGACGCCGTCGTCGTCAACAGCCCCGTCTACCCGCCGTTCTACCAGTTCGTCAGCCACATGGACCGGCGCGTCGTCCAGGCGCCGCTCGGAGCGGACCTGCGCATCGACCTCACCGTCCTCGAGGACACCTTCCGGCAGGTCACCACCGGCCGACGCCGCGCCGCCTACCTGCTGTGCAGCCCGCACAACCCGACCGGCACCGTCCACACCGCCGCCGAACTGGCCGCCGTCGCCGCGCTCGCCGAACAGCACGGCGTACGCGTCGTGGCGGACGAGATCCACGCCCCGGTCGTCGCCCCCGACACCCCGTTCGTGCCCTACCTGAGCGTGCCCGGCGCCGACAGCGCCTTCTCCCTCGTATCGGCCTCGAAGGCGTGGAACCTCGCCGGTCTCAAGGCCGGCCTCGCCGTCGCCGGCCCCGCCGCGGCCCAGGATCTCGCCCGTATGCCGGAAGAGGTCAGCCACGGCCCCAGCCACGTCGGCGTCATCGCCCACACCGCCGCGCTGCGCGAGGCGACCGGTTGGCTCGACGCCGTCCTGAGCGGACTCGACGCCAACCGCCGGCTGCTCGCCGGCCTCCTGGCCGAGCATCTGCCCGACATCTCCTACCGGCCCGCCGAGGCCACCTACCTGGCGTGGCTCGACTGCCGGCGCCTGGGGCTCGGCGACGACCCCGCCGCCGTCTTCCTCGAACGCGGCAAAGTGGCCCTCACCTCAGGCATCTCCTTCGGCACCGGCGGCGCGGGACACGTCCGGCTCAACCTGGCGGCCTCGTCCCGCCTGATCATGGAGGCGGTCCGGCGGATGGCCGCCGCCGTCGCATGACACCCGCCCGCCTCCAGGACCACCGCCCTCCAGGACCACCGCCCTCCAGGACCACCGCCCTCCAGGACCACCGACGCCGGGAGAGCCGACGCCGGGCGAGCCGGGCCGGCGCCCGCCGGCACGGCCGCCGGGTCACCACCGCACAGGAAGCTCCCGCACCCCCCTGATCAGCAGCCCCGGCATCCACCGCAGCGTCGCCGCGTCCGCGTCCAGCGCCAGGTCCGGGCAGCGTTCCAGCAGCGTACGCAGCGCGATCCGGACCTCCAGCCGCGCCAACGGCGCGCCCAGGCAGTAGTGCAGACCGTGACCGAAGGCGATGTGCCCGCGGGCATCGCGGCGGATGTCGAAGCGGTCCGGTTCCTTGAAGCGCTCCGGGTCACGGTCGGCGTCCGCCATGGCGATCAGCACCGTGGAGCCCGCGGGAATGGTCACCCCGCCCATCTCCACATCCTCCAGTGCCAGGCGTTCCGTGCAGGTCTCCACCGGCCCGTCGTAGCGGAGCATCTCCTCGATCGCCCCGTCGAGCAGGCCGAAGTCGGCCCGCAGATCGGCCAGTTGGTCCGGATGCGCGAACAGCGCCCGCATACCGTTGCCGATCAGGTTGACGGTGGTCTCGTGCCCGGCGATGAGCAGCAGGACGGACATGCCGATCAGCTCGTCCGGCGAGAGCCGGTCACCGCCCGCGTCGACGGTGTGGATCATCGCGCTGAGCAGGTCCTCACCCGGCTCCGCCCGCTTCGCGGCGATCAGTTCGGCGAGATACGCCGGCATCTCCTGGTAGGCCAGCGCCTCCGCCTCGGGGCTGGTGCGCGCCACCATCTCGTTGGACCAGCGCCGAAAAGCGTCCCTGTCCAGCTCCGGCACACCGAGCAGCTCGCAGATGACCGTCATGGGCAGCGGGAACGCGAACGACGCGATCAGATCGGCCTGTCGCTTCCCCGACGCCACCATCTCCTCCAGCAATTCGTCCGCGATCTGCTGGATCCGGGGGGCGAGTGCCTCGATACGGCGCGGGGTGAACTCCTTCGCCACCAGCCGCCGCAGCCGGGTGTGGTCCGGCGGGTCCGACATCAGCATGTGTGCGAGAGCGGGCTGGTCCTGTTCGGTGTTCACGATCTGGCTGATGTCCCCGGACCGTATCCAGTCCCGGCTCAGCCGCGGATCGGTGAAAGCGGCACGGCAGGCCTCGTAGCCGACGACGAGCCACAACTCCTCACCGTCGGCGTCACGCACATGGTGCACCGGCCCCTCGGCACGGAGCCCGGCGTAGACGGGATAGGGATCACGAACGAAATCCGCACCGAGCTGCTGCAGATCAACGACAGGCCGAGCCGCCATGCTGTTCCCCCAGTTCACGAGCTGAAATCGCACGCTAACCTGGCCGGCGCCGCAACGGACATCGGATTTCGGACAGTTGCACGCCACACCCGGCCCCCGACGCCCCTGGTGTGCGCTCCTGACGACTGCCGCCGTGCCCGTGCCCGCCGGCCCGTCATCGCGGTGACACCCGGCGACCCTCCACCCGTCCACGAGATTCGATGAAGATGATTTGGGCATGTCAATCGAATCGTGTGCCCCCACCGCGGTGCCGTCGGCGTGACCAGGAGGAAGCAGTGAACACCAGAGCCCGGATCCGCAAGGCCTCGCTCGTCCTCATCAGCGCCGTCGCGCTGGTGGTCGCCACTCCCGGCATTGCCCTCGCCGCCCCGCCCGCCGCCCTGCCCGCCAACGCGGACGGACTGGAGCAGACGTTCCAGCCGGCCTACGACTACGACACGGACGGCTGCTATCCCACCCCCGCCATCGGCCGCGACGGAACCATAGCCCCCGGCCTCAAGACGTCCGGCGCCGTCAACGGCAGTTGCCACGACGCATGGGACCTCGACAACACCAACGGATACGCGCGGGCCAAGTGCAACAACGGCTGGTGCGCGATCATGTACGGGCTCTACTTCGAGAAGGACCAGGCCGTGTGGGGCAGCGGCCTCGGCGGCCACCGCCACGACTGGGAGCACGTCGTGGTGTGGGTGCAGAACAACGAGGCCCGCTACGTCGCCACCTCGGCGCACGGCGACTTCAACATCCACCACCGTGACCGGATCCGCTGGGACGGAACCCACCCCAAGATCGTCTACCACAAGGACGGCTGGGGCACGCACTGCTTCCGCGCAGCGAACTCCAATGACGAGCCGCCGGAGAACCACCACCGCACATGGCAGTTCCCCGACCTCGTCGGCTGGAACGGCTACCCCGCGGGCCTGCGCGACAAGCTGAGCCAGGCCGACTTCGGCAGCGCCCACTTCGGCCTGAAGGACGGCAGCTTCGCCCACCACCTCCAAGAGGCCAAGCCTGCAGGCATCCCCTTCGATCCCAACGCCTGACACGCAGCGCCCGACAGCCGACGCCGAAGCGGCCGGCCACCGCCCGGACGACAGCCGGCGGGCCGGCCGCTTCAAGCCCGGAACTCGGTGAGATCGATGCCGTGGACGTGCAGCGGAAAGCCGTACTCGGGGTGCGCGGTCTCGCGCTCGAGCGCCATGCCCAGTTTGCGGATGACGTTCTCCGAGGCCTCGTCGCCCACCCGGCTGATGCTGACGACACGGTCGAGGCCGCGGTCCTGGAGCGCGAACTCCAGGGTGGCGTGGGCGGCTTCGGAGGCGTAGCCCTGCCCCCAGAACTGCGTGCCGAACCGCCAGCCGATCGCCACGGCGGGCGCCACCTCCGGCAGGAACGCCGGTACCGACAGCCCCGTGAATCCGGCCAGTTCGCCGGAGGCGAGCAGCTCGACGGCGAAGAGACCGAAGCCCTCCTCGTCCCACTCCTCCTCCCACTGCTCGATGTCCTCGGCCGTGCGGTCCAGGTCGAGCACCGAGCCGTCGTCGACCCACCGCATGACCCGCGGGTCGGCGTTGATGTCCGCCATCGGGGCGAGGTCGTCGTCGTGCCAGCGACGCAGGAGGAGGCGGGGAGTGCGGATCTCGGTCATGGGCGTCCATCCTGCCGGAGGCACGGGGACCACCGGTAATCGGCGCTGCCCGGCCCCCGGCCGGCAGGGGGCACTTCCCGCTGCGTCATGTCGTCGCTCATGAGCGGCTGCCGACGGCGCACGCCGTTCATGGGGGACGGCCCGCGGATCCACCCGGAACCGACCCGCAGCCACCCCGGACCGGACGCCGGCGCCCGGCCGACCGGTCCACGCCCTCCGCGCCCTCCGGGTCTCCGCGCCCTCTGCGTCTTCGTTCATTCGCTCGAATCCGCCTCGCCCAGGGCCCCTTCAGAAGTCACCCGGACGGGCTAGGCCACAGGGCAGGGCCCTTCTCGCGACTGGGGCGTGCACCCATTGGAGTTGCGTCGTCACTGAGCCCATGAGTCCTTGGAAAGCGTGTCCTGCCGGATCTCACCATCAGGAGGAGACATGGGCACTGTTCAGAACAGCCAGACGGCCGAAAGGCTGTCCGTGGTTTTCGCGGTCCGTGTGATCGAGGGCGGCGAGCAAGGATTCCTGAAGATGTACGAGCAGATGCGGAAATCCGTCGCTCGTACCCCCGGGCACATCGTCGAACGACTGGGAGAGCCGGTCGACGGCTCCCGCCAGTGGGTGATCACCAGCGAGTGGGAGACCCCCGAACACTTCTTCGCCTGGCAGCAGAGCGAGGACCACCAGGCACTGGTGGCTCCGCTCCGCAACTGGGTCGACTCGACGCAGTCCCTGCGGTTCCGGGTCGTCAAGGAGACCGTGGAGGAGAAGTCATGACGCCAACCATCAACGCTTCCGGCCCCGTCGCCGTCCTCGGTCTGGGCACGATGGGCTCCGGCCTGGCCTCACGTCTGCTCGCACAAGGTGTACAAGTGCGGGTCTGGAACCGCACCCCGGAGCGGGCCGAACCGCTCACCCGGGCCGGCGCCGTCGCCGCCGGCCGTCCCAGCGAAGCCGCCGAAGGCACCAGCGCCGTCATCTGCACGGTCGCCGACGGCGATGCCCTCGGCGCCGTGCTGCGCGGCCCGGACGGCGTCCTGGCCAGGGGCACCTACCCCGGCGCGCTGATCTGCGCCAGCACCGTCGCTCCCGAGGAGGTCGTCCGGCTCGCCGGGGACGTGCCCTCCGTCATGGACGTCGGCATGCTCGGCAACCGCGACCACGCCCGCGACGGCGAACTGCGGCTGTTCGTCGGCGGCGAGGAGCGGGTCTTCACCGCCGGCCGGCCGCTGCTGGAGATGCTGGGCAAGGAGGTCGTCCATCTGGGCGCACTCGGTTCCGGCATGCGGATGAAGCTGCTCCTCAATCTCCTCATGGGGATAGAGGTGCAGGCCATGGCCGAGGCCGCCGAACTGGCGGCCGCCTGCGGCCTCGACAAGCGGCTCGTCCTCAGGACGATCGCGGGCAGCGGCTTCGCCTCGCCGGTCATGGCGTTCAAGTCGCGGCGCCTGGCCACCGGGCGTTTCGACGAGCCGGACTTCCGGCTGCGCCTGATGGCGAAGGACCTCATGCTCGCTACGGAGCAGGCGGCCGCGGCAGGCCTGCGCCTTCCGCTCACCGCCGCAGCCGCACAGACCCACGCCCGTGCCACCGAGCAGGGGCTCGGCGACGAGGACTGTGCCGCGGTGACCCGCGCAGTCACACCGGAACCGGGAACCCACACATGATCATCGACATCCACGGACATCTGTCCCCGCCGGAGGCGGCCAGACGCTTCCCCATGCCCCCGAGTCTGACCGACGTCGACGGAATGCTCGCGGCCCGCGCCGAGGCCGGCATCGACCTCACCATCATCGGCAGCCCGGTGGGCGCCGGCGCGATGGCGCGGGTCCCGGGCGTGGACAACTACAAGCAGCCGCGCGACCGGCTGCGTGGTTTCCACGCCTGGATGTCGGGCCTGATCTCCCAGTTCCCGGACCAGTTGCGCGGGTACGTCTACGCCAACCCGTTCGGCGACGACGATCACCTGGAAGGCGTGCGGGAGACGTTGGCGGACCCCGCCTTCGTCGGCCTGATCACCACGTCCAGCGTCCACGGCGAGCTGCTCGGCTCGCCGCGGGCGGACTCCTTCTTCGCGCTGGCCGCGGAGGCGGGAGTCCCGGTCCTGGTGCACGCACCGGCCGAACCGGCGGGCACGGAGAAGGTGGACACCGTCGGCTTCGTCGAGCAGATCGGCCGGTTCGGCGACGTCACCCTGGGCATGGCCATGATCGCGTTCGCGGGATGGCTGGACAAGTACCCGGATCTGCGGCTGATCGGCGCGACCGGCGGCGGCGCGATGGCGCTGCTGCCGGAGCGCCTGCAGACGGCGGCGAGCCCCCGGCACTGGGGCGGCGGCGGCGCGCGGCCTGCCGCCGCGCCGGGCGCCGCGCCGGGGGCGACACCCGCCCGGCCGACACCCGCCGCGCCGCCCTCCCTCCCGCCGTCGGCCGACCCCGCCGCGGCCCTGCAGCGCATGTACGTCGACACCAGCCCGTTCAGCCCGGCTCACCTGAGCCTCAACGCGGAGGTCCTCGGACCCGAGCGGATGCTGTTCGGCAGCGACTCGCCGCCGTTGTCCGCGCCGCTGGAGGACCTCATCCGCATGATCGAGAAGCTGCCCGTGGACAAGGCGTCCCAGCAGCTCATCCTCGGCGGCAACGCCGAGGCCCTCTTCGACCTCAGGAGCCGTCCGTGACCACCACGCAGGACCCCGCCGTCGCAGCCGAGCAGTGCACCGCCGACTTCCGGAGCAACCCGCACCCGGTCTACGCCGCCCTCCGGGACACGGCGCCCGTCTGCCCGATGAAGCCGCCGCACGGCGTCGAAACGTACCTGATCACACGGTACGACGACGCCCGGGCCGCACTGTCCGACCCCCGGCTGAGCAAGGACATGTACGGGGCCATGGACGCCTACCGGAGAATCTTCGGCGACTCGTCGGTCTCGCTGGACGACAACATGCTCAACGCCGACGCGCCCAAACACACCCGGCTGCGCAAACTGGTCAACTCCGAGTTCACCCCGCGCCGCGTCGAGGCGCTGCGTCCGAAGATCCAGGACATCGTCGACCAACTGCTCGACGCCTGCCCCATCCGTGAACCGCTGGACCTGCTGCCCGCGTTCGCGTTCCCGCTGCCGATCACCGTGATCTGCGAACTGCTCGGCGTGCCGCCCGAGGAGCGCGCCCACATGCAGCACCTGTCCACCACGGTGGCGCAGACGGGCTTCAGCAAGGAGTCCAAGCAGGCGCAGCAGAAGGCGGAGGAGGACCTGCACGCCTACTTCACCGAGCTCATCGCGCGCAAGCGCGCGCACCCCGGCGAGGACCTGCTCAGCGCGCTCACCGAGGCCCAGGACAAGGACGGCGGCCTCACGGAGAACGAGCTGGTCTCGACGGCGTTCCTGCTGATGTTCGCGGGCCACAAGACGACCGCGTACCTCATGGGCAACGCCGTATACCACTTCCTGGCCAATCCCGCACAGCTGCGCGCCGTGCAGGAGGACCCGGATCTGGTCGGCCCCGCGGTGGAGGAGCTGGTGCGCTACGACGGCTCGGTGGAGAGCGCGACGTTCCGGTTCGCGACCGAGGATGTGGAGATCGGCGGCACACGCATCCCCAAGGGCGCCCTGGTGCAGATCGCGCTGCTGTCGGCGAATCGTGACCCGCTGAAGTTCGACTCCCCGGACGAGTTCGACGTGAGACGGCCGGGAAACGCGCAGAGCGCCCATCTGGGGTTCGGCCACGGCAGCCACTACTGCCTGGGCGCCCCGCTGGCGCGGCTGGAGATGCAGCTGGCCCTCACCAGCCTGTTCGGCCGGTTCCCGGGGATCGCGCTGGCCGCTCCCGAGGCCGGGCCGAAGTGGATGGAAGTCCCCTTCCCCGCCTTCCGCGGCCTCGCGGAACTGCCGGTCGTGCTCGCCCCAAAGCAGTGACGGCCGGCCCAGCCGGCGTACAGGTCAGCACGAGCCCGGGCTCGTCTCCCCACTCAGCGGGGGAGACGGGCCCGGGCGCTTTCACCTCCGAAAGGTCACCCCTTGGGCGTCGGCCGGGCCGCCGTGACCGGCAGGTTGAACACGTGCTCGGGGGTCACGATGCGGGTGATCGCCTGGCCGAAGAGGGTGCTGGGCTCCGTCTGGCCGTGCAGGATGTCGGTGTTGAGGAGCACCACCAACGTCGCCTGCGGTTCGGGGAGATAGATGGTCAGGGACTCGTAGCCGGGAAGCGAGCCGTTGTGGCCGATCCAGCCCTCGATGGTGAAGATGCCCAGCCCGTAGCTCGCGCCCGGAATCGGCGTCGGCTCGGTCTTGAGGCGCTGCGCCTGAGTCTCGGGGGACAGCAGGGTGCCGGTGGCGACCGTACGGGCCCAACTGCGCAGGTCCCGCATGTCGGAGATCATCGCCCCGGCCGCCCAGGCCCAGGAAGGGTCCCAGTCCGTACTGGTCTCGACTTCGCCGGACGCGGTCTGGTTGGTGTAGCCCTGGGCGTGCGGGCTGGGGAACTCGGCGCCGGTCGGGAACAGGGTGTTGCGCAACCCGGCCGGCTTCAGGACGTGTCGCTCGATGAACTCGTTCAGCGGCATACCGCCGGCCTTCTCCACCACCA
Source organism: Streptomyces sp. NPDC027962 (assembly GCF_055566095.1). NCBI lineage: Bacteria > Bacillati > Actinomycetota > Actinomycetes > Kitasatosporales > Streptomycetaceae > Streptomyces > Streptomyces sp. NPDC027962. Next base: position 32,957 of record NZ_JBVHTA010000040.1, read on the forward strand.
GACCCAGCAGGATCAGGTTGGTGTTGCTGTACTCGAACTCCTCATTGGGCTGGAACTGCACCGGATGCTTGAAGGAGTAGTCCAGCAACTGCTGTGGTGTGTAGCGCTGTTGAGGGTCGGCGAGCAGTGCTTTGACGAAGCCCTCGTCCATGGAGTAGTTGAACAGCCCGCTGCGCATGCCCGCCAGGTTGCGCAGGGTGATCCGGTCTCCGTTGGGGACGTCGTCGATGTACTTCGCGATCGGATCGTCCAGACCCACCTTGCCCTGGTCGACCAGTTCGAGCAGGGCGGTCACCGTGAAGGTCTTGGTCTCGCTGCCGATCCGCATGAAGAGATCCCGCTCCATGGGGGCGCCGGTGGCCTTGTCGGCGATGCCGAAGGTCCGCACGTAGCTGCCCTTGCCGGGGGCCGACAGGGAGACGATCACACCGGGCACCTTCGTCTCGCGCATGACCTGCTGGATGGCGGTGTCCAGACGCTCGGCGACGGCCGGGTCCAGTTCGGGGAAGTCGGTTTCGCTGAAGGCCGATGCGGAGAGGGGAGGCCCCAGGGCCGGCGCCTGCCCGTACGCGCTCCCGGTGGACGCCGGTACGGCCAGCATCGTGGCCGCGGCCAGTCCCACGCACGCCCTGCGCCAACGCATCTGCGAGTACCTCACGGCAGACCTCCTGCCAGCCGAGGGCGTCCGGACGAGTGCATCCGGACCAGGACATCACTCCTCCCTCACCACGCTAGGCCCGCCGGGTCGCTCCCGCATGGCGGCGCAAACCGGCCCTGCCCTTGAGGCCGCCTGCCTCAGGGAAGCTCCGCATGCCGTCCGGCAGTTCCGCGGGCGTGCGGCCGCCCCGGGCCGGACGCCACCGTCAACGGCGGCCGTTGGCGCAAGCGACTCGCCCCAACCCGCCGCCCGGGCACCGACGCCCCCTCCCCCCTCACGACGGACCTGGCGCCTGCCCGCGCAGAACCGGAACTGGACTCGTGCCCGGATGAGTTGACCGTGGCTGCGACCGGCCCCCCTCACCCGCGCCGACCCCTCGCACCCCGCAGAGCGCGTCACACCGCGCCGATCCCGCCCCGCCGCCCCCGCCAGGCGTCCCCCGGCCGCGACAGATAAGACAGGCAGATCGGTGCTTACCGTATGTTTCCGGCATTGTGCTCCATGCTGGTCGTGCCACATCAGGCCCCACCCGGGGCGCCGCCCCTTGCCCGGGGCGGGACGCGCGCATGTGCGACGACGGAGGACCATGTACAGGCAGGATCACACCCGTCCGACCTCTGCCACTCGGCGTGCCGTACTCGGCGCCGGGATCGCCGCAGCGGGATCCGCGCTGCTCACCGCCTGCTCGGGCAGCGGCGCAACCCCCCCAGCCGGCGCCCGGAACGAGGGGGCCGCCGGTCCACAGGGCTCCGTCTCCGCGGACGGCAAGAAGGTCCGGCCCACATGGACACCCAGCCCCGAAGGCAAGCTCCGTGGCCTCACCTTCACCGCCACACCGGCCACGGTCGAGATCGGCGGCGGACGCACCGTCAGGACCCTCACCTACAACGGCGAACTGCCCGGCAAAGAGGTACGGATCACCGCCGGTGACACCCTCCAGCTGACGCTCGCCAACCACCTGCCCGAACCCACCACGGTCCACTGGCACGGCATCGCCCTGCGCAACGACATGGACGGCGTGCCCGACCTGACACAGCCGCCCATCAAGCCGGGCAAAACGTTCACCTACCGCTTCCGGGCGCCGCACCCCGGCACCTACTGGTTCCACCCCCACCTGGGCCTGCAGATCGACCGCGGGATGTACGCGCCGCTGATCGTGGACGACCCCAACGAGCCCCTCGCCTACGACGCGGAATGGATCGTCCTGCTGGACGACTGGATCGACGGGATCGGCGGCTCCAGCCCCGAGGACGTCTTCGACCAGCTCCGCAAGGGCAAGCCCGCCATGGGCCATGGCTCCCCGCACAAGCGCGGACACGACCGCGGCACCCGGCCGTCCAAACCCTCCGGAGGAATCGCCGCCGGCTACGGGCCGCCGGGCGCCCACGCGCCGGAGCCCGGCGAGGCGCCGGCGCGCGACGACACGTCGCCCTCACCGAAGCAGAAGAAAGGCCCCGGCCGGCTGATGACGGGCGCCAGCAGCCCGCTGCTCGGCGGCCACGCGGGCGACGTCGCCTACCCGCACTACCTCATCAACGGACGCACACCCGACGACCCGACCCAGCTCCGGGCCAAACCCGGCGACCGGATCCGGCTGCGCATCATCAACGCGGGCGCCGAGACCCCGTTCCGCGTGGCACTCGGCGGCCACCGGATGACGATCACCCACAGCGACGGCTTCCCCGTACGCCACCACCGCACCGACTCCCTGCTCCTCGGCATGGGCGAACGCTACGACGCACTGATCACCGCGAAAGACGGCGTCTTCCCGCTCACCGCACTTGCCGAAGGCAAGAACGGCGCCGCCATGGCCGTCCTGCGCACAGCGAGCGGCGCGCTCCCCGGCCCCACCGCCCGCCCCGCCGAACTGCGGCGCGCCGTCCTGCCCTCGGCGCGCCGGCTCAGGCCCCACGAATCCGTCGAACTCGACCGGCGCAGACCCGACCGGATCGTCAGACTCACCTTCACCGGCGGTATGGGGAAATACGACTGGGGCATCGACCACCGCCCCTACTCACCCGACCGGGTCCACCGCATCGAACGCGGCGAACGCGTACGACTGGTCGTCGTCAACGCCACCGACATGTGGCACCCCGTCCACCTCCACGGCCACACCTACGCCCTCGCCGGCATCGACTCCCACGGCGCCCGCAAGGACACCGCCACCGTCCTGCCCCACAACAAACTCGTCCTCGACTTCGACGCCGACAACCCCGGCGACTGGATGCTCCACTGCCACAACATCTACCACTCGGAGTCCGGCATGATGACCACCGTCACCTACGACGCATAAGCCCACGGTGTCGACCGGCACGCGGCCGTCGGTGCGTGAACCTGCCGGGTGTGCTCAGCGTGCACTCCCGCACCTCGACGTCGACGGTGACGCCGTCCCGGCCGACGGCGCCGAGATCCACGTACGCGCTGACGCTGCCCGACCCCACGTACAAGGTGCGGGTGCCCCGGATCGCGTCCGGGAGGAACGTGGCGTCCTTCTCCAGGTCCACGACGATCTGGAAGTTGCCCGCCGCTCCCTCGTAACGGTCCATGTTCTGGATGGACTTGAGGAGGGCGGGCCCCGGCCGGTCCTTCGTCTCCTCGCCGAAGACGTGGTCGAATCCGGGCAGCAGACTGAACCGTCCTGTCAGGGCGACCAGAACGAGGACCACCAGCAGGGCGATTGGCACAGACAGCCACCACGGCAGCTGCAGGCGGCGGGCGGCGCGCGGATGAGCGGTGTCCGAGAGGCAGGTGGCGTGGTGTCTTCCGTGTGCCCCGGGCCGCAGCGGGCGCGCACCGCGGGGGCGCGAGAGGTGGAACTCCGATGCTGTAGTCCAGCTTGCCGAACCGGGTGAGGACCCCGTCGAAGACCCGCTCCACCTCGGCGGCCTTCGTCAGGTCTCCCCTGGATCGCGAACGCCTCACCGGCGCCGGCGTTGATCCCGGCCGCGACGGACTCCGCCCTGGCCCGCGAGGAGTCGATGTTGCAGTGGTCGGCCGGCGGACAGCCGCCCGCCGTTGGGCCCCGGGTACCCCGCGCCTGAGCTGGCGAACCCTGGCGTCCGCCCCCGGCGGGGGCGGCGCGGGACGCTGGAGCAGCGGTTCTTCGCCGCCTCTGAGTGCGGCCTGTGGCCCGGCCGGGTCCGTGCGCCGGGCGGCGTGAGCGCGACCCGGTCAGTCGCCGGACGCCGGTGGAAACCGGTCAGGTCGTCAGCAGCCGGTCGAAGAAGGACCGGTACTGCCGCAGTGCGATCCGCAGATCCTCGGTGGCGACCTCGTTGCCCTGGTGCCATTGGCTCTCCAGGCCTTCCTTGTGTTCGGCGAAGGTCCTGGCGAGCAACTGCATCACCTCTGCGACCAGTTCGTCCGCCCCGCGTACGGCCGCCTGCGGGTCGTCGACGAAGCCCTGCTGGAGCTCGCTCCAGCGGGACCGCAAATCCTCCGCCGCACCGGAGTCGAGAAGCGGAACGGCCTCGTCCTCGCGGGCCGGGGCCGCCTCCCGGGCCTGCGGCCGCTCGTGCGCGGCGACCGGGCCGGGGGGCTCACCGGTGCGTTCCGGCGGCTCCTTCCCGGGCGCCTGTGCCATCTCCTCGTCCCGGGGCGGCACCGGCTCCTCCGCCGCCGGGGCAGAGGGGGCCGTGGGCGCCGCCGCGGGGGCCGCAGGCTCCGCGGGCCGCGCCGACCCGGTCCCCTCCGTGTCCGTCCGGGCTATGTCCTCGGTGGACAGCTTTTCCTCACCGGGTGCGAAACGCCCGGTCTCTTCCCGCCCGAATCCGCCTTCTCGCTGCATGTCGCTCTCCTTGACCTACGACTGTCGGCCGCCGTCGTCGGACGCAGTGGTCCCGTCCTTCAACAGCTCCTCGAACAGCGCCCGGTAGTGGACCATCGCGCTCCGTAGCTCCTCCGTGGAGGTGTCCCTTCCGCCGGCACGACTGTTGATCTCGTGAGCGATGCGGTAGTGCTCCAACGTGCGGGAGTGTTCGACCGACAGATCGCGCATCTGCTGCTCGTGCCCTTCGGTCGGGTATCCGCGCTCGCTCATCAGTGCGGTCACCAGCCGGTCCGCCTCGTCCACCGCCAGGTCGGGATCGTCCACGAAGCGTTCCTGCACCCCGTTCCAGTCCCGTGCGTACCGGTCCCGGACCGTCGGCGGAAGCGCCCGGATCTGCAGGTCCTCATGGCGCTGCTCCCGTGCGGCGAGATCGCGCTCGGCCTGCCGACGGCTCGCCCCCTGCTCGACCGTGCGCTCGTACTCCGGGCCGAAACGCTCTTGCAGGCGCCGACGGCGCGCCGTCCGCTGCATGGTCAGGGCCAGCAGCGCGACGACGATCACAGCAACCACGATGATGACGATCATCCACGTCGTATCCATGGCACTCTCCGCTCACGGGCAGCCGGAGGCCGCCTCACCAGGCGAGTTCCACGAGCGGGGCGCAGCATGCGCAATTGATCTGATTATTGTGCAAATCATCCCGCCTGTGGGTGCAGCGCCGCCTCCCGGCCCACGCCCCTGCCAGGAACCGGCCGGACCCAACAGCGAGGCCAGGCCCCCGCGAACTGCTGACGCCGGGCAGCCGGCCGACCGGCGAAACCCGCTCCTGACGAGGAGCGATGCCGGGCATGCGACCGGAGTGCCCATAAGGTGACCTTCATGCCTGCCACGTTGAGTTCCACGAGAACCCGCGCCGCGCTCCGAACAACGGCGCGTGTCTCCGTCGAGTTGCTACTGGTCCTCGTGACAGCCGCCGTCGCCCTGTGGCTACTTGGCCGGATGTGGTCGGTCGTCTGGCCGCTCATCGTGGGCCTGCTCCTCACCACACTGACCTGGCCCCTGGCCCGTTTCCTGCGCCGGTGCGGCTGGCCCCCCGCCCTGGCCGCGTCGGTGGTGACCGTGACGTTCCTCCTCGTGGCCGCGGGCATTGTGGCGCTGATCGCGGTGCCGGTGACCTCCCAGTCCGGCGAACTGGCCGACGGCGTGGTCGAAGGCATCCAGCGGCTGCGCGAGTGGGCCGCCGGGCCGCCGCTGAACATCGGCAACGACCAGATCACCAGCGCCTCCGACGCCGCGGTCGCCCGCATGCAGGACAGCGTCGGCAGCATGGTCACCGCTGTCTTCACGGGCGTGAGCACCGTGGTCAACGGCGTGGTCACCGCCGTCCTCGCCCTCTTCCTGATGTTCTTCTTCCTCAAGGACGGCCCGCGGTTCCTGCCGTGGCTCTCCCGCCAGCTCCCCGGCCGGCTCGCCACCGACGTCCCGACCGTGGCCGCACGCAGCTGGGACACCCTGAGCGCATTCGTGCGATCCCAGGCATTCGTCGGCCTGCTCGACGCCGTCTTCATCGGCCTCGGCCTGTGGATCCTGGGCGTGCCCCTGGTGCTCCCACTGGCGGTGCTGACGTTCGTGTCCGCGTTCGTGCCCATCGTGGGCGCCCTGTTCGCCGGTCTGGTCGCGGTGCTCATCGCGTTGGTGTCGAACGGGCCGACGGACGCGCTGATCGTGCTGGCGATCATCGTCGTGGTGCAGCAGCTCGAGGGCAATGTGTTCCAGCCCATGATCCAGAGCCGCGGGCTCGGACTCCATGCGGCGATGGTCCTGCTGGCGGTGACACTGGGCGGCAGCCTGGCCGGCATCGTGGGCAGCCTGCTCGCCGTACCGGCCGCCGCGCTGCTCGCGGTGGTCTGGAACTATCTGCGCGAGCAGCTCGGCGATTCGTCGCAGGAGCCGGCGGCCGACGAGTCGCCCGCCGGTGCCGACGTCCCGCCGCAGCACCTCGTCCCGACCGCGACGCAACCGAGCGGAACGGCGTAACCGCCTTTGGTCCCCGGGCGGTTCGGGCCGTGCTCGTCCCGATCGACCGCCAGGGCCAGAGGCCAGAGGTCCGGGGCCGGGTCGCTCTCGCAGCGCGGGTCCGGAACCGGCCGCAGTCGCGGCCTGCCCGGACCCCAGGCTCGGCACCGTCGCACCGCCCCTCGGCGGTAGTCGTTCTCCTTCAGCTGAAGCGCCTGGGCGGTGTTCGCGAACGACGACCGGGGTGACGCTCCGTCACGAGACCGGACCGGACCGGCCGTCGGTGCCGGGGACGTCGGCCCTGCTCGGCTTGGGGCAGCACCCGCGGAGGCCTGGCCTGCAGGTGGACGCATCCCCGAGGTGTGTCATCTTTGTGCCGGGGCACGCCCGGGGTGTCTTCTATTGCCGGGTGCCACCCACCTTTCGAATCCCAGAGGAGCAGAGCAATGAGCCAGAACGTCTTCTTCGAGGTGACCGCCAACGGCGAGCCGCTCGGGCGCATCGAGTTCAAGCTGTACGACGACGTCGTCCCGAAGACGGCACGGAACTTCCGTGAGCTGGCCACCGGAGAGAACGGTTTCGGTTACAAGGGCTCGCCGTTCCACCGGGTCATCCCGGACTTCATGCTCCAGGGCGGCGACTTCACCAACCAGAACGGCACGGGGGGCAGGAGCATCTACGGCGACAAGTTCGCCGACGAGAACTTCCAGCTCAAGCACACCAAGCCGGGCCTGCTGTCGATGGCCAACTCGGGCCCGAACAGCAACGGCTCGCAGTTCTTCGTCACCACGATCGTCACCGACTGGCTGGACGGCAAGCACGTCGTCTTCGGCGAGGTCGTCGAGGGGATGGACGTCGTGAAGGCGATCGAGGCGCTCGGCAGCCGGTCCGGCTCCACCGCCAAGAAGATCGTCATCTCGGACTGCGGCACGGTCTGAGTCGACCTGCCCCCGCCGAGGCGGACAGCCGGCCACCGGCCCGGGGGAGGCCGAGGCCCGCTGTCCGCAACGGCGATTCGCGCTGCCGAACCTGCCGGCGGGGACAGATTGACAAGCCTCGGCTCAAGTTTTTTCAAAAGGTGACGTGAACGCGTCGCTATGGCGATCTTCAGCCCGGGAGGGGCTCCCTGGCTGCCTGCAGCCAGGGAGCCCCTCCGCTCGCGCCCAGGCCGCGTGACGGGTGTTGCGCAACCCCTGCTGCCTTCGTATGCACCGCCCCTGATGGCCCGAGCCGGTCCGGCGGCGCCCACCCGCCGTCGGGCAGCCACCGCCTTGACTTAGGTCGACTCAAGTTTTATGCATGAGGGAGCAGGGGGATTGCGATGGCGGCCGGATCAAGGAGGCGGCGATGACAAGGGCAGTCGGAATCGACCTGGGAACGACCAACTCCGTGGTGGCCGTGCTCGAAGGCGGAGAGCCGGCGGTCATCGCGAACACCGAGGGTGCCAGGACGACGCCGTCCGTCGTCGCCTTCGCGAAGAACGGTGAGGTGCTGGTCGGCGAGCTCGCCAAACGGCAGGCGGTGACGAACGTCGACCGCACCGCCCGGTCGGTCAAGCGGCACATGGGCGACGCGCAGTGGCGCTTCCCGGACACCGGGGACATCGACGGCAAGCACTACACCACGCAGGAGATCTCGGCGCGGGTGCTGCAGAAGCTCAAGCGCGACGCGGAGGCGTATCTCGGTGAGGACGTCACCGACGCGGTGATCACCGTCCCGGCGTACTTCAACGACAGCCAGCGCACCGCCACCAAGGAAGCCGGTGAGATCGCCGGTCTGAAGGTGCTGCGGATCATCAACGAGCCGACCGCGGCGGCCCTGGCCTACGGCCTGGACAAGGAGAGCGAGCAGACGATCCTCGTCTTCGACCTCGGTGGCGGCACCTTCGACGTCTCGCTGCTGGAGATCGGGGAGGGCCTGGTCGAGGTGAAGGCCACCAACGGTGACACGCACCTCGGTGGTGACGACTGGGACCAGCGGATCGTCGATCACCTGGTGAAGCAGTTCAAGAACAACTACGGCGTGGACCTGGCCAAGGACAAGATGGCTCTGCAGCGTCTGCGCGAGGCCGCGGAGAAGGCGAAGATCGAGCTGTCGTCCTCGACCGAGACGACGATCAACCTCCCGTACATCACGGCGTCGGCCGAGGGCCCGCTGCACCTGGACGAGAAGCTCACACGCGCCCAGTTCCAGCAGCTGACCTCCGACCTGCTCGAGCGCTGCAAGACCCCGTTCCACAACGCGATCAAGGACGCCGGAATCAAGGTGGCGGACATCGACCACGTGATCCTGGTGGGCGGCTCGACCCGGATGCCGGCAGTGACCGACCTGGTCAAGGAGCTGACAGGGAAGGACCCGCACAAGGGTGTGAACCCGGACGAGGTCGTCGCGATCGGCGCCTCGCTCCAGGCCGGTGTCCTCAAGGGTGAGGTCAAGGACGTCCTGCTCCTCGACGTGACCCCGCTGTCCCTCGGTATCGAGACCAAGGGCGGCATCATGACCAAGCTCATCGAGCGCAACACCACGATCCCGACCAAGCGGTCTGAGACCTTCACCACGGCCGAGGACAACCAGCCGTCCGTGCAGATCCAGGTCTACCAGGGCGAGCGCGAGATCGCGGCGTACAACAAGAAGCTCGGGATGTTCGAGCTGACCGGTCTGCCCCCGGCCCCGCGCGGGGTCCCGCAGATCGAGGTCTCCTTCGACATCGACGCCAACGGCATCATGCACGTGACCGCGAAGGACCTGGGCACGGGCAAGGAGCAGAAGATGACCGTCACCGGCGGCTCCTCGCTGCCGAAGCAGGACATCGACCGCATGGTCCGTGAGGCCGAGCAGCACGCGGAGGAGGACCGCCGCCGCAAGGAGGCCGCGGAGATCCGCAACCAGGCGGAGAGCAGCGTCTACCAGACCGAGAAACTGCTGCAGGACAACCGCGACAAGATCCCCGAGGACGTGCGGTCCGAGACCGAGACCGCGCTCACCGAGCTGAAGGAGAAGCTCAAGGGCGAGGACACCGGCGCGATCCGGTCTGCCGCGGAAAAGCTCACGGCGGCCGCGCAACGGATCGGCTCGGCCCTCTACGCCCAGGCGCAGCGCGACGACACCGGTGCGGGTGCGGCCGGCTCCGGATCCGGCTCCGACCGGGAACCCGGCGACGAGGTCGTCGACGCGGAGATCGTCGACGACGAGGAGAAGGGAGGCGCCGGATGAGCCAGGAACCCAACGTCAGGAACACCCCGGACCGGCGGCCACCCGTCGTCATCCGCGACCGGCGCAGGATCGACCCGGTCACCCTCCAGCCCCGCCGCCCCAAGGGACCGGCCGACCCCTCGCCGAAGTCGAACGGGCCCGCCGCAAAGCCGCCAGCCGCCGAATCGCGACGTGCGCCGGCCGAGGCCGCCGAACGGCATGCGCCGGCCGAGACTGCCGAGGTGGGGTACGCGCCGGCCGAGGCCGCCGAACGGCATGCGCCGGCCGAGACCGCCGAGGTGGGGTACGCGCAGGCCGACGCCGCCGAACTGCGGCGTGCGCAGGCCCGGATGGCCGAGCTGCGCGACAGGAACGCGGAACTGACGGCTGATCTCCAGCGTCTGAAGGCCGAGTACGACAACTACCGCAAACGCGTGCGCCGGGACCGCCTGGCGATCCGCGAGATCGCCGTCGCCAACGTCCTGGCCGGCCTGCTGCCCGTGCTCGACGCCTTCGAGGGGGCGCGCAAGCGGGGGGCCGACGCCGGAACCGGCGCGGTGGCCGAGGTGCTCGACGCACAGCTGGCGGCGCTCGGCCTGCAAACCGTCGGCGCACCGGGGGAGACCTTCGACCCCACGGTCCACGAGGCACTCACCTCCCACTCGTCGGACCAGGCGACGCAAGTCGTCTGCACGGAGGTACTGCGGCAGGGCTACCGCGTCGGGGAGCATCTCCTGCGCCCCGCCCAGGTATCCGTGACCGGCCCGCCCGCCGGCAGCCCGGCGGCCGATGGGCAGAGCACGGCCTTGGACAGGGTCCCGGCCCCCGAACCCGGAGAGATCCCGCCCGCCGGGTGAAGGACGCCCGACACACGCCGGGTCGGGCCCTGCAGCGCCCGCGCCCGGCCCGCTCGCGCCAGGGCCGGGCCGCCCGCGCCCGGCCGGACGAACCCTGCGCCCCACTGTCCCGGAGCCCCCGTGCGCGCATGCGCGCCACCACGGGCCCGGCTGTGGCGCACCTCACATTCCCCTGCGTACCTACTGGTCGGTATGGTCGGGTCCACGGACGACAGGAGGCTTCATGTCTGCGACCAACCGCCAGATCCGTCTGGCCGCCCGCCCCGTGGGTGACGTGAAACCCGAGGACTGGGAACACGTCTCCGCCCCCGTCGAGGCGCCCGGCCCCGGCCGGTTCGCGGGCAGGACACGCGTCATATCGCTGGACCCCGCGATGCGCGGCTGGCTCGACGACCGCCCCTCCTACCTCCCGCCCGTCGGGCTCGGCGAGGTGATGCGCGCGGGATCGGTCATCGAGGTGACCGACTCCAACCACCCCGGCTTCCAGCCCGGTGACCACGTCGTGGGCACCTTCGGCGTCCAGGAGCACGTCGTGTCCGACGGCAAGGGCGCCCTGAAGATCGACACCTCCCTCGCGCCGCCCTCGACCTACCTGGGCGCCCTCGGCATGCCCGGCATGACCGCGTACTTCGGACTGCTGGACGTCGGTGCCCTCAAGGACGGCGAGACCGTCGTCGTCTCCGGCGCGGCCGGTGCGGTCGGCACCATGGTCGGCCAGATCGCCAAGGTGAAGGGCTGCCGCGTCATCGGCATCGCCGGAGGACCCGAGAAGTGCGCGCTGCTCACCGACGAGCTGGGATTCGACGCGGCGATCGACTACCGGGCCGGCGACGTCAAGCGCGCCTTGCGCGAGCAGACCCCTGACGGCATCGACGTCTACTTCGACAACGTGGGCGGTGACATCCTCGACGCCGCGCTCACCCGGCTGGCCATGAACGCCCGCGTGGTGATCTGCGGCGCGATCAGCCAGTACAACAACGCGACACCGGTCACGGGCCCGTCGAACTACCTGTCCCTGCTCGTGCGCCGCGCCCGCATGGAAGGCTTCGTGGTCTTCGACTACGCCAAGCGCTACGCGCAGGCCGCCCAGGAGATCGCCGGCTGGATCGGCGACGGCCGGCTCAAGGTCAAGGAACATGTGGTGAAGGGGGCGGTGGACGACTTCCCCGAGACCCTGCAGATGCTCTTCCGCGGCGACAACGTCGGCAAGCTCGTCCTGGAGCTGGCATGAGCGCCGAGAACCAGGCCGCCGAGAACACGCAAGGACCGGCACCGCTGCGCGGCAAGGTCGCGATCGTCACGGGCGGCGCCGGCGGACTGGGCCGGGCCACGGCACTGGCACTCGCCGGCGCGGGCGCCGAAGTGGTCGTCGGCGACCTCGACGCGGTGGGCGGCCGGGAGGTGGCCGACCTCGTCGGCGGCCACTTCCGGGCATGCGACGTCTCCGACCTCGAGGCGAACCGTGCTCTGGTCGACTTCGCCACCGAGCGCTGCGGCGGCGTCGACATCGCCTTCCTCAACGCGGGTGTGGCCACGGGCTGCGGTGTCGGCGACGACTTCGACCTGGCGCGCTACCGCCGCGCCATGGGCGCCAACCTCGACGGCGTCGTCTTCGGCACCCACGCGGTCCTGCCGGCGCTGCGGGCCCGCGGCGGCGGCTCGATCGTGGCGACCTCGTCCCTGGCCGGCCTGGCCTCGGTACCGCTCGACCCCCTGTACGGGGCGAACAAGCATGCCGTGGTCGGTCTCGCACGCTCACTGGGACCGGCGTTGGCGCCCGACGGCATCCGGTTCAACGCGGTCTGCCCCGGCTTCGCCGAGTCCCGGATCATCGACCCGCTGCGCGGCATGCTCGCCGAGCAGGGCATGCCGGTCATCCCGGCGGAGACTGTCGCCGACACGGTGCTGAACATCGTCACCGGCGACGGCACCGGCGAATGCTGGTTCATCCAGCCCGGCCGCACCCCGGAGCCGTTCCGCTTCCGCAACGTCCCGGCCCCGGGACGGCCCGCGTACTCCTGAACCGCACGCCCGCACGCCCGCACGCCCGCACGGCCCCCGCACTTCGAGGCGCCACACCTCGACCTCGAAGTCCGGTGGGCCGTGACATCGTGGAGGCTGCCCGGGCACCACCGGCTTGCCGCCGTCAGGAGGACCTCGTTCCCGGTTCCTCCGCGAGCCGCTCCTTCTCGGCCTTGAGCTTGCGCCACACCGTGCCGAGGGCCTCGAGGTCCTGCTCGTCGAGGAGGTCCGTGAAGACCGGCGCCAGGGCCTCGCGGCGGGTGGCGTCGGCCTCGGCGAAGACCCGGCGGCCCTCGGCGGTGAGCTGGACCTCGACCGACCGCGCGTCGCGCACGGAGGGGGGCGTGTGCCGTAAGCCCTGTAGCGGCTGAGGCAGGCGCCGGCCGGGGCAGGTGTTCGACGGCACGCACCGGCAACGCCGGCACCGGGCCCGTGCCGGAGCCGCACGATGGACGGCGGCCCCGGTCTTCCCGGCTGCGGCCCCGGCACCCGCCCGTCGGCCGGTGCCGCGGCCGGCCCGCGCGTTACGGGACGCCGGGCGTCTCACACTGCACAGCCTCGTCGAAGTCGTTGCCGTCACCCCCGAGCAGGAGGTCGTCGCCGCTGCCGACGGCGTTGCCGCTCGAGCGGCGGACGTCGCCGATCAGGAAGTCCTCGCCGGTGCCGCCGTCGATCTGGTCGTCGCCGCGCCCGCCCTGGACCGGTGTCGTTCCCGCCCAGGCCGCAGATGCGGTCGTCGCCGCCCCGGCCGTCGATGACGTCGGTGCCGCAGGAGGCGGCAATGACGTCGTCACCGTAGGTTCCGGTGATGGTGCCCGCACGCACCGTCCCTCAGGCGCTTGGAGCGGGGGGAGCGGGGAAGCTGCCTACTCCGCCGGGTCCTCTTCCGCGTTCCTGACAGCCTTCCTGGCGGCCTTCCTCACATCGTCCCGGCTCTGCCCGGTCTCCTCGGCGTGTTCCGTCACCGCAGCCTCGAACTTGTCGGTCGCCTCGCGCCAGCGCTTCCACTGCGCCTCGCGCTCCTCCTCGTCCAGGCCGGCGAGCTTCGCCCGCTCTTCCTCGGCGGCGCGTTCCAGCTCGATCAGTTCATCCGGGATGTCTGCCACGACGAGGACCCTAGGCCGCCTCGGTGGCGCCGCCACGTAGCAGCCGTGACCTCGCTGATCACGCCCCCTGGATGGCCTACGGGCCGGGGCAGGCAGTGCTGAGCCGGCCCACTGGGCGGCGGGCGGGGGAGCGGAGGGCCTCACGGACGTCATAGGAACTCCTTCGTGGATACCCCCGGCTTCGGACGGCGCACCGCCCTGGTGCCGATGCCGACGCCTGCCCTTACCGCTGGAGAAAACCGGTGCCCTTGTGCGCAGCGGGAGCAGTACGGTGTCGGCGCGGCAAAGTCCGCGCGGGGAGCGGGCCTTTCAGCGGCACGCCGCCGGACCGCCGTCGTGCGGTGAGATGCGGTGGCCTTGTGGCGGACACAGGAAGAGAAGGAAACGGATGACGGCGACCGCGGTATTGCGTGGGGTGACCCTGGACTGCGCTGATCCGAAGGGTCTGGCCCGGTTCTACGGTGAACTGACCGGCATGGGGGTGTCCTTCGAGGCGGACGGGTTCGTCGCTCTGAGCGGTGGCACCGGCTGCGACCTCGGGTTCCAGCGCGCTGACGGGTACCGTGCTCCGCGGTGGCCGGGCCAGGGCGTGCCGCAGCAGCTCCACCTCGACTTCCGCGTGGACGACGTCGACGCGGCCGAGAGGCGGGCGGTCGCGCTCGGCGCGGTGAAGCCGGACCATCAGCCCGGTGGAGAGCGGTGGCGGGTTCTGCTGGACCCGTCCGGTCATCCCTTCTGCCTGACGTCCTGACCGCCCCGTCGGCCGGGGGCATGCGGACCGTCCCCCGTCGGGGGCCGGCCGTCGGGTGCTCGTGGGACAAGTACGTTCAGCGACGGCGCCTGCCGGCGGTGGGACTCACCGGGTCCGCTGCCGCCGGGTGGACTGCCTCCGCGACTTCGAACGCGCCGTCGCCGAACTGGCCCTGCCGTGTGTGCTCAAGCACCGGCGCGGAGCCGGCGGGTGCGGCGTGACCTTCCTCCACGAGCCGCAGGACGTGGAGCACCAGCGGGCGGAACGGACCAACTGTCCGGCCTGACCCTGGAGACCGGCCTGCCGCAGGGTGTTCATCCGGTGCGGCCCGGCTGGCTCGCCGACTTCGTCTCCGTGGAGACGGTGAGCAGCGGCGACACCCACGAGACGGTCGCCGTGTTCGCCAAGTCGCCGGCCGATGTCGTCCGGCACGGCGCTCCGGACCGCGCCGACGCCGCCAGCGTGACCGGCGCGTCCTGCCGTCCCACCCGCCCGGGAAACGCCCGGCGACGAGGCGACGCACCCGGCGAGCGGGCCCGCGGCACCGAGGGCCGTTCGGCCGACCGAACGGCGTCACAGCCCACCGACGCCTTTCGCCACCAGCATGATCCCGATCAAGCCGATCACGAGGGCGACGATGGCGGTGTTGTGGACCTTCAGCCAGTCCTTGGCCCGCCCCAGCGGTGGCAGGATCCGCTCCCCGACGAGGAGGCGCAGCAGCGGCGGAAGGACGACGCCCGCGGAGGCGATGAGCGTGAAAAGGGCGATCGAGCCCGCCCTGCCCGCAGCCGTCAGCTGGGCCGAACCGATCGCGACGCCACCGGCGGCGACCAGGACCAGGATCTTCGGGTTGGCGGCCGAGAGCAGCAGGCCCAGCCGCAGCGCACTCGGCCAGGTGGCGGTCTCCAGCGCCCGTATCCACGCCGGATCCGCCCTCGTCCTCCTGCGCCTCCACAGCCCCGCGCCCACGAGCAGCAGGAGGCCGCCCAGGCCGATCCGCCCCCATGAGGCCCAGGCGGGCGGCTCGCCGGCGATCTCGACGACGGAGGTCAGCAGGGTGAACAGGACGGCTGCACCGGCGACTCCGGCCGTCCAGCCGACGATGAAGGCACTGCTGTTCTCCCGCGCCCGCGCAGTGAGCAGCAGGAGAATCGCAGGGACCACCGGGAACGGTGACAGGGCGATCCCCAGCGCAGGGGCCACGAACTCGGCGATCACCGCACCCACCCCCGGATCCTCGTCCTCGTCCCGCCCGGCGGCCCGTTCGTACCTGGCGGTCCGTTCGTACCTGGCGGTCCGTTCGTACCTGGCGGTCCGTTCGTACGCGGCGGTCTGTGGGTGAGGCGGATCGTCCCGCGCGGGGCGCGCGGGACGGCAGGCGGTGTCGGGCCACGGCGGGCGGAAGGCACCGTCATCGCTCCTCCCGCGCGTCGGGCGGCGCGAGGGGAAGCTCCACGAGTGCCGTGGTCCCGGTCGGCTCGCGCGGTTCCGGGCAGAGGCGTCCTCCCGCCGTCCCGACCCTGACACGCAGGGAGGCCAGCTCGATGTGCCCGCCGCGGACGGGCCGCCAACTGGGTGGTCACGTTCACCTTTCCGGTGCTCGCGGAGTGGAACCTTTCCGCGACGTACGGGATCCACGCCTTCTTCGCCCTGGAGTCCGTGCCGGTCGTCGTGGTGTGGGTCGGGGAGGCCCGGGGCCGCACCCTGGAGTCCATGGGAGGAGGCCGGCCGTGCTCCAACGGGGCCAGGACCCTGGGGTGGTCGACGAGCCGGTCGCAGCAGCGGGTCTTGTTGAGCAGACTGTAGGCGCGCTGTGTCCGGTGGCCCTCGAAGGCGTTGCGGCCGGTCCTGTCGAGCAGCGGCGTCACCGCGTGCCGGATCCCGGCGCACTCCGGAGGGGTGAGCAGTTCGGGGAGAATCACGTAGCCGTCGCGCTCGACGGCGGCGAGGTCGCCCTCGACGGTGGCGCGGTCGACGCGTGCGCCTGCGCTGGGGGCACGCGGGTATGTGGCAGCCAGGTCTCCGGCGAGGTCTTCCAGCGTCTTGACGCGTTTGCCGCCTGCGCGACGGCGGGCATCGGGGGTCGGGGGCACGGCGTGCGTCCTCTCAGGCGGCGGTGCCGGGCAGTTTCACCGCGCCGCCGATGAACGGCCCACACGTGGGCGGTCACCTCCTCGGCGGCCGGGCGCGGAGTGCGGGTGAGAGCCACCGAGACCATGGCGGCGGGCCCGGGCGAAGGCGCCGCGGCTACGCCGACGCAGAGTCCTCGTGCGGCTCCACTCCCTCGCGCGCGGCCGGCCCTGGGATATCCCCCTTGCACTTCTGCCGAGACTCCGAAGCGGCCCATTGGAAGATGCCCCTGGCCATCAAAGACGCCTCCTTGTCCGCTCTGGCCTCGTAGACCTCCGCCCGTACACGGTGCAGGGGCACGCTGTCGGGCTCGGCGAGCACGGCCAGCTCCGCGAGGTGCCCGGCCAGCCGGAACTCGCCGGCGCCGGCGTGCCGCCGTGCAGCTTCGGCCAGCACATCCGCCCCGCCGGCGAGTTGGGCGAGCTCGGCGGCCAGCCGGGCGTCGGGAGCGGGCTTCAGCCGGGCCGGGTTGCCGTCGTACCAACCGCCGTACTGGCGCCACAGGTTGCGCACCACGAACTCGGGCTCGTCGTAAGCGGCCCGCAGGTACGGCCGGTCCGCCAGATGGACCGGCGGACTGACCGTGTGCAGGAGGTCGTCCAGCCGTGCACCGGCGTTGAGGCCTGCCAGGGTCTGCTCCACCAGGCTTTCCAGCCATTCCGCCGTCTCCTGCAGTGCCTGGCGGACGCGGTCGGCGCCGAAGACCGGTGCGCCGTGCGAGGGAAGCATGATCTCCGCGTCCAGGGCGGCCATGCGGCGCAGCGCGAGGGCCCACTCCCGCGGATAGCGCTGCACCTTCTGGGGGTTGCCGCAGTTCGGGGCGAGCCAGATGAACATGTCACCGGCGCACAGGATGCGCCGCTGGGGGAACCAGGCCACGGTCGCGTCGTCGGTCTCGCCGCGGACGTGGAAGAGCTCGCAGGTCAGCCCGCCGGTCGTGAGGGTCATGCCGTCCCGGTAGGTGACGTCCGGGCGGCGGTACTCGGTGGGCCAGGTCAGGTCCGGAAGCTGGAACTGCCGTTGGTTGATCACCGCGTTGTAGCCGTTGGTGAGGAGATACCGGTCGAAGCGCGTCCCGGTCAGCTCGTGCGCGACGACGGTGAGCGCCGGGCCTTCCTCGGCGTCGAACGGGCCGGTCCCGCCCACGTGGTCGACATGGCCGTGCGAGAAGACCGCGGTGGTGAGCGGTGCCCTGCTCCACCGGCGCAGGTCCTGGTGGAGGCCGGAGGCGTCATAGGGATTCCCCGTGTCGAACAGGAGCAGCTCGCCGGCCGCGCGGAACGCGAAGACGTTGCCGAATCCCGGGCGCCATCCGACGCCGTCGACGACGTCGATCACTCCGGCGCCGCTCTTCGGGGTGCACACGATGCTGTCGTCGATCTCGCCGTTCCAGACGCGGTCGGCGTACTCGGTGACGGAGAAAGCCATCTCACTCCTTGGTCGAGGGACCGGACGGCGGGGCCCCGGGGGGATCGGCGTGCGCCGGTACGGTCGCCTCCCGTGCGCCGCCTCGGAACTCGCCGACGAGCGACGGCCGCAGGGGCCGCCCCGGGGAGCCCGCTGGTTCGTCCGGACATCACTTACCGAACGGCTCGTGAACTGTCCAGGCGTGGCAGTGCAGTTGGCCCGTACAGGTGGACCACGGCCACGGCGCACGACCCGAACCGGCCCCCTCTTTTGTCTCGTTCTCGGCGTGCCCACCGGGCTTACCCGCCCGTAGAGGCCGGCACAGCACATGTGCCTGACACTCGCCTCCGCCAGGGGCGAGCTGCGCCTGCACCCGTGCGACGGCTCGGCGCAGCAGCGCCTCGCCTGAGTCCGCGGCAGGCCCGCGCCCGGCGTCACGCCGACAGGCCGACCGGGTGGGACAGGAGGTGATCCGGTCCCACCCCCGGCAGACCGGACCCCCGCCGCGCCCGGCGATTCGCGCAGCCGGCCGCAGGCCATCATCCTGGTGGTGGAGCCGGCAGAAGGACTGCCCTCGCTCTCCGCGTCGTCGACCGCTCGGCGCAGGGGGCACGGACGGTGGGTCGGCCCGCTCCACCCGTCGTGGACGGGACAGCCGTCGCCCAGGTGCCGGCAATCGGCACGGTCGTCATGGGCACCCCACGGCTCGCCCTCTCGCGGAGCCGCCAGGCGGGCGCTTCACGCCCCGCGGCCACGAACCGTACGACCGCCTCCCCGTTGTTTCTCTCGGCGCGGTACGCCGACGGGCCCGGCACCGGCCCGTGAGGGACTTCCAAGGACTCGTCATGACACACCCGCTGATCCGGCAGATCCTCGACTACGACAACCGCGCGAACCCCTACCCCCCTGTACGCGGAGCTCCGCAGGACGCCGGTGCTCCACGACGGGGACGGCACCTACGTCGTCAGCACCTACTGGAAGATCCTGAGCCTCCTGCACGACCCACGGATCAGTTCCGACCGGCGCAGGCGCACCGTGCGGGACACCTACGACCTGTCCGAGGAAGGGGACGAGGCCTCGACCCTGCCGCCGCCGTTCCTGCGGCTGGACCCTCCGGAGCACGACCGGCTGCGCACCATCACCAACCGCTCGTTCGGGCCGCCGCACTCGCCCCGGCGCGTCCACGACATGCGCGGTGAACTCCAAGCGATCGTCGACGGTCTCATCGACGGCATCGAGGACACGGAACGGATCGACCTCGTCGAACAGTTCTCGTACCCGTTCCCCGTCACCGCGATCTGCCGCCTCCTGGGCGTCCCCCGCGAGGACGAGTCACGCTTCCACACATGGGCGGACACTCTCGCGGCCAGCCTGGACCCCATGCCCGGGCAGGACCCGACGGAACGCAACCGACGGACCCGTGACGCCCAGCTGGAGCTGGGCGGGTATCTCGCCGGACTCCTCGAGGAGCGCCGCCGCAAGCCGGGCGACGACATGCTCTCCGAGCTCGCGACCGGCTCCGGGGCGGGTGACACGCTGTCGACGATGGAGGCCATCACCACTGCGGCCCTGCTGCTGATCGCCGGCCACGAGACCACGGTCAACCTGATCACCAACGGGATGCTCACCCTGCTGCGCAACCCGCAGGTCCTCCAGCGGCTGAGTGACGACCCCCCGGTGGCCGCGCGCCTCGTGGAGGAGCTGCTGCGCTACGAACCGCCGGTGCAACTCATGCCGAACCGCACCGCCGTCGCGGACATCGACATCGGTGGCATCACCATCCCCAGGGGTGCCGCGCTGTGGCTGGTGCCGGGCTCCGGCAACCGGGACCCCCAGCGCTTCGCGGACCCCGACCGGTTCGACCCCGACCGCAAGGACGTCCAGCACCTGGGCTTCGGCAGCGGGATCCACATCTGCTTCGGCGCGCCACTCGCCCGCCAGGAGACGCAGCTCGCGTTGAGCCATCTGGCGCGCAGGCTGCACAACCCCCGGCTGCTGGAGGACCCGCCGCCGTACCGCCAGAACGCGGTCCTGCGCGGCCCCCGGCATCTGTACATCGCCTGCGACGACATCCGGCCCTGACTAAAGGGCCGCCTCCCGGACCGCAGCGGGCTCTTCCTCGCCGCCGGCAACCCCCTCGCGCTCCACGCCCCACCCCCACGACGCTGGCGGGGACGCGCCGCACAGGGGCGCACCGCCGGAGCGGCACGTCCACCGGGGGACCGGGGCCTGTCCCCCCGGATGGCCGATCGGCTTGGTGAAGTCCTCGAACATGACCACGCTGTCGAGGAAGGGCCGTGAAGCGCATCGACATGGCGATCATGCCGCTCGCCCCGACCGGTAGGGGCCAGGCTCGCTGGACCATGTGCTGGAGGATCGCCCTGAACGCCTTCGACGTCACCTTCGACGGCCTACTCTCCGCAGCCCGTCAGCAGCCCCAACCACCCTCGCTACACGTTCGGTTGACAGACCCCGGCCCGAGCGTCCTGGCCGCCCGGTGCGTGATGACCCGGTCACAAGGTGATGACGATCTTGCCCCGCGTGCGTCCCCCTTCCATCCGGCGGATGGCCTCGGGGACCTCGCTGAGCGCATACGTGTCGCCGATCACCGGTGTCACCCGGCCGGTCTCGATGAGCTCCGTCACAGACACCAGGTCAGCCGTCTTCGGCGCCACCGTGAAGGCCGTCATCCGCTGGCTCACGAACGGTGACACGGCGAGTGCCTTGGCGATGCGGCCGACGGCTCCGACCCAGCGGCCCTTGGCGTCCCCGCTGATGACGACGAGGGTGCCCTGCGGGGTGAGGGCCCGGCGGCAGGCCCACGGCGTCTGCGTCCCCGCAAGGAACAGCACCACGTCGTAGCGCCCACCCAGCGTGGTGAAGTCCTCGTGGGTGTAGTCAATGACGTGATCGGCGCCGATCGACCGGACCATATCGGTGTTCCGTGTGCTGCACACCCCGGTGACGTCGGCGCCAAGGGCCTTGGCGATCTGCACCGCGAAGGTGCCCACGCCGCCCGACGCCCCGACGATCAGGACCCGCTGACCCGGTTCGGTCCGTCCGTGGTCGCGCAGCGCTTGCAGGGCGGTCTGCGCGGCGAGGGGGACGGCCGCCGCCTGGTCGAAGGTGAGGTTCCGCGGCTTGCGGGCCAGTTGGTTCTCCGGAACGGACGCATACTCGGCGAAGGCGCCCAGGCCGCTCCCGAACGGTGATCCGTACACTTCGTCGCCGGGCCGCACGGTGGTCACGCGGCTGCCGACGGCTTCGACCCGTCCGGCGAGATCGCAGCCCGGGACCCGGTCCTTGGGCCCGCGCAGGCCCAGCTGGAGGCGCGCCACATAGGGCTCGCCTCTCACCAGGTGCCAGTCGGCCGGATTGCAGGCGGCGGCGTGTACGCGCACCAGCACCTCGCCGTCGTCGATCGCCGGCTGCTCGATCTCCTCGAGCCGCAGGACTTCGGCGGGCGGCCCGTATCTGCGGTGGACGAACGCTCTCATGGGGTGGTTGAGGTTTCCGGGGTTCATGGGATTCATCGGGTCTTTTCTCCCCTTCGGGTATCGAGCTGGTGGGTTCGGCCGGAGGGAAGGGCGACCTCCCGGTCCTCCTGCCGTCCGGTCTCGCCGTCGCCGTGTGTGCCGCCGTCGATGTCGAGGGACGGCAGGAGACGGTCGAGCCAGGCCGGGAGCCACCAGCAGGCGTCGCCCAGCAGCTTCATCGTGGCGGGGACGAGCACCATGCGGACGACCGTCGCGTCCACGGCGATGGCGGTCGCCAGGCCGAGCCCCATCATCTTGGTGGTCGGATCCTCACCGAGGACGAACCCGAGGAACACCGACACCATGATGAGCGCGGCCGAGGTGATCACCCGGGCGGTTCCGGCGAGGCCGCGCACCACCGAGTCGTCGTTGTCGCCGGTCGCGAGATAGTGCTCGCGCACCCGGGAGAGCAGAAACACCTCGTAGTCCATCGACAGGCCGAACACGATGGCGAACATGAACATCGGGATGAACGACACGATCGGCACGGAGGATTCGAGGCCGATCAGCGAGGCCCCCCACCCCCACTGAAACACCATCACCAGGACGCCGTAGGCGGCGCCTATGCTCAGCAGGTTCAGCAGCGCGGCCTTGAGCGGCACCAGGACCGACCGGAACACCACCATCAGCAGCAGGAACGACAGCACGACCACGGCGGCGACGAAGAGGAGCAGCCGGTCCTTCACCCGGTCACCGAGGTCGGCGAAAGCGGCCGTCTGCCCGCCGACATGGGCGCTGGCCTCGCTGCCGTCGAGCACCGCGGGAAAGACCTCGGAGCGCAGCCGCTCAACCGTTGCCCGCGTCGCGTCGTCCTGGGGTGCGGTGGTCGCCACAGCCAGCAGCACGGCCACGCCGGCGTCGGTGTCGATCCGCGGCGGTGCCACCGAGGCGATCCCCGGGTCCTCGGTGACGGCGTCGTACAGCGGCGCGACCACCGAGGTGTCGTCGGCGAGGTCGACGACGATGGCGAGCGGGCCGTTGGCGCCCGGCCCGAAGCCCTCGGCGACCAGGTCGTAGGCCTGTCGTTCGGTCCGGGAGCCCGGAAGTGTGCCCTCGTCGGGAAAGCCCAGACGCAGCGCGAGGACGGGCGCGGCCAGTGCGAGCAGCAGC
Organism: Streptomyces sp. NPDC027962; assembly: GCF_055566095.1. Classification (NCBI taxonomy): domain Bacteria; kingdom Bacillati; phylum Actinomycetota; class Actinomycetes; order Kitasatosporales; family Streptomycetaceae; genus Streptomyces; species Streptomyces sp. NPDC027962. The sequence continues at coordinate 55,511 of NZ_JBVHTA010000040.1, forward strand.
AGCGTGGCACCGACGGCGTACGCGACGGCGTGGCGGCCGATGTGCACGCCCCAGCGCTGCCAGCGGCGCCGGGTGCGGGGCTCGTGCCCGTCCCGCGCCGCGCGGCGCCGAGGCAGGCCGAACCGGTCGATCGAGTACCCGGCGAGTCCGAGGAACGCGGGCAGCAGGGTGATCGAGGCCGCGACCATGATGAGCACCACGGAAGCGATGGCGATGCCGGCCGCGGTGATGAAGGGGATGCCGGCGACGGCGAGCCCCAGGATCGAGACGACCACGGTGCCGCCGGCGAAGACGACGGCCTGGCCGGCGGTCGCGACGGCGCGTCCGATCGACTCCTCGACACCCATTCCGGCAGCCAGTTGCTCGCGATGGCGGGTGACGAGGAAGAGCGCGTAGTCGATGCCGGCCCCGAGGCCGACCATCGAGGCGATCACCGGTGCCCAGCTCGGTATCTCGACCAGATAGGTGACAAGTGGCATCGCGCTCACGCCCAGCGCCAGGCCGAAGAGCGCCATGCCGATCGGCAGGCCCATGGCGATCAGCGATCCGAAGGCGATGAGCAGGATGACGACCGCAGCCAGCAGCCCGATCATCTCCCCGGTGCCGGTCTCCGGTTCCTCGAACGAGATGAACAGATCGCCGCCTGCCTCCACCCGTACGACGGTGTCGTTCCGGTGGGCGGCGACGACCTTCTTCAGATCCTTCAGGTCACCGGCTTCGAGCTCTTCGACCACCGGATACCGCAGGGTCACCAGCGCCACGCGCCCGTCCGGCGAGACAGCGCCGCCGGCCACGGCCGCCTTCACTCCGGCGCGCAGACCGCCGGCCGGGTCGGAGGCCGCCAGCACCGCCGGCAGCTCGGAGAGTTCGGCCTGGACCCCGGCCAGAGCCCGGCGGGCGGCGGGGCTGTCGAAGAAGGTCTCGGAGGCGTCGCGCGGGCTCACCGCGACGCGGGCGGTCAGACCCGCGTCGCCCGAACCGGCGGCCGACAGCAGCTCGACCGCGCGCTGCGAGTCGAGCCCGGGCGCGTCGAAGGTGTCCTCGAGGTCGCGGCCGACCGCGGCCGAGGCGGTGATGACGACGACGGCGGCCAGGACCCAGGCGCCGATCGCCCGCCAGGGGTGCCTGGCGGCGAACCGGCCGAGCCGGAACAGCAGGGACGACACGTCAGTGCTCCTTGGTGAATCGGTGTACCCAACGCCGGTGTGCACGCCGGGCTTCGTCATGGTGCCGGTCCGCCATGTCCGTGCACCTCGGCGTTCGGGCCGGGAACCGTCGCCGAAAGCACGAAGTCGGCACCGTACTTTCGGCTGATCCGGCGGTGCGCGGGCGCCTCTACGATGGGTCGCGTGCGACACCTCATCCGCGCTCTGTGGGGCGAGCCCAGAGCGCCGGACCCGCCCCGCCCCGGCTGGCGCGACTGGGCCCTGACCGGGGTGCTCGTCCCCGTCGCCGTGCTGGAGGGGGTTCTCCGGCCGGATGTCCCGTGGCGGGCCCTGTCGTTGGTCATCGGGGTCGGCCTCATCCCGACGTTGCTGTGGCGGCGTACGAAGCCGCTGCTCACGGTCGTGATCACCTTCGGCACGCTGCTGCTCACCCAGGTGTGGGCGCTGGTGATGGGCGGCGAACCGCCGGGGCTCAACACCATGGCCTATGTACTGCTGCTGCCCTACACGCTGTTCCGCTGGGGATCGAAGCGTGAGGCGATGCTCGGGTTGCCGGTGATACTGGTGCCTGCCGTGATCTCGATCCCGCTCACCAGCACCGGCCCGGGCGACGCGATCGCCGGGTTCGCCATTCTCTTCACCGCGATGGCGCTGGGCGAGGCGATGCGGTACCGGGCGTACGCCCGCACCCGGCAGCTCGAACAGGTCAAGCTGGTCGAGCGAGAACAGCTGGCCCGCGATCTGCACGACACGGTCGCCCACCACGTGTCGGCCATCGTGATCCGGGCCCAGGCCGGGCTGGCCGTGTCGACGGCCGACCCCGCGGCCGCCGGGGAGGCGCTGCGGGTGATCGAGACGGAGGCGTCACGCACCCTGGCGGAGATGCGGTCGATGGTCCGCGTCCTGCGCCGCGCCGACGAGCGCGCCGATCTGACTCCGCTGCCGCTGGTCACCGATCTCGGCGACCTCCCGCGCGTCGGCACGGGCCCCGCGGTCGACGTCGAGATCACCGGTGATGTCGCCGATCTCGCTCCCGCGCTCTCGACTGCGGTCTACCGGCTCGTCCAGGAGTCGGTCACCAACGCGCGTCGGCACGCACGCCACGCCTCGCGTATCGCGGTGTCGGTCGCGGCCGACGAGCGGTCCGTGCACCTGCGGGTGAGCGACGACGGCGACGCCGTTCACCCACGGTCGGGCAGCTCGCCCGGCTATGGTCTGCTCGGGATGGTGGAGCGGGCCGACCTGCTGGGCGGTTCGCTCAGCGCCGGCCCGAACCCCGGCCGCGGATGGACCGTGACTGCCGTGCTCCCGAGGAACGGATCGGCAACGTGAGTGTGCGTGTGGTGGTGGCCGACGATCAGGAGATCGTGCGGACCGGGCTCACCATGATCCTGAACGCGCAGCCCGGCATCACGGTCGTCGGCCAGGCCGCCGACGGCCACCGCGCGGTCGAGCTGGCCCGCTCCCTGCGTCCCGACGTCTGCCTCTTCGACATCCGCATGCCCGGGATCGACGGCATCGAGGCGACCCGGCAGCTCACCCGGGAACTCGCCGACCCGCCGGCGGTCGTGGTGATCACCACCTTCGATCTCGACGAGTACGTCCACGACGCCCTCAAGGCGGGCGCCCGCGGCTTCCTCCTCAAGGACGCCGGCCCCGACATGCTCGCGCAGGCCGTTCATGCGGCCGCGCGCGGCGATGCGCTGATCGCTCCGAGCATCACGGCACGTCTGCTCGCGGCATTCGCACACACCGGGGCGGCCTCGAAGGCACCGCCGCAGCCGGTCGAGGCGCTGACCCACCGCGAGGAGGGAGTCCTGGCCGCGGTGGCCCGGGGACGGACCAACGCCGAGATAGCCTCCGAGCTCCACATAAGCCTCAGCACGGTCAAGACCCATGTCGCGCGCCTGATGGACAAGCTCGGCGCCCGCAACCGTGTGGAGATCGCGATGTGGGCCTACGAGACGGACCGCGCCGGGGGCTGACCCCAGCGGAGCCATCAGGGCTTCCGGCCAACGGGGCGAGCGCGCGTACCGGGCGGCACGACGGCGCAGAGGTTGCCGGGGCGGGGCGGTCGGCGGCACGCAAGGGGTGGGACGACGCAGCGCGCGACGACGTCCCGCAGCTGCTCGGCGTCGAACCGGGCGTGGTGGAAGGCCCGCACGGTGCCTGGCGCTGCGCGGTGCCCCGGCGTTGCACTGTGCGACGAGTTGTTCCAGGTGTGCTTGGCCCAGCCGTGGTCCTCCACGCCGCGTGGGGGTGAACCGCCGGCGCCCGAGCCGAGCGGCCCCTGCCAACTCGGCGCGTTGCGCGCGCAGTCGGGACGGCCTCCGAGCCGCAGCTGCTTCGGGAGCCGAAGCGCGAGAGGTGTCACACAGGCAGGTTGGCTGTCACCGGGACCGACACCACGGTACGGGCCGGATGGCTCGACGACACCGCCCCCGACGCCCACGGCATCGGTGGTTCGGGCATGGGCGGGCTCGGCGGGAGGGTGCCGGGAAGGCAGGAGACCCGCCAATCGGGCCAGGCTTTCGAGCCTGTCCAGCATGGCGGAAGACCGACGGGGCGATGCGCCGGGATGCTGATGGCTGGATCAGGCAGGAGAGGACCGTGGACGATTCCAGCCTCCATGGAGCCCGGAGCATCGCCCCGCCGGCGCGGCCCGTGACGTTTCCGGTCAGCCGGGGGTCATCGGCATTGCACTCGGCGCCGTGCTGACGGCCGTGCTTGCGCAAGGTTCGTGGCAGTGGTTCGCCACATACATTGGGGTGACGCTTCTTGCGGTGCTCTTCTCCCTGTACCGGCTGCCGACATGGGCGCCCGGCCTCCGATGTGCGTACGCGGGGAATCTGGTGGCGTATTCGCTGGTCGTCGGCTTGTGTGTAGCGATCACAATGGCCCCCATGCTGCAGCGCTGGGCGTGGCTGTTTCCGACGTCGAGCGGTGGCCCTTCGGCCAGGAGGAACCGAATCCGTGATCCGCATCAATCTCACCAGCGTGTTCGTCGACGACCAGGCCAAAGCGCTTGCCTTCTACACCGAGAAGCTGGGGTTCATCAAGAAGACCGACGTGCCCGCCGGCGACGCCCGCTGGCTCACTGTGGTGTCCCGTGCCAACCCGGACGGCGTCGAGCTGCTGCTGGAGCCGGACGGCCACCCGGCGGCGGGCCCGTTCAAGAGCGCCCTGGTCGCCGACGGCATCCCGTTCACCCAGTTCGCCGTCGACGACGTATACGCCGAGGTCGAACGGCTCAAGGGGCTGGGCGTCGAGTTCACCCAGGACGCGACCGACCTGGGGCCGGTGGTCACCGCCGTCTTCGACGACACCTGCGGAAACCTGATCCAGATCGCCGCCATGAAGTAGCCGCTCACCCCTGCCGGGTGAAACACCCGAAGCCAGCTGCTTGCCGCCGCGTGCCCGCCGCTGGCGGCCGCCCCGTCGACGCCCTGCACGGCCCGGAAGCCGAGGCGATCGCGTCGATCACTTCACCGTGATCGCGTCACCGGCCGCCCCGCGTCGGTGTCCGGCCGGGAAGCAAGGACTCGAATCGCGCCCACGGCACGTCAGCCAACGGCACCCTCGGAGACAACGATCGGCTGATCCCAACGAAACTGCTCAGGAGTCCTTTGACCGAGAAGGTTCCGCCCGGTTGGCGGCCCCCTCGGCTGCCCTGGGCGTGGTGGCAATGCTGTTCTCCGCCGCCTATGGCCTGGGACTGGGTTCCGTGGGCACGGCCGCTTCGGCAACGGAGCCGGCCCAGCCGAGCATGGCACGGTCCTCGAGACCGTCGTGGTCCGGCTCCAGAGCATGCCCACAGTCGTGTCCGTCGTGCTGGATGGACACACCGGTCCATGGGAACGCGGGCCACCACGGTGATTCATCGCCCTGCTTGCCGGACACGGCCCAGAAGGTGACGAGTTCCCGACGGCTCTCGGTCAGCCAGTCGAGGGCGCCGAGACTTGCGATGTTCCGGCGGTACTCGGCGATGCGCGTGCCGTTGCAGGTCTTGAGCTCGCGTCCGGCCGGCTGCGGCCGGTCCTCGACCTCGACGCGGTCGGCCCGCGCGACGGCGACGTCCGTCGTGATCCGAAGGAGGTGGAACCGGCCGCGCGGAGCCTGGGCGCGGAGTTTCGTCTGTACCTTCTCGTCCGGGCCGATCCACGCGTAGTCCTCACCGCCCGGGCCGACCTGGATGAGCTCCGGTTCGCCGTAGGCGGCATACGCGTTCAGCCGCGCGGGCGCACCGTAGTTCCCGCCGATGATCCTTTCGTAGGGAAGGTCCTGCGGAGTCACGGCCTCCTGGCCGACCGTGACGCGGGTCCCGCTGATCTCGTACAGGGAGGTGAGCATCCTGACAGGTGTCCTGCCTTTGTTCTCCACCGTGATCGACACGCTGAACTCGACGTGGTCGCCACGGGTCTCGACATCGTCGATGCTGTTCTCGACCGCGACGACCGGCGGGGCGTTCGACGGCTCGTAGTGGGAGGAGTACCAGAACTGGGGAAGGGTCAGAGCCGCCGCGAGGAGCGCCCCGAGGGCCCCCAGCGCGCCCGCGAGCAGGGTCGCCCTCGCCGGCCTTTCCTCCTGCGCGGCAGCAGACGACGGCGGATCACGGCGCTCGGACACATCCCCGTACAGCACGAGCGCGGAGAACAGCCCTGCGAGGACGACCACGACGGCGGAGATGAACAGCCACGGCTGCAGGACCAGTTGAAGAACGAAGTTCGACTGAACGCGGTACACGAGCCAGGCACTGACCGCGAAGGCCGCTCCGTCAGCGCCGATCACCCACCACCGGTGCGGCGGGATGTCCGCCCCGCGCCGTAGTGCGACCGTGCAACCACCGATGGCGGCCACGCCGGCCAGCAGGAGCAAGGCACCGTCCGTGCGTACCTCGAGGTTCAGACCGCGGTAGATGTCGAGGAAGCCAACGCCCCCCAGAATCCCCCCATAGACGATCAGACCGTAACGCGCAGCCCTGTGAACCCGGCGGTGGGCCCAGAGTATCGACCGATGGACGGCGCCCAGCCGGCGCCGAACAGGTCCCACTGCCGGAGCCGCCGGGATACCGGTCCCCCCGCCGTCCGCGTCCGCGCCGCCGCAGTCACCATTCCCACCGGCTGCCGCCCCCGTGCTGTCCGCCAACGCCACTCCCCGAAACGAGCCTTGAGCGAGCATAAAGGGGCCCGGACCCCGCATGCCCAAAGTCCCGGAGCCAAGGCCCCTGCGTCTACGACGCGCTGCCGGCGTCGGGTACCACGATCACCTCAGAGGTCCCGCTCACACCGGCGCGCGGCTGCGGGCCGCCGCGTGCTGCAGGGCCCACACAGGCGTGAGTGCCCACCGGGAAACGCCGCCTCTCGGCACCCGCCGCCGGAAGCTCCCGCCGGTCGCATGAGCAACCTGGAGTCCGGTAGCAGTAAAGGTGAACGGGGCGCCCCGAGAGCCGCAGCGGACCGTCACCCGCTCGGCATGTCCCGGTGTGCTTCGGAGGATGACGGTCCGTACCGTCGCAAAGGGCCCGCTCTGAACAGGACAGCGCGGCTTGGGCGGCCCCGCGCTCCGCTTCGCACGCCGCACGGGGCCGCCCCCTTCCCCGGCCATGCGCGCTGCCGGCCACCGGGCGGGACACACGCGAAGACGGCCGAATCGGGGCAAGGACACCGACCAGCGAGACAACGCCGGCCCACCCGTCGAGATCAAGGTCGTGTACGTCGGCCTGTACCCACCGGTGCCGCTCAACGACCTCTCGGATCCGCACTGCCGTGACCGCGGCGCCATCGGACCTGCGCCGGTCGACTTCCCCGGCAACGCAGGCGGCGGCCGGTCCGCGGCACTAGGATGCGGAACTCGCCTACGACCAGGGCGACATGCCGGACGGGCGGGGGGCCATGGCCTACGGAAGAGTGTTACGCGCAGGGGCACCGGCGGCGCTGGGCGCCGTGCTGCTCCTGGGGTCTACGACGATCGGCTGTACGACGGGCGAGCGGGCCCCGGGCGGCCGCGCCGGCCCACCACCACCCACCGGAACCACCCCGTCCGCGCCCCCGGGCACAGCCACGCCCGCACCGGCGCCCACCGCGCCCGACCGCCGCAGCGTCGAGGCCGACCCGGCGAAGCTGCCCCGCACGGCGTCCGCCGCGACGGAACTGATCGGCGCGGCGCTGGCCGCGCCGGACGAGTTCGGCCACGGCGTGGTACGGAGCGCGCCCTACGAGCGGGACCCCGGCTGGTGGCCGGTCCTCGCAGAGGACTGCGTCTGGCAGCGGGCCGGGCTGCCCGCCGACGTCCTGGCCAGCCGGACCCGCGACTACGAACTGCCCGCGGCCGGCGGCAAGGGGAAGGTGCGGCTGACCGCCACCGTCACCGTGTACCGCACCACGCACGCCGCCGACTGGGCGAACGCGGACACGCTGGAGGAGACCATGCGCTGCCCCGACCAGCGGCTGAGCCACGGGGAACACCTGAAGGGCGTGTTCTCGCAGGCGCACTACTTCGGCGAGGGACAGAACTCCTACGCCGAGGACTCCCTGCTCGAACGGGGCGAGTACGTCCGCGACGGACAGGGCGGCCCGCACCCCTACATGTGGTGGCAGGCCCGGATCGGACCGGTGCAGGTGTCCGCCGCCGTGAAGGGCGCGAAGGGCCACTCCGAACAGGAGGCCACGGGACTGCTGGTCAACCCCATGGTGGCGATGGTCGGCCGCGTCAAGGCCCGGATCGGCCCCACGGAGCAGGAGACACAGCGCACACAGGAGCAGAAGACAAAGGGCCGGCAGACGAACGAACAAGGGGCGCGGGGCTGATGGACAGACTGCTGCCCTCCGACCCGCCGCGCATCGGCGGATACCGGCTGCTGCGCCGCCTGGGCGCGGGCGGCATGGGCGTGGTGTACGCGGGACGGTCCGCCGGCGGCGAGCTGGCCGCGGTCAAGGTGATCCAGCCGGAATGGGCGGACGAGCCCGGCTTCCGCGCCCGCTTCCGCCGGGAGGTGGAGGCCGCCCGGCGCGTGAACGACCCCTTGGTGGTGCCCCTGCTCGACGCCGACGTCGAGGCCCGCGCACCGTGGCTGGCCACCGCGTATGTACCGGGGCCCTCCCTCGCGGAGGCGGTCGCCGCGTGCGGCCCGCTGCCCCCGGGCGCGGTGAGACTCCTCGGCAAGGCCCTGGCACGGGCACTGCTCGCCGTGCACGCGGCCGGGCTGGTCCACCGGGACGTGAAGCCCGGCAACGTCCTGCTCGCCCTCGGCGGGCCCCGGCTCATCGACTTCGGCATCGCCCGGTTCGCGTCCCCGACGGCGGTCACCGGGGCGGTGGGGGAGCATGCCGGGGACGGTGAACTGACCGGCGCAGGCATGGTGGTCGGCACCCCCGGCTTCCTGGCGCCGGAGCAGGCGCGGGCCGCGGAGACCGGCCGGCCCGGTGACGTCTTCTCGCTCGGGTGCGTGCTGGCGTACTGCGCGACCGGACGGCTCCCGTTCGGTACGGGCGCCATCGAGGCGCAGCTCTACCGGACCGTGCACGACGCCCCGGACCTGGAGGGCATCGCCGACGGCGAACTGGTGGCGCTGCTGGAGCGCTGCCTCGCCAAGGACCCGGCCGCCCGGCCGACCGCCGCCGAGACGGACGCGGCCCTCGTGGAGGATGCCCCGGACGGCGCGACGGACTGGCTGCCCGACCCCGTGGTCCGCCTTGTCGCCGCGGACTCGGCGGAGGCACTGGCCCTGCTCGACGCCGAGGACACCCTGGTCGACCCGTCCTCCGGGGAGCCGTCCGCGCCCTCCCGGCGGCGGGTCCTGGCCTGGGCGGCGGGTGCCACGGTCCTCGCCGCGGGCGGCGGCACGGCCCTGTGGGCGGCCTTCGGCCCGGACGACGCGGGCGGGGCCGGTACGGCAACGGGCGGCCCCCGCAGGGTCCTCGGGCTTCAGGCCGACCTGACCGGCCCCGGCAAGGACGCGGGCAAGGCCCAGGAGCACGGCGCGCGGCTGGCGGTCGAGGAGTTCAACGCCCGCGAGGACCGGCCCTTCAGGGCGGCCCTCGAGGTCGCCGACGACGGGGGCGACGAGGCCCGCGCGGTGACCGTGGCCCGGCGCCTCACCGGCCGGCCGGACATCCTCGCCGTGCTCGGGCCGACGAGCGACCGGACCGTGCTCGCCGTCGAGGGCGTGTACGACGAGGCGGGCCTGCCGCTGCTGAGCGTCTCCACCGGTCTGGCCGCCTCGTACAACGTGACGCGGCCCCGGTACCACTTCAAGGCCGTTCCGACATCCCGCATGACGGTCCTCCGCGAGGGGGAGGTGCTCAAGGAGCGGGGCAGCAGGCGCCTCGGGATGCTGTGGGACAGGTCCGGCACGATGGGCGCGTCCGAGACGGCCCTGCTCGGCCAGCGGGCCTTCGTCCAGAAGGGGCTGGACGTCCATCCACGGATCGTTCCGCGCGGTACGACGTCCTTCGGGGACGTCGTCGCCGAGATCCTGGCGCGCGGCGTGGATTCCTTCTTCTTTGCGGGCCCCCCGGCCGGTGCCGTCGCCGTCGTCCGGGAGCTGTCCGAGCGCGGCTTCGACGGGCTCCGGCTGCTCGGTCATGCGGCGGTGGACGCGGCGTTCCTGCGCGAGGCGGGCGCTGCCGCCGACGGCTGGCTGACCGTCACCCCGTACCTCGCCCCGACGGCCTCCCCGCTGCGGAACTTCACCTCGGCCCACCGCGACCTCCACGGCCGGACGCCGGACGTCTGGGCGGCGGAAGCGTACGACGTCACCAGGATGGTCCTGGACCGGCTCACCACCCTGGAGAAACGGCAGCCCCCGGCGTCCCCGTCCGCACCGGAGTCGCCCTCGTCCCCGACGTCCCCCTCCGCAGCCGCCTCCGCACCGGCGACGGGTCCCACCCGCGCCCAGGTGGGCGACGCACTGGCACGCGGCACGTACAAGGGCGTCGTCCGCACGTACGCGTTCCAGGACGACCGCACACTGCGCACCGACAACGGGCAGCCGTATCTGCACGAGATCACCGGCGGCCGCCTGCGCCATGTGAGCGGGTGACCGGATGGGCGCACCACCCGGGCCGCTGAAAGCACTGCGCCCCGAGGACCCCCGCGAGGTCGGCGGTCACCGGCTGCTGGCCCGGCTGGGCGCGGGCGGCATGGGCGTGGTGTATCTGGCGCGGACCGGTGGCGGAGCGCTCGTCGCGCTGAAGGTGATCCGCGCCGACCAGGTCGCCGACCCGGGCCTGCGGGCGCGTTTCGGGCGCGAGGCCGAGGTGGCGGGCGGGCTGACCGGGCCCTGGCTGGTTCCGGTGACGTCGGCCGACGCGGAGGCCGCCGAGCCCTGGCTGGCCACCTCTTTCGTGCCCGCCCCGTCGCTGGCGGAGGCGGTCGCCGCATACGGGCCGCTGCCCGAGCGCTCCGTACGGGTGCTGGGTGCCCGGCTCGCCGACGCGCTGGCCGAGGTGCACGCGGCCGGGCTGATCCACCGGGACGTCAAGCCCGGCAACGTCCTGCTCGCCCTCGACGGGCCGCGCCTCATCGATTTCGGCATCGCCCGCCCCTCGGGCGCCTCCGCGCTCACCGCCCACGGCGCGATCGTCGGCACCCCGGGCTACGTACCGCCCGAGCAGGCCGGCGGCAAGAGCGGCGCGGAACCCGTCCCGGCGGGCGACGTGTTCGCCCTGGGCTGTGTGCTGGTGTTCGCCGCGTCGGGGCGCCGGCCCTTCGGCGACGGCGACCCGTACGGCGTCTTCTACCGCACGGTTTTCGAGGCCCCGGACGTGGCCGGCGTCCCCGACGGGCTGCGCGCGCTGGTGCTGCGCTGCCTCGCCAAGGAGCCGGGGGACAGACCGACCGCGGCGGCGGTGAGCAGGGCTCTGGCCCCGGTGGACGGCGCCGGGGACTGGCTTCCTTCCGACGTGCTGCGCCTGGTGGCGGAGCGCTCCTCGGCGGCGCTGGACCCACCGTCCCCGGAGGAGCCCGCCGGCCCCGCGCCCGCGCCCGAGGACCACCGGCCCGGGCGCCGAGGGGCGCTGCTCGCGGCGGGCGCGGCAGTGGCGGGCCTTACCGCGGGCGGCATTGCGTACATGGTGAGCCGCCGCCGGCAGACCGACCCGGCGGGCGCCGCCTCCCCGCCACCCGTTCACACCCTCGCCGTCCAGGCCGACCTGACCGGACCGGGCCGTACGGACGGACTCGCCGTGGAGCGGGGCGTCCGGCTGGCGGTGGCGGCGCACAACGCCCGGGCCGGCGCGGCGTACCGGATCGCCCTCCAGGTGGCAGACGACGGCGGCGCCCCCAAACGCGCGCGGACGGTCGCCGAACGCCTCACGGCGGACGGAACGGCAGCCGCGGTCATCGGCCCGACGACCGCAGCAGCCGCAGCCGCGGTGGCAGAGCTGTACGAGCAGGCACGGACCGCGATGCTCCTCGTCAACGTCTCGGACAGCAACACCCTCCACACGTCCCAGCACCGCACGATGGCGGTGACCAGGGCGGGCGAGGACGTGCTGGAGGCGGCCCTGATCAGCCACCTCACCCATGAGGTGAAGGCCACCCGCACCGCTGTGATCGACGACCGGGCGGCGGGCGCGGCCGGATGGGCGTGGGTGAGCGGCCTGCGCGCCGCCCCGCCCGGCGAGGGCACGGTGACGGTGCATTCGGTCGACGCCGACACGGCCGACTTCGCCCCCACCGTCCGCGAGGCCCTGGCGGCCCGCCCCCAGGCGGTCGTCCACACCGGCACCTCGCCCGGCCGAGCGGCGGCCTGCGCCCGCGAGCTGGCCCGCCAGGACTTCACCGGCGCACGGGCTGCCGTGTGGCACGTGATGACACCGACCTTCCTCACCGAGGCGGGCCAGGCAGCGGAGGGCTGGGTGTTCAGCGCCCCCTTCACCGCCTCCGACGCCCCCGGCCTGTCCGACTTCTCCAAGGCCCACCGCGACCGCTACGACACGCTCCCGGCCCGCTGGTCCGCCGAGGCGTACGACGCGGTCGGCCTCCTGACAGCCGCCCTCGACACGCTGCCCGCCCCCGACGCCACCGCCGCGACCCTGGCACAGCGCCTCTTCACGACCACCCACCAGGGCCTGGCCAAGCCCCTCGCCTTCGCCCCGGGCGTGACACACGCGTTCCAGCTGGGCGACACATCCCTGTTCCTGTACGAGGCCCGCGACGGCGCTTTCCACTTCCTGGGGCCCTTCGGGAGTGCGCCGGCGCGGTCCGACTGACCGATCGCCGTCCGCCAACCGCTACCCGGTTCCGACCCGTCCGACCGGCAAGCGGTTCAAGTCGCCCTGCACGCCTCCCACCTTGTGATTTACGACAGGACCGCCGAGGCGGCCCGTCATGAGAGGCTGATCGCGAAGGGCAGTTGCCGCCTGGACCTGGACCCCTGCCCCGAAGCCCTCATCCGCAAGCCGGGGCGCCTTCCCTGGTGCCACGGCCACTGGAACACGCCGTTGCTTCCGCGGTCCCAATGGAATATCGCACCCCTGGCCAGTCTCCTGTGCCGCGCCGCATCAGAGAGGTTTGGCAGCGGTCGTCCATCGAGTAACCGATCACTTCCTTCGTGCACCAGTCGACGACCGTCGCGAGGTTCGCCGCCGGTGTGACCGATGGCAACGACATCGACAGTGGTGACAAACATCCTGGCCGGCTCCCCGAGTATGCGTCGTCCTCTCCCCGGAGACAGCACAGCTGAGGCCAACTCACGACACCCCGGCACAACGCCCGAGGTGTAGTTGGCTGCGCGAAGCGGGTGGCGTCGTGCCTGCTGACGGGGCTCCTTCCTCGTCAGAGCGTTCTGGCGTGAGGGAGGAGCCTCGCTGCCCACGAGGCCCGGTCCGCTGCAGCGGACCGGGCCTCGGTGTTCTCGGCCGGTCAGAGAATGATCTGGTCGGAGCCGGTCTCGAGTTTCGCGATCGCCGCCCGGCACGCACCCACGAACCGGTCGAAGACCTCGGTCGTGCTGCCGGCGCGTCCCGCCCGGGTGTTGACCACGAACATGGCAGCGCGCAGCTCCGTGGTGAGCTCCAGCTGCCCGCCCTTGCCCAGCATGGTGCGGTTGCACGGGTTGTCCGTGTGGACGCCGCCCAGATCGGGCAGCTCGTCTCCGTCCCGCCAGGCGATGCCCGCCTTGTCGAACTCGGCCTTCAGACACGTCTTGAACTGCTTGTTCAGGCCACCCACGACCACGGCCTGCGGGTCGGCGGTGCCGGCCTGCGCAGCGGTACAGCCGTGCAGGCTGAGAACGTTGAGACTGCTGACGGCCATGGAGACGGCAACGTGATCATCGCAGTTCTTGGACGTGACGTGCAGCTCGCGGTTGTCGGAGGAACGCAGGCCTTCGAACATGAAGTAGTCGTGCTGAGGACGGCCGTCCTGGAGGGGCGTGAGCGTGTCGGGGTGATAACCGGCGACAGCGAGACAGAGCTCGGAGGTCCCCATCTCGATGCCACCGCCGTGCAGGGCCATGATCGTGGTGCGGTTGTAGTCACCTCTCGCAGCCAAGGAATGGTCAACATACCCGTGTCTCTTGTAGCGCCGGGCGAAGTCGACGCCCTCCTGACCGGCGAGGCGGGTGTAGAGGTCGGTGTTCGAGACGTAGAGATCCCCGGCCCCGGTGGCATGGGCGTCGGTCGCGCCGAGGGCGCCCAGGCCACTGGCTGCGGCGGCGGCCAGGGCAGTGAGAACGGTACGGCGGCTGGCTGTTGTCATGCTGCTCATGATCGTCGGGCTCAAGGGGCTTGAGAACCACGCGCGTTGTGCGGTGCGTCACGGCTGACGACCGCTGCGCGGCCCGTTCCCCCACCCCCCTATCCGAACCTGCTCTGCCCTGGCCCGCTACCTCACTCCGCGCGGAGTCACGGCCGCCATGGCCGTACTCGCCGTACGGGACGCCGGCCATCACCGAACTCGTCCCCGTCCCCACCCCGACGCAGTCCTGTGCCGCACCAACATCGGCGCGATGAGAGAAGCGCTCAACCACCTTGCGGCCGGCTGCCGCGTCGCCCTGGCCGGAGGTGGGAACAGCCTGCGCTCCCTGGCCACGACCGCCCGAGACCTCCAGGAAGGACACCGCACCTGGCACCCCGAACTCATCCTGATCCCCACCTGGGGCGAGCTCCAGGACTACGCCGATTTCGACCCGGCAGGCCGCGACCTCAAACCCTTCGTCGACCTCATCGACCAGCACGGCGCCGACACGTCCTCACCGCCGTCGACCAACTCGCACCCGAGAACACCGCGCAGATCACCATCTCCACCGCCCACCGCGCCAAAGGCCGCGAGTGGAACACCGTAAAGATCGCTCCCGACTTCACCCCGCCCAAGGACACCAACGAACAAGACGCCGATGGCCGCCCCACCCCCGGCCCCATCGAAGACAGCGAAGCACGCCTCGCCTACCTAGCCGTCACCCGAGCCCAAGCACGTCTCGACATCGGCGGCCTGCCCTGGATCAACGACCACCCAGCCGCTCACAACAAAGCGGCCCTGCTCAGTGACGTGGCAAAGGACACCAACTCGGCCGCAGGATCGAATCGTTCCGGCGGTGAACTCACACACGCCCGCCCGGGTGAGCCGACACCCGACAAGCCGCCACGAGCGATATCAATGCTGCTTGTGACCAAGAACCTGACGCGCGGAGTCAGCGTGCTCGCCCTCGCTCCCCAGTGCGCCGGGAAATCCACCGTCGCGCGGGCCGGCGTTGACGTACAGTGGTCCCACCGACGCGGGGTGGAGCAGCTCGGTAGCTCGCTGGGCTCATAACCCAGAGGTCGCATGGTTCAAATCCTGCCCCCGCTACCAACTCCGGCCCCTCGAAGCCCAGGCGACGAGGGGGCCGGAAGCATCTCTGGCTACCCGAGCAGACCGAAACGATGCCGCTACCTCCTGGCCCTGTCCCTCGGCCGAACGCCGCTGCTCACCGACGCGGGTGGTGGTGAGGGCGGTGTCCGCCGGGTAGACGGGCTGCAACACGCGGAGTGCTGCAGCCCGTCAAACGCCGTCACAGGCGCCTTTCGAAAGGGCCATGCCGGGTCTTGGGGTCGCCGTACTGGTTCTTCACGGCGAGGTCGCCCGTGGAGCTGTTGGTCCCGTAGGAGCTGACCGACAGGGAGTCCTTGGTGTCACACTGAGGCCGCCGTCGTGGTCGTTCATCCGCAGGAAGACGGTTTTCCCGCGCTCGACGCTGCTGGCCCAGCGGCTGCCGACGATGAAAGGTTCGCCGTGATGTGGCGCCCCGTCGGTCTCGGACGGGCAGGCGGCCGGGGCGCCGTGGGTCGGCGTAGATGCGATCCAACGCCCACTACCGAGGAACGGCGACCGGCGGTTAGTCAAGTGGGGTTCCAGGAGGGAGAATCGTCCGGAAGGAACGTGCCAAGCGATGTCCTGCCCGAGGGTTCGGGACACCGCGCCAAGGCCCCATCGTCCTGTCACTCCCCGCGACCGCCGCACGTCGTGGACCCGTCAGCGGTCCTGCAACGCGTCGCTCGTCAGTCGCCGCGCCGCGGACGCCGCCCGAGAGTCGGCCGGAGCCAGAAGGAAGGTGGTCCGGCCCCATGGGGTCGGACCACCCTCCTGGCCTGCTATGCGTTGCCGATGCCACGTGTCAGAAGTCGAACAGGGTCGTGGCTCGGGAGTCCGCCACGCAGCTGTTGGGGAACGTTCGCTCGAAAGAGACTCGGCGCCCCTCCCACACGCCGTCAGCTGTGAGGGTGACGGGAGCGTAGATCTGCGGGCAAGCGTGATCCGAGTCGTCATTCAGAGTGAGCGCGGGCCGGCCATGGGCGCGTTCCAGGTCCGCGCATGCGGCCTCGGCGTCCGGATGGGTTCCGCCGACAGTCGGGTTGCAGGTGAGGGTGACCGCCCGTTCGACGGTCGCTGTTGCTGCGCTCTCCCCCTGACCGGCGGTGAGCACCATGGCGGAGGGCGGGTACAGGCTGTGCGGCGTACTGGCTGCGGCAGGACCGGCTGTCAGAGCGAGGACGCCGGCGACCCCACCCGCGACGCAGCTGAGCTTGGTGGCAGAGCGACGCATCAGAGTCTCCTTCTTCTCGGCTACGGAGCTTGCAGCGTTGCTCAGGAGCCGCGAGAGCATCACATCGATGACCCTCACTTCGGACATCGAGGATTGGGAAAACTGACGCAAAAGGGCGATCCAGGCGCTTTGGAGTTCGTGACGATGCGGGTTTAGCGGCAGTTCGCCTGCGGGAGCCGTCGCCGAGCCGGGCGACCTTACCACCGTTAATGAGCCGTGACTTCTCGACCGAGACAGCACCTTTCCGGCCGATGCAGGAGGAAGGTAGTTGAAAAGGCATGAAATTCGCCGGTCGGGTCTTCGCGTCAAGCCGTCACGCCACACCCCGGCTTCGGCTTCCTCGACCACCGCCACCGCGTCCTGGCCGCCGTCCTGAGCCGTCGCAACACCGTCACCCTCACCCTGACGGCCCGGCTGCACGGCCGGGACCGCAACACCCTGAGCTACCACGCCCACCGGACTATGCCCCTGCTGGCCTTTGCCGCTGCCCCCGACATCACCGCAGCCCTCACCCAGCCCCGCCGGACCCACCCACCCCGCACGATCGACGCCCTCCAGAACGTGATCACCGACTACGAAAGCGACATCAAGTCAGGCAGTAGTTGGTTGACGGCTCCTGAACCGCTTCCAGTTCGTTGCCGACCATCAGCGCCGCTACGGCGTGAAGCGGTTGTGCAGCATCCTCAACATCGCCCGGTCCAGCTTCTACTACTGGCGTCGGCAGCCGCTCCGGGCGCGAGGAGGTCCTGAGCGTGGCCGTCCGGGCCCGGGAGGTTCCCGGCGCGGGCGGCCCCGCCGCCCCCTGATGGACGGCTGCCTTGCCCGGCCGAAGGTAAGGAACCGGTGTGCGACATCGGCGAGTTGCGTAGGGTGTGCGGTCGTGACGTCGTATGAGCGCTGGTCCCTGGTCGCCTCGTTTGGTGCCCTCCTGGTAAGTGCTGTCGCCTTCGGCGCGGTGCTGTGGCAGCTCGTGATGCTGTCGCGCGCCACGACACTCGACCATGACCGACGGCGCAAGCAGGCGACGGTGGAGTACCTCGCCGCCACCATGGACAGGCGCAAGGAACTGCGCGACGAGGGCATCCCCGACGAGCGGGACCCCACGGCCGTCTCCGCGTTGATCGGCCGAATGGACGCGGGTGACCGGACGGCGACACGACTCGTCTACGCCTACCTGACGATCTACAACCATCTCGGCGTGGCCGCGCGGTCGGACGCGTTCGACCTGCGAGTCATCGACCAGGCATGGGGCGGCTCGGTCATCGCCATCTGGGAGGGCTACCGACCATGGATCGAGCGCCAGAGGCGCGCCCGCTGTGAGCCGCGGCTCTACGAGGACCTCGAGCATCTGGCCGCCCTGATGACTCCGCGGCGCATCGCGGCTCCGCCCGAGGACAGGAGTGTCCCCCTGCAGAGGTGATCCTCAGGGCGGTAGTGCCTCCCGAGTTCGAGGCTGTCGCACCCTGCCGCCCCTGCCCCCGCCGCGTCAGGCCGGCACCGTCCGGTCCGCGAAACCATGCTCCGCCGGGCGGGCCGCGCGCTGGGCGAGCCAGCCGGACACTCGCGGACCGCCGCTGACCGCGCTGCCTTCAAGGACCGTGCGGACGTGTTCGAAGCCCTGACGGAGGTAATAGCGGTGCAGGGCCCGGTTCGTCGTCCAGGCGTCCAGCCTGACCCACGCCGCCCGAGACCGGCACGCCCTGTGCCCGCCCCAGTCGAGCAGCCGCCCGCCGAGGTTCTGCCCGGCGTGTGAGCGGGCCACGGTGAGCTTGCTGATGTACAGCGCGGGGTCGGCCTCCTCCTCGGGGGTCCACAGCCCTTCCGGGGGAACCGGGGCCAAGGTGACGGTGGCGGCGGTCACCTCGCCATCGCGCACCACGAACGTCTGCCCCGCTTCGACGGCTGCCCGCAGGCGGTCTGCCGGGTAGGGACGGCGCCACTGGTCGGTACCGAGCTCACCGAGCCAGGCCGCCGCCTCATCGCGGAAGGACAACAGCATGGGCAGATCGTCCAGTTGTGCGCATGTGATGATCAAGAAACCTCCCCGGCATTCCACGGGCAGTTGACACTGCTCCCTTGCGCGGCCCGGCGGGGCCACAGCATGCCACGGCGCCGTCGCTCGCCGCCCGGCCCGAATGCCCGAAATAGCCCCTGCCGGTCAGCTTCCCGGCGGACCCCTCCATGCGGCACATGGACGAACGGGTGCACCCTCTGGTACGCCGGATGCATGCGGTATCCGGCGCGCCTGGCAGTCGGCCGGCGGCTGGGCGCAGGGGCGGCTCAGCGACGTGCCGTGCACTACGCGGCAGTTCAGCACTCGTGATCTGCGGGGGTCATCCCGCTCCCGCCGCGTGCCGCGGTGGCGGCGTAAACGCGTTGCGCCGGCTGTGGGTGGACCGTGAGGATGGTGCGCATGCCGCCCGTGAAGATCGAGATTCGGCCGTATGCCAACGATGACTGGGACGCGATCGCGCGAATTCACGATGCCGCGCGCCTTGACGAGTTGCGCAACTCCGCCGGTGTCGAGGCGTTCCTGACGCTCGCGCAGACCGCTGAGCAGGAAGGGCTGTTCGACGGCCAGTTGTGGGTGGCGGAGGCCGACGGGAGAGTAGCCGCTTTCGTCGCGCTCGACGACGACGAGGTCACCTGGCTGTACGTCGACCCGCAGTGCTACCGGCAGGGGATCGGCAGGGCACTGCTGCGCCACGCCGTTGCCGCTGCCGGACCGAGGGTTGAAGTCACCGTGCTCGACGGCAACCCAGCCGCCGAGGCGCTCTACGCCGGCGAGGGATTCATCGTCACGGAGACCCGGACCGGCCCGCTGGTCGGCAATGAGGCGTTCACCGCCACCGGCCACATCATGCACCGCGACACCGCGACGGCACCCACCAGCGTCGCTGGCTGATTGAAGTCTTCGCACGGTCCAACCCTGCCGCCGGGACAAGGGCCCTACTCCTGAGCTTGGCGTTTACTGACTTCGTCGTATTAGGGTCGGTTCGGTCTGTCGAGTGCGAGGCCGGTCCCGGCGAGGAATCCGCTGAGGATGCTGTGCCGGTACTGCATCGCCTTGAGCCGCTGGCGGAGCAGAGTCTCCAACTCGCTGAGTCGAGGAGGCGGATGTAGTCGCTCTCGCCGAGCGAGCGGCGCTCGCCCTTGCGGTCGGTATGCCGACGCAGCCGGTAGCACAGGCGGGCGGGAAGGCCTGGCCGGTAGCACAGCAGCCCGGCCCCTCCGCCCATAGGGGCTCTGGCTCGGTCCTCCCTGCCAGACGGTCACTTAGCCGTCTCCATCTGCTTGTCACCTAGCGACTGTAAGGGCCTGCTCTGACAACTAGGGCGGAGTTTCTACGCCCAGTCGATGCCGAGGTGGGTGAGTGCGGCGCGTTGGGGCAGGGTGAGCTTGTCGCGGCGGGTTTTGATGTTGCTGTACCAGATGCCTAGCTTCAGTTCGTGTTCCTGGCCGTCGATGACGATTGGTTCGACGTGTCCCCTCGGCACTGCCTGCTGGGCACCTTCGCGGGCGATGTACTGCGCCAGGGCGGTGATGCCTCGTTGGAAGGCCGCCGACGGTTTCCCAGGTTCTCCTGCTGCTGTCTTCGTGCCGGGTGCGGGCCGTTCGGTGGGTTGGATACCGAGTGTGGTCAGACGCTTTTGCTGTTCGTCGGAGAGCTGTGCCCAGGTGTGTGCTTCGCGTTGCCGTGCGAGCCAGTGGCCGAGGTCGTCGCCGTCCATCAGCACGCCGGGCTGGATGTGGGGGAGGAGGCCGCCGGGTTCGTCTTCGGCGAGGTCGCGGAGGACGGCGTAGTGGCGTTGCCAGTCCACGGGCCAGGGGCAGTTCCAGTCGGGGTCGATGGCGGTGAGTTGTTCGGCGCGGCGGGTGGCACGTTCGGGGTTTTTGCCGAGGCCGCCGGGGCGGCGGAGGTTGACCAGGTGCTGTCCGATGGGCTGCTGGTCCGTGTCACTGGTGCCCCAGATGGTGTTCTGTTTGGGGGCGAGGTGACCGTGGGAGCGGTGGTAGGAGCGCAGGAGGGCGAGTTTGGTCTCCCATACCTCGTCGGCGGGGTCCCACACCATGCCCTCTTCCTCGAGCAGCGCCCGCCGGTGCTCGTCAAGTTGCCCCGTCTTGTAGGTGCGGCGCTGTTCGGACACCCATCGGCCCAGCGGAAAGCGGGTGACACCGAGCGGGACGTCCGTGTCGTACGGCACGGCATACAGTCCGGTGATGCCATTCTCGGCACGCCAGCGGCGCAGGGCCTCGAACCCTTCGAGCCAGACGAGGGAGTCGGGCCGGATGACGCGGGTGCGGACGAACGCGGCGATCGTGGCCGCATCCCGCGGTGAGGCGAAGTTCAGCACCGACTCCACGCCAGCGTCGTCCCGCATGACGCCGCTCTCTTCGGCCTGCGCCTGGCCCGGTTCGATGATGTGCCCGTCCGCGTCGCGCCGCAGGTGGATCCGACGGGTCGTCTGCTGCCGGCGGGTCAGGGCGCGGGAGGCAAGTTG
The DNA here is from genome assembly GCF_055566095.1 of Streptomyces sp. NPDC027962. Classification (NCBI taxonomy): domain Bacteria; kingdom Bacillati; phylum Actinomycetota; class Actinomycetes; order Kitasatosporales; family Streptomycetaceae; genus Streptomyces; species Streptomyces sp. NPDC027962. The sequence goes on from NZ_JBVHTA010000040.1 coordinate 76,204, forward strand.
CTCGACGAGGCGTTCGGAGTGACTTCTCAGCCCTTGAAGAAGGTCGACGAGCGGCTGGTAGCTGGCGGAGGCGACCATGTGGGTGGGGTCTTCACCGGGGGTGAGGAAGACGGGCACGATGATGCGGCACACCTTGGTGGTGCCGTCCGGGTTCGGCCTGAGCCCGCGCCCGATGTTCTGCACGATCTGCACCATCGAGCCGCGTGAGCCGACGATACAGATGGCCTCCACTCCGCGTTCGCCGACGATGTCGACTCCCTCGCCGAGTACGCGGACGGATGCGAGGAACGCCCGATGGACACGCTTGCCGTCGGCGTCGATGCCGTTCGCGAACTGCCGGATGACGTCACGTCGCTCGGCCACGAGGTGGTCACCGCACAGCCACTGGGCCCACACCCGGTCCGGTGGCACGTGCCGGTCAGGCTCCAGCTCGCCTGCCTGCGCGCCGATCGGTGACGGCGGGCGCGTGTCCGCCTCGCCGAGAGCGTGAGCGGACACCTCGTCGTGGTACAGGTCGGCTGCCGTCGCGGGCAGGTTCGCGGCGAACGCGCGGGCTTCTTCGACCTGCTGGTGGAAGGTCATGACGGTGCGCAGGTTGTGCCGGGCGGCGTGCTCGAGGAGCGCAGCCTGCAGCAGAGCCAGACGCCGGCCGCGCATCTCGTCGGGGGAAAGACCGACGTAATAGTCCGGATCCTCGATCTCCAGGACGTCGATCTCGAACGGCGCGAGGATGCCCCGCTCGATCGCCTCGGACAGCCCGAGCTCGTAAATCCACTCCCCGTACGTGTCGTCCGGGTCACTGGCCATTGACGCGATCTCCAGCTCCTGGCCATCCCTGCCCCTCGGCGGCCGGGCCGCAGCCAGGATCCTGGGGGTGGCCGTCAGATAGAGCCGGAATCCCACAGGAATACGCTCGTTGTCATGAATCGCGGCCCAAGGCCGGCCGACGTCTCCCGCGGTCGAATGTGCCTCGTCCACCACCCCCAAGTCGAACGGCTCCATGCGCTGCCCATACAGCAGCGCACCACCGGCCAGAGCCTGCTCGATCGGCCCGCGCACCTTCCCTTGACCAGTGACATCCCCCGGATCCTCCCGATCGACCAGGGAGGCATACGTCGCCAGCACCACGACCGCCCCGGCGCCGGCCCACAGCGCCAACTGGATCGGGTTCGTCGTCGTCCGCACCCCAAGCTGCTCCAGGACCTCGTCCTTCTCCAGTGAGCAGACGGCCACCATCGGGCCGTTGTGGCCGATCCGGCGCCACGCCTGGGCGGTCTGCACGAGCAGATCGAGGGTGGGCACCATGACGAGGATCCGACCGCCCCGGAAGCACTCGCGCGCGGCCGCAGCAGCGGTGTACGTCTTACCGGAACCGGTCGCTGACACGACAGTGGCACGAGCGCCCTGAACAGGTACATCTGACCTTGCAGGGAAACCGACCCAATTCCGGATACGCGAATTTGCTTCTACCTGATGTTCTCTGAGCCTGATCACGCAGACTCACCGCCCCTTTTCCGAACTGTCCAGGCAACCAACCGCTTCCACCTCGGACCCGTTGCCGGCGCGGCTGCCAAAGGCACAAGAGGACGCTGCATCTTTCTGCCCGCCGGTAGCTCGTCCTCGAAGTCACACGCAGCCACCGCCCGGTATCCGGCACGCCACAGCGTCTCGAGCGCCACCGTGACCGCAGCAACCGTCTCGACGCCCCCTGCGCCGGGAAACGCTTCACACTCAAGGACAAACTCCCACTGCAAGAAGCCCGAACCTGAGCAGGCCGACCTGGCTGTCGCGTAGTCGTTGTGCGCGACAGCCAGGTGCATCGGACCCACCCGCAGGACCCCGGAGCCTCACCGCCGTAGGCCACGGAAGCCAGGAGCTCGACCAGAGCTGATCGATCCTGCGCATCGACATAGACTGCGCAGTCCGTGTGCGAAACCTTCGCTCCAGACACCTCGGATACCCTCAATCCGTTCGCCATCGAATCCGGCAGACCTCCATCTCGAACCGAGAGGATGTTCCCTACTTCGCTCAACTCTACATGCTGCATCACCTGAGAACATCAGTAGCCAAGGCGCTCGCGTTCCCCAGGGCTTCTCCATAGGGAACCACTCCACGTTCGGAGTAGGCCACGGAGCATGACGTCCAGTCAGCCCTTCGGTGAGCACTCGATTGACCCACCCCCTCCTAGCCAGCTGCCGGCGGAGCCGGCCTTTCGGGCCGGGAGCGGAGCGGACGGCCTGTCAAGCCCACAAGCGGGCGGTTGAGCAGGCGCGGAGCGCTGCTCAACAGGCGTGCGAGCGAAGCGAGTTCGCCAGGCCTGAAGCGCAGCGGAAGGCCGGCCGAGACGAAGTCGAGGCCACGGCCCGCGGAGCGGGCCGTCAGCCGGTCGAGCGAAGCGAGACCGGCTTGCTGGCATCGCGCGCAGCGCGATGGAACCCGCTCCGCGGG
>NZ_JBVHTA010000041.1:0-40980 GCF_055566095.1 Streptomyces sp. NPDC027962
GCCGCCTGCAGCGCGCAGATCGGGTCGATCTCCGTGATGATCACCCGCGCACCCTGGCCGCGCAGCGACTCCGCACAGCCCTTGCCCACATCGCCGTACCCGAACACGACCGCCGTCTTGCCACCGATCAGCACATCGGTCGCACGGTTGATGCCGTCGATCAACGAGTGCCGGCAGCCGTACTTGTTGTCGAACTTCGACTTGGTGACCGCATCGTTCACATTGATCGCCGGGAACAGCAGCGTGCCGTCACGGTGCATCTCGTACAGACGGTGGACACCGGTCGTGGTCTCCTCCGTCACACCGCGGATCTCGGACGACAGCTGCGTCCACTTCTGCGGGTTCTCGGTGAGGGTGCGGTTGAGCAGGCGCAGGATGTAGCCGTACTCCTCGCTGTCCGCCGTGGCGGGGTCGGGAGCCGCGCCCGCCTTCTCGAACTCGACACCCTTGTGGACCAGGAGGGTGGCGTCACCACCGTCGTCGAGGATCATGTTCGGGCCGCCGGTGGGGGTGTTCGGCCAGGTCAGGGCCTGCTCGGTACACCACCAGTACTCCTCGAGCGTCTCGCCCTTCCAGGCGAAGACGGGGACGCCCTGCGGGTCGTCAACGGTGCCGTTCGGGCCGACCGCGATGGCGGCGGCGGCGTGGTCCTGGGTGGAGAAGATGTTGCAGGACGCCCAGCGCACCTCGGCACCCAGTGCGACCAGGGTCTCGATCAGCACGGCGGTCTGAACGGTCATGTGCAGGGAGCCGGTGATGCGCGCGCCGGCGAGCGGCTGGGCCGCGGCGTACTCCTTGCGGATCGACATCAGGCCGGGCATCTCGTGCTCGGCGAGGGTGATCTCCTTGCGGCCGAAGACGGCGAGGGAAAGGTCGGCGACCTTGAAGTCCTGGCCATTGGCGACAGTCGACATGCGAGCTGCTCCTCGTGGTTCGGGTCGAGGGTGGTTACGGCTGGCTCTGCGGCGGCCAGGGCATACGAATGCCCGGGAGTCCACAGGACAGTCCGTCGGAGGCCCTCTCTCCCTCGGTCGGTCCGCACGGGACCGCCCGACCGCCATCAGCAGCGACGTCTGACTGGTTACGAATCTACACCGATCGGCCCAGCCGACCCCAGCCCGCCCCTGTGCGGATTCCAGCCAGTTCGCTGGGGCCGTGGCGGGGAGAAGCAGCGCGACCGGGGGCTTTGGTCATGGCCGGAATCCGTTGCGCGATGCTGCGACATCCTGCTGCGGGACCGGAGGCATCCGTACCAGCGCAACCATCGCAGGACGAGCGTTAGGAGAACCACGTGACCAGTCCGGCGAGCGTGCAGCGGAAGTTGAAGCTGCTTGCGATGCCCGCCATGCGCTGATCGGTATCAACGAGCGCGGTAGCCGTCGCACCGCCCCTGCCCTCGTCCCCATCGGTGCCGCCACAGCCAGTGCCACAGCAGGAAGCGGTGCCGTAGCAGGCGCCGGAGGCCGTGCCGGAGCCGAGGCTCTCGTGCCCGATACGGCGAGTGCCGGCGCAAGGGCCACAAGCGCCCCGGCAGTCCAGGAGGCGAAGGCCGTCAGGGCAACCGCGCCCGCCGCCCCGCAGCAGCAGCGGCCGAGGCGGAGCATGCGGACGAGGTCCTGTCCGGCTATCTGACCGCGCAGACCGTCAAGGTGCGGCTCGAGGCCGCCGACAAGGACTCCGCCATCCGTGAGATGGCCGCGATGCTCGCCACCACCGGCAAGGTCGCCGACCCCGGGGCGCTGGTGCAGGCCGCGTTCGCGCGCGAAGAGCAGGGAACGACGGGGCTCGGCGAGGAGATCGCCATTCCCCACGCCGAGACCGACGCCGTCACGTCGCCGATCGTCGGCTACGCGCGGTCCTCGGAGGGCTGGAGTGGGGGTCGCTCGACAGCACCGAGGCCAAGCTGATCTTCATGATCACGGTTCCGGAGGCGGCTGCGGGCGACGAGCACCTGCGGATTCTGGCCATGCTGTCGCGCAAGCTCATGGACACGAGTTCCGTGAGCGGCTGACCGGGGCGCCGGACGAAGCCGCTGTCCTCACCATGCTGCGCGAGATCCGGTAGCGCACCGGGAGCGCCCGCCACGTCTCGTGATCGTGCGTCAGGTCCGTCCCGTAGGGTGCGGGCGCCGTGCATCGTCTGCGCGGCGCCCACGGCGGGACCGTGCCGGTGTCCGCCGTGCAGGAGCGGGTGCTCGAGGACAACACCGTCCCGGTTGCGCTCGGCCTCGGCGCGATGCTCGGGGTCGCGGCCGGCCTGACCGGGGCGGGTTGCGGGCCCGCCGAGTGGCTGTCAGGGCGGCTGCTCCCGGTTGTGTACGCCTGAACCGGCAGCGCGCGCCCCGAGCGCACATGTCGCACACGCGGCGGCAAGCGGACGGCCCGAATCCACCCCACAGCAACCCCGCCCCAGCAACGGGGCTGAACGGACAGGGTCCCGGACCGTCAGGTCCGGGACCCTGTCCGGCACTTTCGCGCTACCGCGCTCCCGCGCCGCGAGGCCTCAGTGGCCTTCGCCGCCCGAGGACTTGGACGAGTCGGCGCCCGCCGCGGCCGCCGACTCGTTGTAGATGTCCGGCTCGAGGTAGATCACTCGCGCGATCGGCACGGCTGCGCGGATGCGGGCCTCCGCGGCGTCGATCGCGTTCGCGACCTCGTCCGCGGTCTCGTGCCGCTCGACCGCGATCTTCGCCGCGACCAGCAGTTCCTCGGGGCCGAGGTGAAGCGTGCGCATGTGGATGATGCGTGTGACCGTCTCGCCGTCGACCGTCGCGGCCTTGATCTTCTCGATGTCGTCGAGACCGGCGGCCTCGCCGAGCAGCAGCGACTTGGTCTCCGCGGCCAGCACGATCGCGATCACGATCAGCAGGACACCGATGCACAGGGTGCCGATGCCGTCCCAGACGCCGTTGCCTGTGGCCAGCGCCAGGCCGACACCGCCGAGGGCGAGGAACAGACCGGCCAGCGCGCCCAGGTCCTCGAGGAGGACGACCGGAAGCTCGGGGGCCTTGGCGCGGCGCACGAACTGAGTCCAGCTGAGCTTGCCGCGCACGAGGTTGGACTCCTTGATGGCGGTCCGGAAGGAGAACGTCTCAGCGATGATCGCGAAGACGAGGACGCCCACCGGCCAGTACCAGGCCTCGATCTCGTGGGGGTGCTTGATCTTCTCGTAGCCCTCGTAGATGGCGAACATGCCACCGACGGAGAAGAGCACGATGGAGACGAGGAACGCGTAGATGTAGCGCTCGCGCCCGTATCCGAAGGGATGCTGCGGCGTCGCTTCGCGCTGGGCCTTCTTCCCGCCCAGGAGCAGCAGTCCCTGGTTGCCCGAGTCCGCCAGCGAGTGGACGCTCTCCGCAAGCATCGACGACGACCCGCTGAACAGGAACGCCACGAACTTGGCCACCGCGATTGCGAGGTTGGCGGCGAGTGCCGCCACGATCGCCTTGGTACCGCCTGACGCGCTCATGTTTGCCGGATGTCCCTTCGTACGTATCGCCGACCGGTCCTTTGCCCGGTCTTTGCGGTGCGCCATTGTTGCAGCACCCGCCGGCGGTGCCGACTCAGGCCACCACTGTTGCGCGGAAGACGGTTCCGGAGCCTTTGCCCGTGCCCGAGATCTCCGCCTGCTCCCCTGCGGGCACGAACGCCGACTCGCCGGGCGCGAGGGTCAGTTCGCCGGCGGTGACGCTGCCCGCCGTGCACAGCAGGATCTGCGGTGCGGACGCGGTGACGTCACAGGGCTCGGCGTCCGGCGCCAACACGTAACGGGACAGCCGGAACTCGTCGACAGGAGTGTCGTAGACCTCCTCGCCGGACGGGGAGACCTCGGGGCGCAGGATGCCGGGCTCGGTCGCCTCGAAGCGGACGATGCGCAGGAGTTCGGGGACATCCACGTGCTTGGGGGTCAGCCCGCAGCGCAGCACGTTGTCGGAGTTGGCCATGATCTCGACGCCCAGGCCGTCGAGATAGGCGTGCGGCACGCCGGCGCCCAGGAACATGGCCTCGCCGGGCTGCAGTCGGACGTGGTTGAGCAGCATCGCCGCGATGACACCGGGGTCGCCTGGATAGTGGTGGGCGAGTGCCGCGTAGGGCGCGTAGTCGCCGCCGAGCCGCTCGGCGGCCGCCGCGGCCTCCGTGACCGTGTGCGCCATCTCCTCGCGGTCCGCGGTCAGTACGGCGGTCAGCACCTCGCGGAGGGCTCCCTCCTCCGGATGGGCGTGCAGCAGGTCGACGTACGGCTTGAGGGAGTCGACGTCGAGACCGGCGAGCAGCTCGGCCGACTCGGCGGGTGCGCGGAAGCCGCACAGGCCGTCGAACGGCGTCAGCGCACAGATCAGTTCGGGTTTGTGGTTGGCGTCCTTGTAGTTGCGGTGCGGCGCGTCGATGGGGACGCCAGCGCTCTCCTCCGCGCCGTAGCCGTCCCTCGCCTGGGCGAGATCAGGGTGCACCTGGAGGGAGAGCGGGGCGCCGGCCGCAAGGATCTTGAGGAGGAACGGCAGACGAGGACCGAACTTGGCGACGGCCGCCTCGCCGAGTTCCCGGTCGGGTGCGGCGGCGATGACCTCGGAGAGCGGCTGGTCGGCGGCCCCGCCGCGGGTCACGCGGGACGGCGCTCCCGGGTGGGCCCCCATCCACATCTCGGCCTGTGGCTCGCCGGTCGGGGCGACGCCGAGCAGCTCCGGAATGGCCGTCGTGGACCCCCAGGCGTAGGGGCGCACGGTGTTGACGAGGCGATCCATGATGTTCCCTGGTCCTTCATCGGTACGTCGTGGTGCGGGTACGTCGTGGTGCGGGCGCGTCGTGATGCGGGCGCGTCGTGATGCGGGCGCGTCTTCGTGCGGATGCCGCGTGATGGGGCTGCGTCGTGATGCGGGTACCGGCCGACGAGGCGCTGCTGCGGCGCGAGGCCGACGTGTCTACGTCTGGTGGTTGCCCGAGGACGCGAGGGCCAGGTACACCGCCGCGAAGTCGGTGATGGTGAGCAACTCGGCGATCGACTCGAGCTCCGAGCCGTCCTCCGGCTCGAGTTCGCTGATCGGCGTGTCATGGCTGAGTGCGAGCTCACGCGCGGCGGGCGCCGCGGTGAGGCCGCCGACCGGCCGGTCGCGCAGCAGCACGACACGGGCCCGCAGCGCCTGCGGCTCGTCGACCCGGTCACGGAAGAAGTCGTCGGGGTCGGCGCCTGCCGCGAAGTCGCCCACCAGAAGGACGCCATGGGCAGGCAGCGCCTCCGGCAGCTCGGCGGCGAGCGCGGGGCGTCCCGCGAGCTCGGCCAGGACCGCGGCGAACCGGCGGCCCGCCGGGGCAGCCCCGGGGCCTTCGGTCCAGATGAGCGGCAGGCTGTCGGCCAGGTCGGCGGCGAGCGTCTTGGCCGGGTTGCTGTACGTCGCGATGGCGGGCCCGCACCGTTCCGCCGTGTGGTCGAGACGATCGGCGACCTTGGCGACCGTCTCCGGCGGCGCCTCGATCAGGCCCACGCGGTCGAGGAGCGCGAGAAGCGGCGTGAAGAGCGCCCACAGCGCGCCGGGCGTGGCTGCCTGCACCTCCTCGTACGCCTCGTACGGCGCGGTCGCCATGGGAACGACCAGGCCGTGCACCCCGTCCACCGCCTCCGCCAGCGGTGAGCGCTGCGGAGAGACGGCGACGACGGTGCAGCCACGCCGGTAGGCCTGCTCCGCGAGCAGCGCGAGCCCCGGTTCGCTGCCGTCGGTGGTCGTCAGGAGCAGCAGGTCGAGCGAGCCCGCCCAGCCGGGCAGAGCCCAGCGCAGGGCCCCTGCCGCATGCGCGACACCGGTGGGGCGCAGGGCGATGACGGGTGCGGAGGCGCCGGCCAGGGCGCCGATCAGGTCCGCGACTCCGAGCGCGGCGGTGCCGGGGCCCGCGACGAGGACGGCGCGCGGGCGGCCCTCCGGGGTGAGCTTGGCGATGCCGGCTTCGTCGGCGTGCCGGGCTGCGGTACGCACCCGGGCTCCTGCCTCGGCCGCGCCGCGCAGAAGACCTCTGCGGTCGGCGCGGGCCAGGGCTTCCGGAGCGTCGAGGAGCGACTCGTCGAGCATGAGGGTGGGCCTCCGATCGCCGTACGCGTGCGAGGGGTCAGTGCGGTTGTAGGGGACGGATCCGTCCCCTACAACTTCCGCCTGAAGCGTGTTGCAACAGCTTCAGGCGGGGCGGCGCGCCTCGTCCACGAGGAGCACCGGGATGCCGTCCCTGACCGGGTAGGCGAGGCCGCAGCCCTGGCCGGTGCAGATCAGCTCGGGTGTTTCGGCTGCCGTGCGGTCGTCCAGCGGTGCGTGGCAGGCCGGGCAGGCGAGGATCTCCAGGAGGCCGGCTTCGAGCGGCATAACAGCGATGTCCTTTCGGGCATGTGACACATCAAACGGAGCGGTTGCGGTCGCGTCGGACATGCGGTGACGGTCAAGCGGATCAGGCCTCGTCAGCCTACCGCCGGGGGGCGGGGTGCGGCTTGTTCTGGAGGCGCCCGCCGGACGCGGTTGCGCGAGGGCGGGGTGTGCACGGGTGGGGACCGGACGTCCCCACCCGTGCCGGCGGACTCAGGCGCGCACCAGCGCCAGCACCTCGTCGCGGACCTTGGCCATCGTCGCCTCGTCGCGCGCCTCCACGTTCAGCCGCAGCAGCGGCTCCGTGTTCGAGGCGCGCAGGTTGAACCACCAGTCGGCGGCCGACACCGTGAGCCCGTCCAGTTCGTCGGCCGTCACATCCTGCCGGGAGGCGAATGCCGCCTTCACCGCCGCCGCCCGTCCGGACTGGTCCTCGACCTTGGAGTTGATCTCTCCGGAGGCCGCGTACCGGTCGTACTGCGCGACCAGGTCGGACAGTGTGCCGTCCTGGGAGCCCAGCGCCGCGAGGACGTGGAGAGCCGCCAGCATGCCCGTGTCCGCGTTCCAGAAGTCGCGGAAGTAGTAGTGCGCCGAGTGCTCACCACCGAAGATCGCGCCGGTGTGGGCCATCTCCTCCTTGATGAAGGAATGCCCCACTCTGGTGCGTACCGGGGTGCCGCCGTTCTCGCGCACGACCTCCGGGACCGACCACGAGGTGATCAGGTTGTGGATCACCGTGCCGCCGGGGTGCTTGGCCAGTTCACGTGAGGCGACGAGGGCGGTGATCGCCGACGGCGAGACGCCCTCGCCCTGCTCGTCGACGACGAAGCAGCGGTCCGCGTCGCCGTCGAAGGCCAGGCCCAGGTCCGCTCCCTCGGACCGCACACGCGCCTGCAGGTCGACGATGTTCGCCGGATCGAGCGGGTTCGCCTCGTGGTTGGGGAAGGTGCCGTCGAGCTCGAAGTACATCGGGACGACGGTGAGCGGCAGCGACTCGAAGACGGTGGGGACCGTGTGGCCGCCCATGCCGTTGCCGGCGTCCACGACGACCTTCAGGGGCCGCACGGCCGACAGGTCCACCAGGGACAGCAGGTGGGCGGCGTAGTCGACCAGCGTGTCGCGCTCGGTCACGGTGCCGGGCGTCCCTGCCGGGGCCGGCGCGCCCTGCTCGGACCAGGTCTCCACGAGCTCGCGGATGTCCGCCAGGCCGGTGTCCTGGCCGACGGGTGCCGCGCCCGCCCGGCACATCTTGATGCCGTTGTACTGCGCCGGGTTGTGCGAGGCGGTGAACATCGCGCCCGGCAGCCCCATGTGCCCGGAGGCGAAGTACAGCTGGTCGGTCGAGCAGAGGCCGATGAGGGTGACGTCGGCGCCCCGGGCCGCGGCGCCCCGCGCGAAAGCGCCCGACAGCCCCGGCGACGAGGGCCGCATGTCGTGACCGACGACGATCGCGTCCGCTCCCGTCACCTGGACGAAGGCGGCGCCGAACAGTTCGGCCAGCGACTCGTCCCACTGATCCGGCACCACCCCGCGGACGTCGTACGCCTTCACGATCGCAGACAGATCAACAGCCACGGCCCAACCCCTTCTGAAGTCCATGTGGTCACCAAACTACCGGCACGAAAGGGTTCGGCCGCCCGGCCCGGCTCGAAGAGCTCGCGGCCCGGCTCGAAAGGAGTCATGCGCGTGGCGCCACGCGATCGTGCGGGAGAACAGCCGGCGACCGAAGGGGGACAGGGGCAGGGACCGGAGCGGAGCAGGGACCGGAGCGGAAAGGAGCAACTGACAGGGACCGGAGCCGGGAAAAGACAGGACCGGACGCGGCTACGACAGGCCCGGAAAGAAAGGGGAAACCGGCTGCGGTCAGGAGTCGGGCGAGCGCAGCACCCGCAGATGGCCGCGGCGGGCGACCTCCATCGGGTCCGCCGAGCGCCGGCCCCCCTGGCCGCCGGCCTCCGCCCTGCGCCCCTGGGGGCGCGCCGCCTCGCGCACGGCGTTCGCGAGTGCTTCGAGATCGTCGCCGCTGGGGCGGGCCGGGGCGGAGCCGTCCGTGAGCCGTACGACCTCCCAGCCGCGCGGCGCCGTCAGCCGCTCGCTGTGCTCTGCGCACAGGTCGTAGCAGTGGGGCTCGGCGTAGGTGGCGAGCGGACCGAGGACCGCAGTCGAATCGGCATAGACGTACGTCAGTGTCGCGACGGCAGGGCGGCCGCACGCGGTGCGCGAACAGCGACGTACAGGGCTCACGACGTTGGACGGTACCGCACTCTTGAGCGGGCTGCGACGACTCTCCACCAGGTCACTCCCCCGTGTCGTCGTGTGACATCGGACATATGGGCAGCTCGAGCAACTGGCCTGACCTGCACGGAAAGAGAACCACATGGGCGACGGCCACACGCCGCGTGGTCATGAGTTGGGGTGAATCAGGTCAACGGCATCGAGAACACCGATCGCGAGAGTCTCCGAATCGAGCCCAACGATGGCTGGAATGTTCAATTGGAGACATGCCTGTCGCCCGGTGACTCCGGGGCGATCGCCGCATGCCCGGGAGAGCTACCCTGCGTCAGTGATGGACAGTCCTGTACCGCCCCGACCGGCAGAGCCGAGGCCCCGTCGCCGTGACCGGCACGGGCGAGGCATGCGCGGGCCCGTCGCCCCTCCGCAGGTGCCGCTCTCCGCCAGCCGCGCCGAGACCTTCCGCGACCTGGTCCTGGACTCTGTGGAGCGGCTCGAGCGGCGCTGGCCGCAGCTGGCCGATGTCGACTTTTTGGTGCTGGAGGTCCCGGGCTCGCCCGAGGAGTCGGTGCCGCTGGGCAACGCCGTCCCGGCGGACAAGGAGCGGCCCGCACGGATCATGATCTATCGCCGACCGGTCGAGATTCGGACAAAGAACCGCGACGAACGAGCACTTCTTGTCCACGAAGTCGTCGTCGAGCAGGTGGCGGAGCTGCTGGGGCTGGCCCCCGAGTCGGTCGACCCCCGCTACGGGCAGGACTGAGCTCCCTGGGGGTACACACCGGGCCCGACCACGCGGGGTCGGGCCCGGCTCGAAGTACACCCGATCGCGTCAGTCGTCGAGCACCGACAGGTCCTGCTCCGCCTTCGGCACCGCCACCGTGCCCCGATCGTCCGGCATCGTCTGCACCGTGAACATCGGGATGCCGTCCTCGGCGATCTCCAGCGACCGCGACGCGTGCACCGGACCGCCTGAGACCGTCTCGACCGTGATCGCGTACGAACCCTTCAACCCGGCGGGCACGGGCGCTGTGATGGCCAGCGTCGTGCCCGCCTTCACCTTGTACGTCTTGACGGTCGGGCTGCCACCCTCCGTGCCGGCCGATGTGATGACCTTGACCTCCCCGGCCTTGTCCGGTGCAGTCAGCGACAGCAGGGCGCCCTTGGCCCGGTTGTCGGCCACCGAGGCGCGCCCGCCCACCGGCGCGGTCGCCGGGATGAACGCGATCTCCTTCTTGTCACCCTTGCCCCGCACCACGCGCAGCGCGGCGACCACCGGAGTCGCCCGGCCGCCCGATGCGGGGCTGAGGATCAGCGAGCCGGCCTCGCCCCTGGTGATGTTCTGGAGGTCGACGCTCGCCGTCATCCCGGACTTCACGTGCAGCGTCTCGTGCCCGGCCGGGGTGATGGTGCCGGTCGCCCCCGCCAGCTGGAGCTTCAGCTCTGCATCGTCGTCCCCGGGAGCGAAAGCCACCAACTGCACCGACGTCGCGTCCGCCGGGACGCCGGGCAGCACGGCCGTGCCGGACGGGTCGGACGAGGCGCTGAGCCAGTCGCTGCCGCTGTCCTCGTCCGCGGACCGCACGACAGCGCCCACCCGGCCGGCACGGGTGGTGACATGGACGGTCACGTCCTCCGCCGGATCGGAGGTCAGGGTCGAGAGCAGGACCGGGACACTCGATCCGCCGGGGACCGTGATGCCCTCGGTCAGGTCGCTCTTGAGCGCGCCGTCCTTGCCGAACAGCTCGATGTCGACGACTGCGGCGCCCTCGTCCGGGTTGGTGAGGTGGACGTAGTCCTGGTGCTTGTCGGCGAGCGAGGCGGCCGGGAACCAGAAGTCCGTGTCAGGCGCGGTGCAACTGACGCCCAGGAGACCACGGCCACCACCCGCGGAGACCGTGGTGGTCTGCTGCGCGGTCCAGCCAGGGGCGAGCCGGCCGGTGGCCGTACCGACGAGCGCGGGAGCCTGGCCGCCGCTCTTCTCCGCGGAGACGGGCTTGCCGGGCTCCTTGAGCGCGAGAAGGGGTTTGTCGGAGGCGGACTGTTTCGCCTCGTCCTTCTCCTCGTCCGTCTTGCCCTTGTCCTTGTCGTCCTTCGCGGCGTCCGGGTCGGCCAGGGTGGCCGAAGACGGCTTCAGTTCGGCGGAGTCCGCCTCGACGCCATCCTCTGCTCCCGCCTTCGCCGCCGGGGTGAACGCCGTGTACTGCGTCTCCGCGAGATCCGAGCTGCTCGGCGCCGGACAGAGCAGGCTGGAACGTTCGACGGGCAGCCGTGCCGGAGCCTCGCCCGCCACCGGCCCGCCGCCGTCCGATGCCGTCAGCGAGGCGAAGCCGGTCACCGCGGCGAGAGCCGTGGCGACCGCGATCAGGGAGATGGTCGTGCGCTTCACTCTGACTCGCCTCGCGTCCTGCCCGGGGCTTGTGCCGGGGGTTCTGGGTACTGGCCGCCGTTCGGGTCGCCGTAGCCGTAGGGGTCGTACTGGCCGTCCTGCGGATGCTGCTGGAACTGGCCGTCCTGCTGGTACTGCCCGTTGCCGTACGAAGCGGCCTGGTACGGGTCGGCCTGGTACGGATCACCTTGGTGCGGCTGCTGGTACTGGGGGTCGCCGTACTGCTGGTCCCCGCCGTACTGCTGACCGTCGCCGTAGGACCGGCCCTCGTACTGACCGCCGCCCTGGTACTGCCCCTGGCCGTACGAGGTGTCATAGCCGGCGTCGGCGTACGTCTGCGTGTCCCACTCGCCGTACTGCTGCTGCGGCACCGCCGCGTACGGTGCGGGCTGCTCTGCCCGCGGCTGCTCCTGAGCCTGCCCGGGCTCCGCGCCCGCGTCCGTTTCCGCGGACTCCGCTTCCGCCTCCGCCTGGGCCCGCAGCCTGCGGGCCCTGCGGCCCTCCCCGGACACCGGCTGGTCCGGTACGGCGGCGGGCTCCTCCGGCAGATCGTCGTCGATCTCCCGGCGCCTGCCCGGAGTTGCGAGGACGAGCAGCACGAACGCGAGGAACGCCTGGGTCCATATCCAGGCCGTGTGAGCGGCCGGGTCGTCGTACGTGAGGTCCAGGCGGCCGCCCTCGGCGGGCAGCTCGAAGCCCTGCGCCCAGCCGTCCACGGTGGTCTTGTTCAGCGGCGTCCCGTCGAGCGTGGCCTGCCAGCCCTGTGCGGCGCGGTCAGCGATACGCAGGATCCGCCCGCTTTCACCGGCGGGGATGTCGGCGTGCGCCTCCACGGCGTCGGAGGCCACGGGCAGCGGGTCGCCCTTGCCGGTGACGATCGTGGCCCTGGCGACCTGGCGGTCCACCCGCCACAGGGCGCTGCCGTCGAGCTGGCTGAGCCGGGTCAGGCCGGGGGTGGCGTCGAGGACGCGACTGGTCTGGCGGGGCGCTCCGTCACGTACCAGCACGTAGCGGATCGCGAAGCCGCTGAGCTGGCTTGTCTGGTCGGCGCCGGAGCCGGCGACCAGGTTGGCGACGATCTTGTCGAGGCGGGCGTCGCCGCCCCCGGCCTCGGTCAGCTCGGCGTCGCCGAGTCGGCCGCCGGAGCCCCGGACGAGCGTGTAGGACACCTTGGCCGCCGAGGTACCCCCGAGGACGAGGGTGCGCGGCTGGTCCCGGGTGTCGCTCTCCTCCGCGACGAACGCCGGCACCTGGACCGGGTCGCGCCGCTCGAGCGGTCCGCCCGCGCCGCTCAGCATCCAGTTGGCCGCGGCGACGACCGGAGCGAGACCCGCGGCCAGCGCCACGAGGGCGGCGACGGGCTGTCGCCAGCCGAAGCTCTGGGCGGCGACGCGGGTGCGTCCGCCCTCCGCGCCGAGCACGGCGGCGGCGAGCAGCGCGATTCCGTAGACGAGGGTGGCGGGTCCGGCCCAGCCGGCGCCGGTGTCGCCGGAGCCGTTGACGAGCACCGCGAAGACGAGCGCGACCAGTGCGACCGTCCAGGCCCCGCGGATCGCGAACTGGCGCTCCTCGCGCAGCAGTGCGCCGAGCGCGGCCAGCACGACGCCGATCATCAGGAGGCCGCCTACCGTCCCGGGGCCGCCGGGGCTGATGCCGAGCAGGTCGGTCGCGCCGGCCGCGCCGCTGCCGTACTCGCGCCCGGCCTCGCGGAAGAACGCGGAGGGACTGGTCAGCAGGGACAGCGACCAGGGGGCGAGGACGAGCACCGGCGTGCCGACGGCCGCGAGGAAGCGCAACCCGTAGGCGGTGATGTCGTCCCGCCGCAGGAGGAGGACGGCGATGCCGATGACCACCGCGATCGGCCACACGACGGGCGTGAAGGCCATGGCGAAGGTGAGCAGCAGCGCGTACGCCCAGGTGGCCCGCCATGTGCCGCGTCCGTCTCCCCGCAGACGCAGACCGTGGGCGGCGACGGCCGCACGCGCGATGAGCGGCAGCACGATCGCGAGCACCGCCGTGCCGAGCCGCCCGGTCGCCAGCGCGCCGGTGGCGGCGGGCAGGAAGGCGTACGCCACGCTCGCCCAGGCCCGCAGCAGCCGGGACTCGACCATGGGGCGGGAGGCGAAGTACGCGGTGAGGCCGGCCAGCGGGACCGAGCAGACGAGCAGCACGGTCAGTGCCAGGCCGGTCGAGCCGAGGAACAGCGCGGAGAGCACTGCCAGGACCGCGAGGTAGGGCGGCGCGGTCTGGGTGCCGCCGGTACCGGTCGGGTGCCAGCTGTCGGCGTAGCGGCCCCAGAGGTCGGAGATGTCGGCGGGCGCGGGCAGCAGCGCGCCGCCGGCCAGTGCACCGCCGGCGAAAAGTCCGCGGCAGGCGACGAGGGAGGCGACGAGCAGCAGGGCGAAAAGCAGCGGGCCCGGCTTGCGGGCGATCTTCTTCAGCCTGGCGAACTGCTCGATCTCCAGGAAGTCCGCGTCGTCGCCACCGGGGCCGGTCTCGACGGCGCCGTGCCGGGAGCCGCCGGATTCGGCGTCCGAGCCGCCGAAGCCGGAGACGACCTGCTCGACGGTGGCGCGGACGGTCGCACCAGGTGGCGGGAACAAGGGGCGCAGCTCGCCGGCCTCGACCGCCCGCCCGGACCGTCTGCGCCGTCGTCCCGCCAGGATGCGCTCCGGGCGCAGCAGGACGCCGAACAGGCCCATGACCTCGTCGACGGCCTGCCCGGGCACTTTGCCGACCAGGTAGGCGAGGGTGCGCAGCAGGGTGCCGAAGACGATGCGCAGCAGTACGTACGGCAAGGCGATGCCGCGGGTGTTGGTGAGCAGGGTGTAGACGGCGCCGGCCTTGTCGACGCGGTGCGGACTGGCGACCGACCGGCCGGCGCAGTCGACGGTGCGGCGCTCGCGGGCGGCGGCCTCGGCGTGCCTGAGGACGGCGTCGGGTGCGATGAGGACCCGGTGCCCGGCGGAGTGGGCGCGCCAGCACAGGTCGACGTCGTCGCGCATGAGGGGCAGCCGCCGGTCGAAGCCGCCGAGCTCTTCGAAGACGTCTCGTCGGACGAGCATGCCCGCGGAGGAGACGGACAGGACGGAACGGATCTGGTCGTGCTGGCCCTGGTCCTGTTCCCGGCGGTCGAGTCCGGTCCAGCGCCTTCCGCTGTTGGCGATGGAGACGCCGGTCTCGAGGAGTTGCTTGCGGTCGTACCAGCCGCGGAGTTTGGGGCCGACGATCGCGGCGTACTCGTCAGAGTCGGCGACGCGCAGCAGCTCGGCGAGGGCGTCGGGCTCGGGTGCGCAGTCGTCGTGGAGGAGCCACAGCCACTGGACGGGCTCGCCGTGCGGCAGCTCCGGCATGTCGTAGGTGTCGTCGCGCCAGGTCCTGCTGACCGGGTCCCAGCCGCTGGGCCGCTTCAGGTAGGGGAGGTCGTCGGGGCCGAGGACGCGGGCCGTGCGGGCGGCTTCGTCGACGGCGGCTCCGAAGCCGGTACGGCGCGCGAGGTGCAGTACGCGGTCGGCGCCGAGGGCGTCGGTGAGCAACTGAGCAGAGGCGTCGGCGCTGCCGGTGTCGGCCGCGACGACGTTCTGCACGGGGCGTTCCTGGCCGATGAGTCCGGCGAGGGCGTCGGGGAGCCACCGCGCGCCGTCGTGAGAGACGAGCACGGCGGTGACGACGTGCCGCGGGAACTCGGGCGCTGCTGCCGGAACAAACTCGGCTGTGGTGGCGGACATTGAGGTACGGGCCCTCCGGCCGGGGTCGCCCTGTCGGGGCTGTGGTGCGTCACGGACGGGGCCCCACACTAACGGCTGGCATGTATGCGGTCCGCCGCCTGTGGACAACCCACAGACCGCGGACCGTTCGTTACGTATGCAGTTGACGCGCTTGTACCGTTTGGCCGGACGGCGATCGGACGGTGATTCGGGCTGTTCAGACCGCCGCCTTCTTCAGGCGCCGGCGCTCCCGTTCGGAAAGGCCGCCCCAGATTCCGAATCTCTCGTCGTTGTTGAGGGCGTATTCGAGACATTCCGAGCGGACCTCACAGGCGAGGCAGACCTTCTTGGCCTCGCGGGTGGAACCACCCTTCTCGGGGAAGAAGGACTCGGGATCGGTCTGGGCGCACAACGCGCGCTCCTGCCAGCCGAGTTCCTCGTCCGCGTCCTCGACCAGCAGTTGTTCGAACAGCTCGGTCATGTGCGCCCCTCGTCTGTCTTTGCGTCCCCGTGATGTTGCCGCGATCGATTTCGGCCGAACGACACGAGTGAAATTACAAGTGTGTGGCTCCGAGCCAGTCAAGCCGAGATCTGCTATTGGGCCCGGTATTCACTCTGCGGAACCAAGGCTATGCGGAAAGTGTTCAAATCACCAAAATCGTGACACATGCCAGCGGCCTGCTCCGCACCCTGCCCCCCTCGGAAAGGAAGACGACTCAAACATCGATCTTGTTTCGGTCGAGCCGGCGAAGCGATCCGGATCACAGTCCGATCACTTCAGGCCTCGTTGACGTTTGCGAGCAGAGTTGCTGCCGCATGTCTCCGCGCCACCGACTGCACAAACCTTTCTCCGTTCGCAGTAACCGGAAAAGGTGAAACATTGCCGCCAAATCGGTCATTGGGTTGACAGTGGACGAGCCGACACGTCACCTTTGATCCCATGCCAGCGACCACAGCGCCCCTTGCGACCCGCCACCGCGGGTTCCGCAGCGCTGTCCAGGCTCGCTGTTGCTGTTGCTGTTCCAGCTGTTGATGCCCTCGCGCTCCAGCCAACGCTTCTGCGTTCTCTTCACCCTCTTCCTGCTCTGCGACACCCACGCACTTCTGCCGAGGAACCCCCGCACCGTGAACAGCGACAGCGACCTCCAGATCGCCGGCGACATCCTCGCCGTCCAGCACCTTCTCCGGCCCGCCCCCGAGCACCCGGCCACCGTGGCCGAGTTCGCCGGGCTCGCCCGCTCCATCGCCGCCGATCGCGCGCAGTGGGAGCATCTCGTCGAATACGACGCCACCTCCCGCTGGTACCACCGGCTCCGCACCGGTCCCGGCTATGAGATCTGGCTGCTCAGCTGGGTTCCCGGCCAACGCAGCGGACTGCACGACCACGGACCCTCCTCCGGTGTGCTCACCGTCCTCGAGGGCGAGCTGACCGAGCGCACCCAGAGCGGCGAGCGGTCGCTCGCGGAAGGCTCCCAGCGGGTCTTCGCACCCGGCTATGTGCACGAGGTCGTCAACGACACCCTCGAGCCGGCGGTCAGCCTGCACGTCTACTACCCGGGCCTCACCGAGATGCCGATGCACACCGCCGCGCGCTGCACGGCGGACGCCGTTCCCGCGTAGCGCCGGCGGAGAGCACGCACAGGGCCCGCAGGGAGCCCCCCGTAGAGCCGTTCTCCTGGATCCCGGCCTGATCCGAAGGAGCGGCCGTGAGCCGTCGGACGGACCTGCAAGGATGTCCGTATGCGCATTGTGGTTCTGGCCGGCGGTATCGGCGGCGCCCGTTTCCTTCGCGGTCTCAAGCAGGCAGCGCCGGAGGCGGACGTCACGGTGATCGGCAACACCGGTGACGACATCCATCTGTTCGGGCTGAAGGTCTGCCCCGACCTCGACACGGTGATGTACACCCTCGGCGGTGGCATCAACGAGGAGCAGGGCTGGGGACGCCAGGACGAGACCTTCCAGGTCAAGAGCGAACTCGCGGCCTACGGAGTGGGCCCCGACTGGTTCGGCCTCGGCGACCGCGACTTCGCGACGCACATCGTCCGTACGCAGATGCTGAGCGCCGGCTATCCGCTCAGCGCCGTCACCGAGGCTCTCTGCGACCGGTGGAACCCGGGCGTGCGGCTCCTGCCGATGTCCGACGACCGGGTCGAGACCCATGTCGCCGTGACACTCGACGGCGAGCGCAAGGTCATCCACTTCCAGGAGTACTGGGTGCGGCTGCGTGCCTCCGTGGCGGCTGAGGCAGTGGTGCCGGTCGGCGCCGACCAGGCCAAGCCGGCGCCGGGCGTGCTGGAGGCGATCGCCTCCGCCGACGTCATCCTCTTCCCTCCGTCGAACCCGGTCGTCAGCGTCGGCACCATCCTCGCCGTGCCCGGCATACGCGAGGCCATCGCGGAGGCGGGCGTACCGGTGGTCGGCCTCTCCCCCCTCGTCGGAAACGCGCCCGTGCGCGGGATGGCCGACAAGGTGCTCGCGGCGGTGGGCGTCGAGGCGACGGCCACCGCTGTCGCCCAGCACTACGGCTCCGGGCTGCTCGACGGCTGGCTCGTCGACACCGTCGACGAGGACGCGGTGCCCGCTGTCGAGACGGCGGGCATCCGCTGCCGGGCCGTGCCCCTGCTGATGACCGACGTGGACGCGGCAGCCCAGATGGCGCGCGAGGCGCTGGCCCTGGCCGAGGAGGTACGGGCGTGAGCCAGGCGTCGTACCGGGTCTGGGCGCTGCCCGGGCTCGGCGAGGTCCTGCCGGGCGACAACCTCGCCAAGCTGATCGCCGCGACGTCGCCCGGGCTGACCGACGGGGACGTGCTGCTCGTCACCTCGAAGATCGTCAGCAAGGCCGAGGGCCGGATCGTCGAGGCGACGGACCGGGAGGCGGCCATCGACGCGGAGACGGTACGGGTCGTGGCACGGCGCGGCCCCCTGCGCATCGTCGAGAACCGGCAGGGCCTCGTCATGGCGGCGGCCGGGGTCGACGCGTCCAACACCCCCGCCGGGACGGTGCTGTTGCTGCCCGCGGACCCGGACGCGTCGGCACGCGCGATCCGTCAAGGGCTGCGGGACGAACTCGGCGTCGACGTCGGCGTGATCGTCACCGACACCTTCGGACGGCCCTGGCGGACCGGGCTGACCGATGTCGCGATCGGCGCGGCGGGAGTGCGGGTCCTGGACGACCTGCGCGGCGGCACCGACGCGTACGGCAACCCTCTCGGCGCGACGGTCGTGGCCACCGCCGACGAACTCGCCGCCGCCGGCGACCTGGTGAAGGGCAAGACCAACGGCCTGCCGGTCGCAGTGGTGCGCGGCCTGGCCCATGTCGTCGCCGAGGACGCGGAAGGCGCGCGGTCCATGGCGCGGAGCGCTGCCGACGACATGTTCCGGCTCGGGACGTCGGAAGCGGTACGGGAGGCGGTGACGCAGCGCCGTACCGTCCGGGAGTTCACGGACGAACCGGTGGACAGCGGCGCGGTGCGGCGCGCGGTTGCCGCGGCGGTGACGGCACCGGCCCCTCACCACACGACGCCGTGGCGCTTCGTGCTCCTCGAGTCGCCGGAGTCCCGCGTCCGGCTGCTGGACGCGATGCGTGACGCGTGGATCGCGGACCTCCGGCGCGACGGCAAGTCCGAGGACTCCATCGCGAAGCGGGTCCGCCGCGGGGACGTCCTGCGCAACACGCCGTACCTGGCGGTGCCTTGCCTGGTGATGGACGGCTCCCACACATACGGCGACGAGCGGCGCGACGCGGCGGAACGCGAGATGTTCGTGGTCGCGGCGGGCGCGGGCGTGCAGAACTTCCTCGTGGCACTGGCCGGCGAGCGGCTGGGATCGGCGTGGGTGTCGTCGACGATGTTCTGCCGGGACGTGGTGCGGGACGTACTGTCGCTGCCGGCCTCGTGGGACCCGATGGGCGCGGTGGCGATCGGCCACGCGGCGGCTGCGCCGAAAGCGCGCCCGGCGCGGGAGGCCGAGTCGTTCATCGAGGTGCGGTAGGGCAGGGCGTGGGGGGTCTCCCCCACGCCCTGCCCTACCCGAAACCGGGGCCCCGCCCCGGACCCCGGTCCCTGCCGGGGCGGAAGACCTGGGGGTTGGCACCCCTCCCCTGAAGCGACGGCTCCGCGCCGCACCGGCAGCACCGGCGGGGACTGGCGCCTCCGCGCGCCGAGAACCAGCGGCTTCGCGCTGCGAATCGCCTCGCGCCACGTACGCCTGCGCCGGCAGCGTCGTGCTGAGGTACGCGACCCCGCGCCCCACCCGGCGCATGTGCGCCCAAGGCGGTAGCCGAACCACAGCGGCCGGCGCGCCGCCCGAGCGCCGGAAACGGGTCGCCGCACACCGAGCCGCGCACGCCACAGGCAACGCGGAGCACGCGAACGGCCGGCCGCCCCGCCCGAGCGCCGGAAACGGGTCGCCGCACGACGGGACGCGGGCGGGTTACCAGTTGGCGATGTCGACCTTGCGCATCTTTGGTTCTCGGCGGGGTGGGGTGCGGCCCGAGAGAAGGATGAGGCGGGCGGCGCGGTGGCGGTGGCCGGTGTAGGGGGCCAGGAGCGACAGCATCGCCGCGTCGTCCGTGTTGCGGTCGCCCGCCAACGCGTAGCCCACGATGCGCGGCAGATGCAGGTCGCCGACCGTGACCGCGTCCGCCGCGCCGTTGCTGCGCTGGATGACCTCCGCAGAGGTCCACGGCCCGATTCCGGGGATCAGCTCCAGCCGGGCCAGGGCCTGTTCGGGGGCCATCGTCGCCGCTTCCTCCATCCTGCGCGCCACCTTCACCGCGCGCAGGATCGTCGACGCGCGCTTGTTGTCGACGCCGGCGCGGTGCCATTCCCAGGAAGGAATGAGTGCCCAGGTCCGCGGATCCGGCATGACAAACAGCCCGTTGTCGGGGCCCGGTGCCGGTTCGCCGTACTTGCGGATCAGCAGCCGCCAGGCCCGGTAGGCCTCGTCCGTGGTGATCTTCTGCTCGAGGATCGAGGGGATCAGGGACTCCATGACGAGCCCCGTGCGCAGCAGCCGCAGGCCGGGCCGCCGATGCTGGGAGGCGGCGACCAGCCGGTGGTGCGGGGTGAAGGCTTCGGGTTCGTCGGAGGCGCCGAGCAGGTCGGGCAGCCGGTCGAGCAGCCACTCGGCGCCCGGCCCCCAGGCCTCGGCCTCCGCGGTACCGCCGCGGAGGGCGACGCGCAGGGTGCCGGGACCTTCGGGCGTCCGGCTGGCCCGCCATACGGACCCGTCCGGCGTCGTGCGGAAGGTCGGGTCGGCCGGGCCGCGGCGCAGCGGCCCGAGGACCAGGCCGAGGTCGAGCGGCCACGGCGGGGTCCACCGCCGTGTGCGGGCGGCGTGGCGGACCTGTCGCGGTACGGCGGCAGGCACGGGCGTCACGCCACCGGGCACGGTGGCGCGACTCGTACCCGGTTCGAAGCGACCTGCCATGCGGTCAGGCTACTGGTCGGACGAGAAGCGGATCGCGCCCGCGGGAATCACCGCGTCGCACCACACCCGCGCGCCGTCCTGGAGCTCGTTGTCCGCGCCCACGTCCGCGCCGTCGCCGACGACCACGCCGGACAGCACCGTGCGCGCCCCGACCCGCGCCCCCACGCCGACGAGTGAGTCGGAGATCACGGCGCCGGGCTCCACGACCGCGCCGGCCAGGACCGTGCTGCCGTCGATACGGGCGCCCTCGCCGATGCGTGCGCCCTCGCAGACCACCGTGCCGCCGGTCAGCTTCGCGCCGGGCGCGACGGACGCGTCCGGAAGCACCAGCCGGTCACCGCGTCGCCCCGGAACCGCGGGGGACGGGGCCTGGCCGAGCACCAGGTCGGCGGAGCCGCGCACGAAGGCGTGCGGTGTGCCGAGGTCCAGCCAGTACGTGGAGTCGACCATGCCCTGGAGGTGCGCTCCGGCGCTCAGCAGTTCGGGGAACGTCTCCCGTTCGACGGAGACGGGCCGGCCGGCCGGGATGCTGTCGATGACCGACCGCCGGAACACATAGGCGCCCGCGTTGATCTGGTCGGTGACGATCTCCTCCGGCGTCTGGGGCTTCTCCAGGAACGCCGTGACGCGGCCGGTCCCGTCCGTCGGCACCAGGCCGAAGGCACGCGGGTCGTCGACCCGGGTGAGGTGGAGGGAGACGTCCGCGCCCGACGAGCGGTGGGTTGCGACGAGGGCCTCGATGTCGAGTCCGGTGAGGATGTCGCCGTTGAAGATCAGCACCGGGTCGTCGGGGCCGGACCGCAGCCGGGAGGCGACGTTGCGGATCGCCCCGCCCGTGCCGAGCGGCTCGTCCTCCGTGACGTACTCGAGGTGGAGGCCGAGCGCCGAGCCGTCGCCGAAGTACGGTTCGAAGACCTCGGCCAGGTAGGAGGTGGCGAGCACGATGTGCTCGACGCCCGCCGCCCGCGCCCGCGCCAGTTGGTGGGTGAGGAAGGGCACGCCTGCCGCCGGAACCATCGGCTTCGGGGTGCGGACGGTGAGCGGACGCAGCCGGGTGCCCTTGCCTCCGACCAGGAGAATCGCTTCTGGGGCCTGGTTCAATGCGTTCTCTGCTTCCTGCTGGGATTTGGACGGGGCCGGGGCGCGGTCGCTGGTTCGACCGGCCAGTGTATGCAGTGCGTTTCCCGGCATACGCCCCGTACCCGTTCAGGAAGCGGTCATCGGCCCTGGTACTTGGCCGAGGCCGTTCGGGCCGTGCCGAGCTTGCTGTAGAGGCGGTCTCCGGGACAGTCCGTGAAGTAGCCGTCGCGGTGTCCGGAGATGGCGTTGAGATCGACCTTCCTGCCCTCGGGGTATTTGCCGCTCCCCGCCGACGTGAGCGTCACCTTGCCCTCCGGATCGACCCCGCTCAGCCCGAGCTTCCACGCGGTCAGTTTGGCCACGGCGGTCACCACGGCCTCCGGCGGATTGGACGAACTGTACGTGCCGAGCACGGCGATGCCGGTGCTGTTCGTGTTGAAACCCAGGGTGTGTGCGCCGAGCACCGGCTCGGCCACGCCTCCGGCGCGCCCTTCGTAGATGTTTCCGCACTTGTCGACGGCGAAGTTGTAGCCGATGTCGCGCCAACCGCTGCTCTTGACGTGGTAGCGGTAGATACTGCGGATAACTGAGGGCGCCTCCTCGCACGAGTAGTTGTTGCCGGTGGCGCTGTGGTGCACGAACGCGGCCTTGGCCGAGCCCGTGTAGACGAACTCCTTCTCCCGCCACGACTCGTCCGCGCCCCACCCCTTGCGGGTGACGATGCGCGGCCGCGGCCCGATGTACGGCTTGGCGCCGGCGGCGAGGTCGCCGGTGAGGAGGTCCCCCGCCGCCACCGCCTCGGCCTCCGTGTCGGCCTGGTTGAGGGCGGGGATCTCGAGGCCGCCGAGCGGGACGCGGCCGATGGTGGTGTCGGCGCTGGTGCCGGTTCCGGATCCGGTGCCGGTGCCGGTGCCGGTGCCGGTGCCGGTGCCGGTGCCGGTGCCGGTGCCGGGGTCGGTGCCGGTTCCGGGGTCGGTGCCCGTTCCCGTTCCGGGGTCGGTGCCAATGCCAATGCCAATGCCAATGCCCGTTCCGGGGTCGGTGCCGGGGCCGGTGCCGGGGCCGGGGTCGGTTCCCGTGCCGGGGCCGGGGTCGGGGTCGGGGCCGGGGTCGGTGCCGGGGTCGGGGCCGGGGTCGGTGCCTGTGCCGGTTTCGGGGTCGGTGCCTGTGCCGGTTTCGGGGCCGGCTGCGACGGGGGCGGAGCCCGGGTCTGTTCCCGGAGCGGTGTCGGGGGCCGTGTCGCCGGGGGCCGTCGGATCGTCGCCGGGATCGACGAGCTCGAGGCGCAGGCCGTCCGGCAGCCCGCCCGAGACGCCGTCCGCCGTCCGTACGCGCACCTCCACGCCGTCCGACTCCCCGACCCAGAGCGGAGCCGTGGAGCCGCGTACCGAGCGCGCCTCGCTCTCCGGGGTTCCGGGGTCGGGTGCGTGCTCCGAGTTGTGCGTCTCGACCTGCTGCCAGCCGGACCAGTCGCCGGTGCCGGCATTCCGAGTGCGTACCTCGACCGTGCCGTCGAGTTCGGTCTGGGCGTCCTCCCAGACGACGCCGACCAGTGAGAACCGGTCGACGTCCTGGCGGGGCAGGCCCTGCTCCACCCGGCCGAGCGAACGGTCGGAGGGGGTTTGGCCTATGGACTTCAGTGGCAGGGACTGGGTCGAGCCGGGCACGTCCGGTACTTGTGGGACCGAGGCGGCCTGCAGGGGCGCGGCGACGGCGCCGGAAGCGAGCGAGAGCGGAACGGCGAGCGCGGTCGCGCACACCACTCCGACGTATGAAGCCAGGTATCCACGCATGGCAGAAATCCTGGGACGGGCCCGTGAACTGTGCCTTCGGAGGAGAACTGACGCCCCGTCGCTCCGACCGGGGGACCCGTTCACCCCAGCGGCGGCGTTCCTCGTCGGGCGCGGCGTACGCTTGCGCGGGTGAACGCCAGCGACCGCACCCCTGCCGACCTGCTGCGATCCGCGCTCGCCGCGGACCCCGCGCGCCCCTTGGTCACCTACTACGACGATGCCACCGGTGAGCGGGTGGAACTGTCCGTCGCCACCCTCGCCAATTGGGTGGCCAAGACGGCCAATCTCCTCCAGGGCGAGCTGTCCGCCGGGCCCGGCGACCGGCTCGCGCTCCTGTTGCCCGCGCATTGGCAGAGCGCGGTGTGGCTGCTGGCCTGCTCCCCCGTCGGAGTGGTTGCGGACGTCGGAGGCGACGCGTCCGGCGCGGACTATGTGGTGGCCGGACCCGGGCAGTTCGACGCGGGGCTCGCCTGCTCCGGCGACCGGATCGCCCTGTCCCTCGCACCGCTCGGTCGCCGCTTCCCCACCCCGCCCGCCGGTTACGCCGACTACGCGGTGGAGGTGCCCGGTCAGGGGGACAGGTTCGCCCCTTACGCGCCGGTGGATCCGGAAGAGGCCGCGCTGGTGGTCGGTGACGTCGAGCTGACCGGTGCCGAACTTGTCGAACGAGCGCGGGCGGACGCGTCACGGCTCGGTCTGGGGCCCGGGTCGCGACTGCTGAGCGGGAAGCCGTACGACTCCTGGGACGGCCTCTCCGCGGGGCTGTTCGCGCCGCTGGCGTCAGGTGGGTCCGTGGTGCTCTGCCGAAACCTGGACGAGCTGTCCCAAGAGGGCCTGGAGAAACGCCTCGAGAGCGAGCGGGTCACCGACACGGCACTGTGACGAGCCGGGTGGCCAGGCGGTGGACGAGCCGGTGTGACAAGCCCTGGACGTCCACTCGTGTGGCGCACACTCAGGCCGAGCCCTCCCCGTCCGGTGGTCGGCCCCGGTGGATGATCGGCGACAAGCGTGCTTCAACGCACAACCAAGCGCCGGGCCCAGCCGTCTAGACCAGCGATCGGCGACCCAGCGCGCCGCCGACGCCACGAAGGATGGACGCACACGTGACGGACAAGGCCGGCCGCCCGTCGGAGCCCGCGGGCTCCGCTGAAGCGGACGAGAGCGCGGGGTCCGCAGGCTCCGCTGCCGAGAACGACTCCGCCGCGTCCACTGACCCGGCAGGCCCCGTCGAGGCCGCGGAGACCGCCAGGGCCGCCGAGACCGCCGAGACCGCGTCCGGCGAGACCGACGCCGGTCCCGAGCTGAGCGCCGTTGCACCGGAGGGTGACCCGGACGACACGGTCGGCTCCGGTCCGGAACCGAGCGGCGAGGCCGGCGACCCCGGGGACGACGTGGTCAGGTCCCGTGCAGCGGACGACGGCCAGGCTGCCAGGCCCGAACCCGACGACGGCAACGGCAGCGATGCCGGGGACGGAGACAACGACGGGCACGGGGACGGCGAGGTCGGCGGCCGGCCGCGGTACTGGTTGCGTTGGGCGGCGTTCGGGACCTCGCTCGTCGTGCTCGCCGCCGCCGGTGTCGGCTGGTGGTTCTACCGCAAGCTCGACTCCAACATCACCACGGACATCACGGCCGCGGCCGAGCTCGAGACGTACGAGAAGGAGCGCCCCGCACCCGTCGCCGTCGACGCCCAGAACATCCTGCTTCTCGGTTCCGACACCCGCACCGGTAAGGGCAACAGCAAGTACGGCCGTGACGAGTCCGGCGGCAGCGAGCGCTCCGACACCGCGATCCTGCTCCACATCTCTGCCGACCACAAGAGCGCGACGGCGATCTCGATCCCGCGCGACCTGATGGTCACGATCCCGAGCTGCGGCAAGCGGGACGGCGGGCGCACCAGGGAGCAGCTCGCGCAGTTCAACTGGGCGTTCCAGTTCGGCGGGGCGGCCTGCACGATCCGTACCGTCGAGAAGTTCACCGGAGTCCGGATCGACCACCACATGGTGATCGACTTCCGCGGCTTCAAGGACATGGTCGACGCGGTGGACGGCGTCGAGGTGTGTCTCCAGCAGCCGATCGACGACAAGGACGCGCGTCTCAGGCTGCCGGCGGGGCCGCAGACGCTCCGCGGCGAGCAGGCCCTCGGGTTCGTACGGGCGCGCAAGACGCTGGGCAACGGCAGCGACACCGAACGCATGGAGCGCCAGCAACAGTTCATGGGCGCGCTGGTCAAGAAGGTGCAGAGCAACGGTGTGCTGCTCAATCCGACGCGGCTCTATCCGGTGCTCGACGCGGCGACGAAGTCGATCACCACGGATGCCGGTCTGGACTCGCTCAGGGATCTTTACGATCTGACCAGGTCAATTCGCAGCATCCCCACGGAAAAGGTGCAATTCCTCACTGTGCCGCGACGGCCGTACACCGCGAACCCGAACCGGGACGAGCTTGTCCAGCCCGAAGCGAGTCAGCTTTTCAAGAGCCTCCGCGACGACGTCCCGGTCACCGTCGTCCCGACGGACGAGCCGGAGGGCACGGACAGGACGGGCGAGGAGACCACCGGAAAGCCGGAAGCCGACCGTACCGACGGCCCCAGTCCGACCCCGACGTTCCCCGGCACCAACGCCGCCGAAGGGATGTGTGAGTAAAGCAATGGCCAAACGGAAGCTGAGAGTGAATACGGATTGGGCGGATTACCCCGTTGTAAGCAGCGTGCAATTTGTCACGGACGTCGCTCGACGCCGAACTGGGCGGATAGTGTGACGCGATCTGGTGCTTCCGACCCTGTGTCGCGCACTGCTGGATCGAAGGACCGAGCGCCTGTCGGGGGGAGGCGCCTCGCGTGGCACCGACGGAGGACTCAAGCAACCGTGGATGCGCAAAGCCGTGGGCGGGCGGACGAGATCGACCCCGCCGACCAGTGGGTACTCAACCCGCAGACCGGCAACTACGAACTGCGACTGGACCAATCCGCACCGCGGTCGGTTCCGTCCTCCAGAGGTTCGGGCCCCCGCGGTTCCGGGGCCGGAGCGGCGGGCAGCCGTCGCGACGCGGTGACGCAAAACGGGTCGGTCGGCGCCGGCACCCGGCGCCGTACGGCGGCACCGGCCCCCGAGGTTCCCGGGCAGCGCAGCCGCCGCGCCGGTGATGCCTCCGGCGGCCGGGCCGCCCCGCAGCAGGCCGGCCGGCGCAAGCGCAAGCAGGCCAAGACGCGCAAGAAGAAGGCGCTGCTGTGGACGGGCGGCACCCTGGCGTTCGTGCTCGTGGGCACCGCCGCCGCCGGTTACCTGTATCTCGAGCACCTCAACTCGAACATCACCTCGGTCCCCGACGACGGCGCCGGCACCGGCGGCTTCAGCAAGGACCGCGCCATCAACATCCTGCTGATCGGTACGGACAAGCGCACCGGCGACGGCAACGAGGGCTACGGCGACAAGAACAGCCCCGGCCACGCCGACACCACCGTGCTGCTGCACGTGTCCAAGGACCGCACCAACGCGACGGCGTTGAGTATCCCGCGTGACCTGATCACCGACATCCCGGACTGTCCGACCACGCAGGAGGACGGGGCCACCGAGACCATCCCGGGGACGCCCAACACGCGGTTCAACGTGAGCCTCGGCCAGTCGGGCCGCACGCCGAGCTGCACGATGCGCACGGTCACGGAGATCACCGGCATCAAGCCGGACCACTTCATGGTGGCCGACTTCAACGCGGTGAAGACGCTGAGTTCGGCGGTCGGCGGTGTTCCCATCTGCCTGGCGAAGGACGTCAACGACCCGGACTCGCATCTGAACCTGCCGGCGGGCGAGCACGAGATAGAGGGCGAGGAGGCCCTTGCCTTCGTCCGGACGCGGCATTCGTTCGGCAACCAGGGCGACCTCGACCGCATCAAGATCCAGCAGCAGTTCCTCAGTTCGCTGATGCGCAAGCTCAAGTCCAACGACACCCTCACCAGCCCCACGAAGTTGGTGAAGCTGGCGGAGGCGGGCACCAAGGCGCTGACCGTCGACTCCAAGATCGACGATGTCTTCAAGCTCCGTGACCTCGGTCTGGAGCTGGGCAAGTTCGACATGAAGAACCTGACCTTCGCCACGGTGCCGGTCCTCGACAACCCGACGGAGAAGGTCAAGGCCACCGTCGTGCTCGACACCGCCAAGGCCGAGGCGCTGTTCTCCATGGTCCGCGAGGACGTCTCGCTCACCGAGGTCGAGGGCCAGAAGAAGGCGGCCAAGGACAAGCAGAACGCCCTCCTCAAGGGCACCAGGGCCGAGGCCTCCGACGTGCGCGTCGATGTCTTCAACGGCGGCGGCCCCACCGGCTCCGCCCAGAAGACCCTCGACTGGCTGCAGAACACCGAGGGAGTCCTCAAGTCCGCCAACAAGGGCAACGCCGAGACGAAGGTCTCGAAGACGACCCTGGAATACGCGCCGAACCAGGCCGACCAGGCCCGCAAGCTCGCGGATCTGGTGGGCCTGCCCGCCGCGGCGCTCAAGCCCGGCACCGAGGACGCGGAGGGTCTGGAAGCCATGACGCTGACCCTCGGCCCCGATTTCAAGGGCGCAGGGGTGCCCATCACCGGTCCGGCGAAGCTGCCGGACGACGTATCGCGAGTCGAAGCAGACAAGAAGGTATGCGCCGAGTGACGCCAGAGGAACGGCTCATGGGGCGGGCCTGAATACACCTGAATACGAGGGGGAACCAGGGGTGGGACGCAACAGCGTGCGCGGGGAGGGGACCCGGGAGCACGTTGCGGAACCCGGCGATCTCGGCTGGGACGGCGAGGGGGCCGGCCGAGTACCCGGCAGCCGTACGGCTCCGGACGGCGAGCACGGCGCGCCGGAGCCAGCCGGCCACGGTCACCGGCGAGGCGGTCCACGGCGGCGCGCGAAGCGCGGCAAGCGCCGGATACTCCGCGGCATCGCGATCACGGTGTCGGTGCTGGTGCTCGGCACCGCCGGGGCGGGTTATCTCTATTACGAGCATCTGAACAGCAAGCTCAAGAAGGACGACCTGACGCTCGGCGACGCGATGCCCGACCACAAGGCGAACGCCGCCGGTCAGACACCGCTGAACATCCTGCTGATCGGCTCCGACGCACGGAACTCCACGGCGAACCAGAAGCTCGGCGGCGCCAAGGAGACGTTCGGCGCGCCGCCGCTCGCCGATGTCCAGATGCTGCTGCACCTGTCCGCGGACCGCAGCAACATCTCGGTCATCAGCATGCCGCGGGACACGATCGTGAACATCCCGGAGTGCACCGACCCGGACACCGAGAAGACCTTCCCCGCCACCGAACTCGCCCTGACCAACGAGTCACTGGGCCGCGGCGGGCCGGGATGCACGGTGGCCACCTGGTACGGGCTCACCGGCATCACCATCGACCACTTCATGATGATCGACTTCGCGGGTGTGGTCTCGATGGCCGACGCGATAGGCGGCGTCCCGGTGTGCGTCGAGGAGAACATCCACTCCCGCACCCCGGGTGGAGAGGGCTCCGGCCTGAAGCTGGAGAAGGGTACGACGCCCATCAAGGGCGAGCAGGCGCTGCAGTGGCTGCGTACCCGCTACGGCTTCGACGACGGCACCGACCTGGCCCGTGCGCACGGTCAGCACATGTACATGAACTCGATGGTCCGCGAGCTGCGCAGGAACACCAAGCTCACCGACCCCAACAAGCTGCGCAAGCTCGCCGAGGCGGCCATCGACGCGCTCACCGTCGACAAGGGCATCAACACCGTCAAGGACCTGTACGACCTGGGCACACAGCTCAAGAGCGTCCCGACCGCCCGCATCACGATGACGACGATGCCGAACGTCTACAGCCAGCGGCCCGAGGCCCGTTTCAAGGGCAAGGTGGAGCCCATGCCGGGTGACGCCGAGAAGCTGTTCCGTATGGTCCGCGAGGACATTCCGCTGGACGGCAAGGGGCCGAAGAAGCCCCCGGCCAAGCCCGCCGAGTCCAAGGATCCCGCGGATGTCCCCGCGGAGATCCCGGTCATGGTCCGCAACGGCACCGGCGGCGACGGGCAGCTCGCCGAGCGCGGCCGGGCGACGACCGTGACGGGCCTGCTGGTCGACAAGGGCTTCGCGCTCGCGAAGGCGGACACCACGCTCGACCCGCAGAAGACGTCGGTTGTGCTGTACTCCAACGCCGAACTGGAGGGCGACGCACAGGCGGTCGCCAAGTCCCTCGGGATTCCGATGAGTTCGGTGAAGAGGTCCACCGACGCCACCGGTATCCAGCTGATCGTCGGCGCGGACTGGCGGGAGGGCGACACCTACCCGGAGTCGAACGCCAAGCCCGACAACAAGACCCCGGACACGGCGAACGTCCTCCGCGGCGACAACGAGGACGCGTGCATGCCGGTCCAGGAGGGCTTCACCTGGTAGCAGCAGAGCACGGAGAAGGGCCCGGTCACACCGACCGGGCCCTTCCTCGTGCCTGTGTCAGACGGCGGCCTTGACCGACGGCCTCTTGCTCGCGATGACCTTCTTCGCCAGCGAACGCGGGCTCGTCAGGAAGCCGTAACCCCACGACATGTGCATCGCCGCCAGCGCCAGCGGGATCTGCAGCCGGGCCTTCGGCGAAAGACCCTTGCCGGCCGGGACCGAGCCCGCGGTGATCGCCGCGAGGTAGCCGGCGGGGACGACGAAGGCCCACGGCGTGAGCACCGCGCCCGCCACGACACCGGCGGCGACGGCGCACAGGGCCGTCGGCGGAGCCAGGTAGCGGAGGTTGATGGAGCCCTGGTGGTAGCGGGCGACGACATGGCGCCAACGACCGTAGTCCTTGTACTGCTTGGCAAGCGCCCGCACGGAGGGCCGCGGGCGGTACTGGACCTTCAGCTCGGGCGAGAACCAGATCAGGCCGCCGGCCTCACGGATCCGGAAGTTCAGCTCCCAGTCCTGGGCGCGGATGAACTCCTCGTTGTAGCCGCCCTGCTGCTCCAGCGCCTCCCGGCGGAAGACCCCCAGGTACACGGTCTCCGCCGGGCCGGCCTGGCCACCGGTGTGGAACGCGGCGTTGCCGACACCGACCTTGGACGTCATCGCGGCCGCGACCGCGTGCTCCCAGGCGTTCTCGCCCTCGGCGTGCATGATGCCGCCGACGTTCTGCGCGCCGGTCTCCTCCAGCAGGCGGACCGCGGTCGCGATGTAGTTCGGCGACAGCATGCCGTGGCCGTCGACGCGGACCACGATCGGATGCTTCGAGGCCTTGATCGCGGCGTTCA
This sequence comes from Streptomyces sp. NPDC027962, assembly GCF_055566095.1. Classification (NCBI taxonomy): domain Bacteria; kingdom Bacillati; phylum Actinomycetota; class Actinomycetes; order Kitasatosporales; family Streptomycetaceae; genus Streptomyces; species Streptomyces sp. NPDC027962. Next base: position 30,206 of record NZ_JBVHTA010000041.1, read on the forward strand.
GCGCGGCCGGCGTGCGACCGGTCGGGTTGGGCACGGTGTGGACACGGGCTCGTTCGTTTGAAGCGGTCTCGCGTACCAGTTCGGCGGCGATCTCGTCGGTGCGGTCCGTGGACGGTCCGAGGGCGATCACCACCTCCATCTCGCCGTCGTAGTCCTGCTCGAGGATGTGACGGACGGAATCGCGGAGATGCCGCTCCTCATTGAGGACCGGCATGATCACGGAGACAGCGGGCGTGGCGTTCATCGTCCGCCACGTTACCGCGAACGGGGGACACCGAGGCGCGGCGGCCGGTGGTCGCAGATCGTATCGGCCTACGGTGCGGGGAATCCCCTGTCGTCCGCGGAGGTGTCCTCTTGCCCTCACCGCCCCGCCCGCGCCCCCGCCCCGGTAAGGCTCCGCAGCCCGGCACCGTACGGCCCGCCGCGCGCCAGACGTCACGGCAGACGCCACGGCAGACAGCACGACCGCGCCAGGGCGAGCGTCCGCGCTGGGGCCCCCGGTTCGTGACAACTCTCTCTGTTCTGGTGCTGGGCGTGGGAGGCATCGGGCACGCCGTGGTCACCAGCCTCGACACCGAGATCGGCCGGGTCGATCCCTTCAGCGACATGAAGAACCGACCGGAGGCCGGCCGCGGTATGAACGTCCTCATCGTCGGCACCGACGGCCGGGACAAGATCACACGGGAGCAGAAGGAGAAGTACCGGCTCGGCGGTGCACCCTGCAACTGCACCGACACGATCATGCTCGTGCACCTCTCCCGGAACCGTGAGCGCGCCAGTGTGGTCAGCCTTCCCCGGGACAGTTACGCGGAGATCCCCGAGCACACGGACACCACCACGGGCAAGCACCACAAGCCGCATCCCGTGAAGCTCAACGCCGCCTACGCGGAAGGCGGCCCCGGCCTGACCGTCCGCACGGTCGAGCACATGACCAAGGTGAAGATCGACCACTACCTCGAGATCGACTTCACCAGCTTCATGAAGACCGTGGACGCGCTGGGCGGGGTGGAGGTCTGCACCGCCCGGCCGATGAAGGACACCTACACGGGTCTTGACCTGCCGGTCGGCACCCACAAGCTCACCGGCGGGCAGGCGCTGCAGTATGTGCGCTCACGCCATGTCGACGGGGCCGCGGACCTCGGTCGTATGCAGCGCCAGCAACGCTTCCTGGCTGCTCTCGTCGACCGGGCGACCAGCAGCGGGGTCCTGCTCAACCCCGTGAAGCTCCGTGACATCGCCTCGACCATGCTGGGCTCGGTCCGCGCCGACAAGGGCTTCGGCACCCAGGAAATGCTCGCTCTTGGCAGGGCCATGCACGGCTTTTCCCCCGCGTCGTCCGAGTTCACGTCCGTGCCGGTCGGCGACGTCGGCTTCCTGGTCCCGGGTGTCGGTTCCACCGTGAAGTGGGACACGAAGAAAGCGGAGAAACTCTTCGGGCTGCTGCGCGACGACAGGCCGCTGGCCCCGCACCGGCCGAAGCGCCAGAAGGCCGATGTGGTCGAGGTCTCCCCCGACCGGATCCAGGTGCAGGTCTACAACGGCACCGACATCAAGGGTCTCGGCAGCAAGGTCGACAAGGCCCTGGACGAAATCGGCTTCGACACCACACGGGCCCCGTCGGACGACGGAGGCCGCCGGGTGCAGCGCACCTACGTGACGTACGACCCTCGCTGGGACCGTTCGGCGAAGTCGCTCCAGGTGGCGCTGCGCGGTGCGGAACTGCGCCCGGTGAGGGGCCAGGGGCCGATGCTGAAGGTGACGGCGGGGACCGACTTCAGGTCCGTCACACCGGTGCGGACGCAGGCGCCGCAGCGCGGGGAGTTCGGCGCCGTGACCGGCGACCAGGTGGTGTGCCCGTAAGGGCCCCTCTCGTCGGGCTCTTGGCGGGCTCAGTCGTCCATGCCCTCCGCGGCGCGCTTCTCGCGCAGCTCCCGGATCGCCCGCCGCCTGGCCAGCCGGTGCGTACGCCGGATCTGCGCCTCCTGGTAACGCCGGTGGTCCCGCTCGGTCTCCGGGACCACCGGCGGTACGGGCCGGGGCTTGCCGTCCGCGTCCACGGCCGCGAAGACGAGATAGGCGCTGCCGACCTGCTGGGCCGGCGTCGACTCGTTCCAGCGCTCGGCGAGGACGCGCACGCCGACCTCCATCGAGGACCGGCCCGTCCAGTTGACCTGCGCCTTCACATGAACCAGGTCACCCACCCTGACCGGCTCGAGGAACACCATCTCGTCCATCGAGGCGGTGACGGCGGGTCCGCCGGAGTGCCGGCCCGCGACGGCTCCGGCCGCGTCGTCCACCAGTTTCATGATCACGCCGCCGTGCACGGTGCCGAGGAGATTCGTGTCACTTCCGGTCATGATGTGGCTGAGGGTGGTACGGGATGCCGAAGTGGGCTTGCCCGGAATTTCACTCTCCGGGCGCGGGGCCTGATCTGTCATGACGCCCACCATATGCCGGGGCGGAAATGCATCAGCTTCGCTACAGCCCTGGTGCGATTCCTCACCCGCCCTGTCTGGCCGGCCACCGCGCCCTGCACACTGTTGCGCATGAATGACTGGCCGGATGGATGGACGGACGACGGCGGCAACGGCAGAGGCCGCGGCTACGGGCACGGCGGCGCCGGTGCGCAGCCCGAGGGCGCGCGCGTCATGCGCCATGTCCAACGACCGGCCGCACCGCCGCACGGCGGGGTCCCCCCGCAGCAGCAGCGCGGTTACGACCAGGGCTACGCGGAGCCCGGGTACGACAGCGGCTACAACACGGGCCAGGTCTACGGCGGGACCGGCGGCGGGGGCAGCATTCCCCCGCAGGGCCGGCCGCCCCGGCAGCCCGGCCCGGCGCCGGACTGGCGCCGCAGGTTCAAGGTCGGCTCGATCCTCGTGCTCGTCGCCGTCCTCGCCACATCCATCGGCACGTACTTCTGGGCCGACTCAAAGGTGCGGCGCGAGGTCGACCTCTCCAAGGTCGTCGAGCGTCCGGCGGAGGGCGACTGCACCACGTATCTGATCGTCGGCTCGGACAGCCGTGAGGGTCTGTCCGCCGAGGACAAGAAGCGGCTGCGCACCGGCTCGGCCGAGGGCAAGCGCACCGACTCGATGATGATCCTCGCGGCGTGCTCCAGCGGCAACACCATGGTGTCGCTGCCGCGTGACTCGGACGTCGAGATACCGACGTTCGTCGGCTCCGAGTCGGGCAAGACGTTCCCGGGGACGGGCCGCCGGGTCAAGCTCAACGCCGCGTACGCGGAGGACGGGCCCGAGCTGCTGGTCCGCACGGTCGAGCACAACACGGGTCTGCGGATCGACCACTACGCCGAGATCGGTTTCGCCGGCTTCGCGAACATCGTGGACGCGCTCGGCGGTGTCGAGATGGACATCGAGAAGGGCTTCAAGGACAAGAAGTCCGGCGCCGACTTCGAGGCCGGCAAGCAGACCCTCGACGGCGAGCAGGCACTGGCCTTCGTCCGCACCCGCTACGCGTTCGCGGGCAGCGACCTGGACCGGACGAAGAACCAGCAGAAGTTCCTTTCCACGCTCGCCAACCAGGCCGCGACTCCCGGCACGATCCTCAACCCGTTCAAGCTGTACCCGACGCTGGGCGCGGGACTCGACACCCTGATCGTCGACAAGGACATGTCCCTGTGGGACCTGGGGTCGATGTTCTTCGCGATGAAGGGCGTCAGCAGCGGCGAGGGCACGTCGATGAACATCCCGATCTCCGGCAGCCGCGGCGGCAACCTCGTCTGGGACAAGGCGAAGGTGCAGCAGCTGGTGAAGCAGATCCAGAACGACGAGAAGGTCACCGTCACGGGCAAGTGACCTCGCCCGCGAAAGGGCCCGCACCGGAGGTGCGGGCCCTTTCGCGCGTCCGACAGGTGCCCAACGCGCCGGGAATGCCACGGACACACCCCACACGGTCACCGCGAACCCCACTCAGTGGTCGGCTCCGGAAATCCTGCGGGGGTTGACGGTGGGTCAGGTTTGCGCGGTGCGGGATGGCTTGGTGCGTTCGACGGGTCCTCGCGGCAGGCCGGGGCGCTGCGCGAGACGGGTGATGGCCGTGGGTGTCTGTGCGGGAGGGCCAGACGATCCGGGCTCGCCGCGACGGGGGGGCGTCCAAGCCGAGCTGCCTCGCCGGCCGCGGACACGGCAATCTTTCCTGGACGACTGTCCATGTATGATGGACACCTGTCCAGGAAAGTGGGAACGATGACAGTGGGAACGACGGCGAATGTCCTGGTCGGCCTGGTGGCCGCCATACATGCGTACATCCTGGTTCTGGAGATGTTCCTGTGGGAGAGGAAGCCGGGCCGCAAGCTCTCCGGTTTCGATACCGCCCTGGCCCGCGCCACCGCACCGCTGGCCGCGAACCAGGGCCTCTACAACGGCTTCCTGGCCGCCGGACTGGTGTGGGGCCTGATCGCCGGCGACCCGACCGGGTTCCGGGTCCGGGTCTTCTTCCTCGCTTGCGTGCTCATCGCCGGGCTGTACGGCGGGATCACCACGAACCGGCGCATCCTGGTCGCCCAGGCCCTGCCCGGGGCGCTGGCCCTCGCCGCCGTCCTGGCATCCCGGTGACTGCCCCGCAAGATCCCCGGGCCGCTCGGACCCGGGCCAAACTGCGCCAGGCCCTGCTGGGCGAATGCGCCGAGCGCCCGCTGGCCGAGGTCGGCGTCGCCGCGTTGGTGCGCCGGGCCGGGGTCGGCCGCGCCACCTTCTACCTCCACTACAGCGACCTGGAGGCGCTGGCCGTCGACGCCTGCGCCGACGTGGTCCGCGACGCAGTGGACGCCCTGCATGCCTGGCGCGGCACCCCCGACCCCGCCACCCCGCCGCCCGCGCTGGTCGACTTCTTTACCGGCCTCACCCCACACGCGGGTCTCTACCGGGCCCTGCTGCGGCCCGGAGGCGGCGGCCCACTCGGCCGCGTACTCCATCAGGACCTGCGCGCCCGCAGCCGCGCCGAGCGCACCCTGGCCGGCGCACCGGAACCCGACCTGATCGCTTCAGCTGTGGCCGCGACGTTCGCCGGAGTGCTCGCGGACTGGCTGCACGACCTCATCGAAGCCACCCCCGCGCAGATCGCCCACCAGGTCTGGCGCCTGCTCGTCACGCTCCACCGCACCCCCAACCGGGACCCGGTCCGCACCCGGCACGCTGATCCGCCCGGCCCGGCCGAAGAGGCCCACCTTCCCTGCCCGCCTGTGCTGCCCGCCCGATAGCCCCGACTGCCACCGAGCGCACACGGCTGAAGAAGATGGCCTACGGCCACAAGAAGCCGCCGATCGCCTGGCCGCCGCATTCCCGAACGCGGTCATGGTCCACACCCCGGTGCACGCCTCCTGGTTGAACCAAGTGGAGATCTTCTTCTCCGTCGTGCGGCGCAGGGTCGTCTCACCCAACGACTTCACCGACCTCGGTGAGGTCAGGGACCGGCTCCGGGCTTTCGAAGACCGCTACAACGCCACGGCACAGCCGTTCCAGTGGAAGTTCACTACCTCCGGCCTGGACGCTCTGCCGGCCAGGCTCGACCGGCACACCGCCGATCACCCAGAGGAATCCTCCGCCGCACCAGCAGCATGATCAACACCCGCAGCATTTCCGGAGCCGACCACTAAGGCGAAGGCCACGCCCACTGACGAGGATCAGATCAGCTTCTTTTGACGGCAGCGCGCCCCGACGCCAATGTAACCCGGCGTCGGGGCGCGAGGACCGGGTCAGCTACCGGACGCGTACGTCACGAAGTCCGCCCAAGCGGTGGGGCCGAAGCCGAGCTCCGGGCCCGGCACGTTTTTGGAGTCTCGGACATGGACCGCGCTGACGGCCGCTGCGACCTCGACACAGTCAGGTCCGTCGGCGGTGCTGTAGCTGCTCTTGACCCACGTCAGCCCGGAAGCGCTTCCGGCCGAGGGCGTGACACTCATGTCCATACCTTCTTTCGTGGGTTGATTCGGGTCAGTCGTAAGATCCGGACACCCGGGGGCGGCGGCTGTGGGTTGGTCATGTCTGCCGGAGTTGTGGCTTGGAGAGATTGGCCGCCCGTCGCCCCGCGACGACTCGACTGCTGATTGGGATGCGCGAATCAGATCGCTTGTATGGACGTGACAGCGAGGTCGTCTGCTGGGCCGGTGCACAACGACGAAGGAGGGGCCGGTGCCCGAACTGTGGGCAGGGACGGACGCGGGCAAGGCCGAGCATCACTGCACGGTCATCGACACCGACGGCGCCAAGGTGCTCTCGCGCCGGGTGGCGAACAGCGAGGCCGAGCTGCTGCAACTCCTCAGTGACATCCTGGAGCTGGCCGACGGCGCCCCGGTCACCTGGGCGGTGACCTGAACGCGGGCGGCGCCGCGCTGTGGATCGCCATGCTGGTCAACCACGGACAACAGCTCTTCTACATCCCCGGCCGCACCGTGCACCACGCTTCCGGCTCCTACCGGGGCGACGGGAAGACCGACGCGAAGGACGCCTACGTCATCGCCGACCAGGCCAGGATGCGGCGAGACCTGCATCCCCTGCAGGAGATCAGCGAAATCGCGATCGACTTGAAGATCCTGACGAGCCGGCGCATGGACCTGGCCGCCGACCGCACCCGGGCGATCAACCGGCTCCGCGCCCAACTGCTGGAGTACTTCCCGGCCCCGGAACGCGCCTTCGACTACAGCACGTCCAAGAGCGCGCTCATCCTGCTGAGCGGCTGCCGGACCCCGGCCGCCCTGCGGCGGATCGGCCGGGCCCGGCTGGCGACGTGGCTGAAGAACCATGGGGTCCGCGCCAGCAGCACCGCGACGAACGCCGCCGACACCGCGGTTGCCGCGGCCGAGACCCAGTTCACCGTTGTTCCCGGGGAGAAGACCGCAGCGAAGATGGTCCACACTCCGGCCAGGGAGGTGATGACCCTCGACGAGGAGATCTCCGATCTCAACGCCCTCATCGAGGGCCGGTTTCGTGAGCATCCCGACGCCGAAGTGATCACCAGCATGCCCGGCATGGGCGACATGCTCGGCGCCGAGTTCATCGCCGCGACCGGCGGTGACCTGACCGCCTTCGGCAGCCCGGACCGCCTCGCCGGCGTCGCCGGACTCGCCCCGGTCCCACGCGACTCGGGCAAGGTCAGCGGGAATCTGCGCAGGCCACGACGCTACAGTCGGCGGCTCCTGCGCGTGTTCTACATTTCCGCGCAGGTCGCCGCCATCCACTGCCCCGAGTCCAAGGCCTTCTACCAGCGCAAACGCACCGAGGGCAAGACCCACAAGCAAGCCGTCCTCGCCCTCGCCCGACGCCGTCTGAACGTCCTCTGGGCACTGATACGCGACCACCGGACCTTCGAAGCAACCGTGCCCGGCCCCACTGCCGCAGCGGCATGACCCGATCACGAGGCGTGACCCTCGGGGCTTGACAACGTCATTGGGAATCTCTCCCAACAGTTTCTCAATGAAGGCCCGCGACAGCCGAGGTGTAAGCGCCTGGGCCCTGATCAGGCCGTACCGCATCTCAAGGATCTGGACTTCCTTGGGCTCGCTGATCAGCCGACTGGTGAGCTGCACCTCGTTGTGCCCAACAGTCGTGCCGTCCCTCAGCTTAAGCACTCGGTGCGAACCGTCCAGGCCTGCGTGCTCTTCCGTATCCGTCGGCATGACCTGGATCTCGACATGTCTCAACGAGCTGACCTCCAGCAGGCGTTCAAGCTGCCGACGCAGCACCATCCTGCCTCCGGTCGGCTGCCTCAGGGTCGCCTCCTCCTGGACAAACGCCAGCAGCGGGGCGGGCTGCCGGTCAAAGACCGACTGGCGGGCCATACGGACGCGGCCACAAGACACCCTGCTCAAGAACTGCCGGGGCATCGTGCAGCGGATCACGGCGGGAAGCGAGGCGCCCACAGGCTTCTACACGTCGCCCGAAGAGTGGTATCAGGGCTGGAAGTTGGCCGAATTCCAGTGGCTGCTCGGCCGCGGAGCGATCTCCGGCATCGTCGTGGACGCGCCAGGCTTGTGCTGCCCGACGAGCGCACCGAAGTAGCCGGCGATCTCCTCGTCGAGCAGCGGTTCAGCGCTTGGCTCCAGGGGAGGTGTCCCGAACCCTGGCTGCCGGAACGCGACCGATCCACCGACGAGTTGCTGGCAAACAAGCTGAACGTGATCAACCACAACGAAGCGCGGGTGTACCAGGCGATCGCCCCCAGGGCCCGGCGGACCTGGCACTCGATCAGGCAGAACACCAGCAGGGCCAGGCAGATCACGGTGACCAGTGCGGCAAGGCGCTTGTCGTCCTGGCCCGGCACACCGTAGACGCACACCGCCCCATCCCAGGCCACTTCGGAGGCGACTCGACCAGCGGCCCGCCCCCGCCCCCGGAACCCGCGCCGCAGCGGGAAGTTCCTTCATCAAGAGGGTTGCCACCTGATGAGGAAGATGCTCAATTCTCCCGTTCGTTTGACGTTGACTACTTCAAAGTGGCCGATCGTGTTCCCAGCTTTGACGCAGTACCGATTTCCAGCGGCGAGCTTGTGACGGGAGATCAGTTGATTTGTGGCAATGTCTGAGCACTCACTGGGTCCGGGGATCGGATCGCCGCTGGGTACGACTCCCAGAGACACTTCCCTGGCCTGCCCTGGAGTGATGTAGGGGTCGACGCCGGAATTGCTCTGAATATACAGGTCGTTGTCGCCGCCAAGGTCGCCATGCGGTTCGCCTGTTCGGTCGATGGTGATTAGGCCGCTGGTGGATTTGTGTTCGGCGTTCCAAGTTACGAGGTATCCGTCTTCCTCCGGCGGTGGGGGCGCGGTGGCCGGCGTGGTGCCGGGTTCGTTCCCGGGATTAGATGGATCCGTTGTAGGGATGGTGTCCGCGGTGGGCGGGCTGGTGGGTGATGTGGTGTTCAGGGGAGTGGGCGTTGCCGACTGGGATGCCGGTGCTTGGGGTTTGCCGGCTTCGTCGGAGGCGGTTGTGGTGTTGGGTTCGGTGATGCGGTAGATCAGGAAGGCGCCCAGGGCGAGTGCCACGACCGCAGCCGCGGCGACGATCTTTGTCACGGTGCTGTTCTTCGCCGCTGCGGGGGCGTTGCCGGGCGGCAACGCCATGGCTGGTGGGTGTTGTGGGGTGGCAACGCCCAGGTCAGGGACCGGTGAGGGGGGTGAGGGAGTGGCGTTCGGGCGGGGGACGGGCTGGGCTTGGGGGGTGCAAAGCGCGTCGAGCTGGGCGGTGAGCCCGTCCCGCCGAGCGCAGAGGTCTGCACGGCGGATCTCGAGCTGCCGGAGCTGTTCTTCGAGGCGCTGTTCCTGTGCAGGGTCGGGCGCCTGTCCGTCGTGGACGGCCTGGCGGTAGCGGTCGCGTTCGGCGATCAGGCCCTGCATCTGGTGGTGGACGCTGCCGAGTTCCGCGATGAGTTCCTCACGCTGCTGGGTGAGGTCGAACACCGTCCACATCCGCTGGTGGACGGCGTCGCTGCCGGTTTCCGTCAGCCGCTGAAGCAGGTGCCCGTAGGCGCGGTGGGTGTCATGGAGGACGTCCGGGGTGACGTTGCTGCGGTTTTGCGCTTCCCGGATGAGGAGCGTGAGGTATTCGAGCGGCGGGACACGGGGGTCTTCGTCGAGTTCATAGTTGCGGATCGTGGTCTTGTGGACGTTCAGCAACTCGGCGCATTCCTGCAGGCTCATGCCCGTCTGGGAACGCAGGTCTGCCAGTCGGCGGGCGAACTCTCTTCTTTCTTCCTCAAGGCTTTGGGCGGGCTGGGGCAGGTTCTCGCTGTGGCGTTCTGTCACTGTGTTGTCTCCCGTCGACGCTGGCGTTGCGCCGTGTCGGTTCAGGTCTGGCTCTTTGTTGTTCTTCTGCAACCCCGGTGGTCCCGGCGATGGTCGTTCCTGTCAGTCCGTCAGCGGAGTGAATCCACATGGTGGTTCTCTTCGTTCACGGGGTTCGTTTTTCCGCTCTCTGTCAGGCGCCGGGCGCGAGGGCGACGGGATTCCTTTCGGGAGACGCCATGAACAACAGCACTGACCCGCAGCCGGCCGTCATTGTGGTGCTGCTCGCACTCGTCGGCATCGTCACCGGCTATGCCGCCTACGGCAGCCCTCAGCTCGCGAACGCTCTCGTGGCCGCCGCGGCCATGGCCGGCCTCACATGGGCCGTCTTCACCAGCCGATAACCCCACCGGGCGAGTGCCGCAGGCTGTGTCCCGCCGTATCACACCGACCGGCGGGACACAGCCCGCGCCACGCGGCCCTTTCCCGACATCACCTACATGTGCCCATCTCCCCCCACACACAGGCGTGAATGCAGCCTGCGCCCTCCCCACGGCAGCCGGGCTCAGTCGGCACACGACGTCACAGGCCGCTGCCGACGCACACAACGCTAGCCATCCTGCACCCCCAGAGAGGCGTAAACCGGCTATAGACCCCCCTTTCTTGTCATGAGCGGATCTGCACAACTTCCGGGGCCGGGGAACCCTGCCAGCCCATCGTCGCGACGGTTGCGGCCGCACAGCGGCGCCGGGCTCGCCGACATCACGCAGACCTACGACTGCGGGCTACTGCCAGCGGTAGGGCTTGATGCTGGGGTCGTAGGAGCAGGTGACCATGGTGCCGTTGGTGGCTTTCAGGGTGCGGCCGCGATCCGCGTTCGGGCAAAACTGCGCAGGCCAGCGGCGCGTGTGCCCCAACAGGTTGAACCCGTAGCGGGGGGGGGGGGGGGGGGGGGGGGGGGGGGGGGGGGGAAGGGGGGGGGGGGGGGGGGGGGGGGGGGGGGGGGGGGGTGGGGGGGGGTGGGGGGGGGGTTTTGT
>NZ_JBVHTA010000041.1:40988-77516 GCF_055566095.1 Streptomyces sp. NPDC027962
CACCCCCTGTTCTCCAACACCCCTCCCCCCCCCCCCCCCCCCCCCCCCCCCCCATCCCCCCCCCCCCCCCCCCCCCCCCCCCCCCCCCCCCCCGCTACGGGTTCAACCTGAGTAGGGCGGGATGCGAGTGGCTGCATGTCGACTTCGAGGCCGATCCGAGGTGGTTCTCCTTCGACGTTCATCCCACTCTGAACCGGACGCGCCGAAAGGAGAACACCCGGATCAGTTTTTCTTTTACGGAGTGTCGCATCCCAACTCGTGGGTGCGTGTTACTCGGAAGCGGCCAATGGGTTCTGCCCCCTCGATCGGCTTGGTCTGTGCGGGCTGCCAGTTGGGCCACTTCTCCTTGAAGTCACCTGGCCACTGGTAATTCCTGATGATGCTTCCGGTTGAGGTGGGGATTTCGTAAACGTAGATCCAGAAGTCCCGGTCGTCCTTCTCGTTGCCGACGTAGTACTTCTTCACCCGCCACTGATCGGCGTGCACTTCGTCGTTCTCGGCCTGCCGGAAGTTCATGAGATTGTCGGCCGGTGAGCCGTCCTCGTCGTTGGCGTGGGCCACCCATACCTCGGTCCCCGGCGTGATCGTTCCGGTGCCCGAAACAGGGAGGCAGAACGGGACCCTGTCGCCGTCCTTGAGGACGTCCACCTTGAGGTCCGACTTTTCCTTCGTCGTCGCCTCGCCGCCCGGGGTGCCTGCTTGCGCCGGAGGATCGTCGTCCAGCCCCACCAGTCCGGGGTACTGGTGGGCGAGCGACACGGATAGGGCCAGACCGACGATCACGCACACGAAACCCAGTGACGCTTGTCTGATATTCAGATAAGAACTCAGTGTCCAGTAGACCGTGGTGTAGACAAGGGCTCCCGAGAGTACGACGGAGAGCCAGACCGGGGCCCCAATGAAGACCGCGACGAGGCAGCTCACCACACCCGCTGCTACGCCCAGGTACTGAAAGCGATTTACTGTTGACGGCATAGGGTCTTCTTATCGCGCACGAGCGATTCCCGTATCCACAACGGCATTTCCACCGGCCACCCCAGCCATATCTGGTATAGCGTACGACTCGGTGATGGCCTCAGCGACGATCGGATGCAGGTCCTCCTCCGTCGCACCGGCGTCCTGGCCCCCGGGTCCACGGCCGCCTGCACGGAGCCGCCTGCCACGCATGTCTCTTCGCCGCCGAGACCTCGTGCGAACGGGGCAACCACTACCTGGACCGGGCGTTGCTCGTCGAGACCCTGGCAGGGGGCCTCGGGGCCTTCCTGCCATGAGCGGCAGGCTTCCCGTGCTCCTCTCGGCACTCGCGAAGCGCCTGCCGTCGCACCGCATGGCAGACCTCCAGCGCCACCTGAGCATGGCGGACGGTCCGTCAGACCCTCTGCTCGACCGATGGGCCGCAGCTCATCCGGCGGCGGGTCTGTCCTCGCAACTGAGCTCGGCGAGAGCCGCCTGGCGGGACGAGGCGTCCGGCCTGTCCGGATCGGCCCTCGCGCTGGCTCTCGCAACGGCAGGCGCCTGCGAGGAGCCAACGGAACCACCCGCAGAGCTCGTCGTGAGCGGTCCGACGAGCCCCGCCGTTCCTGTTCTCCTCACCAGTGGCATCGCCGTCGACGTCATCCGTTCAGCATGCGATTCGCTGCTCATCGCGAGCTTCGCGGCTTACGGGATACCGGAAATCGTGACGGAGCTCCGTGCAGCCGCTGCCCGAAAGATTCGCATAGACCTGCTCCTGGAGGAGTCCACCTCGGCCGCACAGGCCTTCGACCGGCTCCACGGGCAGGTCCACATCTGGCACCGCGCGAATGCCTTCGCCGGCGGCAGCCTGCACGCCAAGGTCATGGCGGCCGATCGCCGAATCGCCCTGTGGGCAGCGCGAACCTCACGCATCGCGCACTCAGCGACAACGTGGAGATCGGCATCATCCTGCACGACCCGCGCATCGTGACGCGGTTGGTGGACCACCTGCGCTGGCTCATGGGAGCCGAAGGCGTCACCCTGCGACCCGTTTGAACCCTCGCCACGAATCGCGCGGAGGTACGCGGTGGCCTCTGCCTGGACAAGTCCGCTGCCGCGACTGCCGGCTCGAGGCCCAAGCCGAAGCCGAGGCAGAGGCCGCCTGACCGGTCCGTGGCCGCATCCCGCTGCCGACGGCACGGGCTCGCGCGCCGGACCGGCCGCACCGACCCCGGGCGAGCCCCAGGCACGGCGGATCGGTGGCCGTGGCGCGCTGGTGCGGCGTGCCAGCGGGATGCAAGCGGGAGACGTGCCGAACGGTGAGCGGCAGGCGCTGGAATGGAGCCGTATCCACACGGCGGGTCATGGGCCACCTCGGCCCGTCCGCTCCGACTCATCGGGAGGCACCATGAACAAGGACCTGAGCACCCTCGCGGACGAGATCCTCGAGCTCGAGGCCGAGACCTTCGAGATCTCCGACTACTCGGACGCCAGCGAGGTCGTGCTGGCCGGCTGCACGAGCACCAGCTCCACCTCGACCTCCAGCTCCACCTGCAGCACCACCTCCTGCTCCGCCTGACCCGAGCAAGAGCACGAGTACGGGCGCGCGGGTGCGGCATCGGCGCCCGGTTCACGCCGCCTTCCGGGGTGGGCGGGAACCGGGCGTTTCCCATGCCCGGAACCGGCCGCGCCGGCTGCGGGCAGCACGAGACTGCTGTGACTTGAGAGAACAGTGTGACAGGTTTGCGCGAACGTCGGTTTTCTTACGAACGCGTGCTGGGCCCATGAACGATCCGGAGCGACGCCCACATGGCCTTTCATCTGCGGTGATGCTTCTCAAGTACCGCTCCATGGGCTCCGCTTGGCCGAAACAGGCCTCTCCCGCGTTGCGCCGTCCCCCTTGACCGGCGTTCTACGCAGGTAGAAAACTCACCACTGCCCGCAAGACCAAATGAGGTCGTCGAAGACGACGTCATGCGTGCTCCATCCTGCCCACCCCTGACGGGAAGGCCGGGAACCTCTGCGCAAGCCACCGCCAGGACCAGGGCGGATACGGTGGCAGGGGACCGCTTTCCCCGGGGTGCCGTGCCAAGTCGGCAGGTGTTCTTCAACGGGGGAACTCGGTGCGTTTTCAGCTGCTCGGACCGCTCAGTATCGCTGACGGGCATGACGTGGTCGTCCTTCCGTCGGCCAAACCGACATCGCTGCTCGCGGCGCTGTTGATCCGTCCCGGCGAGGTGGTCCCGGCGGACCGGCTCCGTCGCGCCGTCTGGGGGGAAGAGCAGCCGGCGACTGCGAAGGCGGCCCTGCAGAGCTGCGTCCTGCGACTGCGCCGCCTCTTCGCGAAGTACGACATAGAGGAGCATTCGGTGGTCGCGGTCGCCGGAGGCTACCGCCTCCCGGCCGACGACAGCACGCTGGACCTGCTGCACTTCCGCCGCCTGGTGTCGGAGGCGGCCGGGGCCGGGGAGTCCGAACTGCCCCTGCTGCGCTCGGCGCTCGGCCTGTGGCAGGGACCGCTCCTCGCCAACGTCCCCTCCCCGCTCCTGCATCGCGACGAGGTGCCCCGGCTGGCGGAGGAGCGCCTGCGCGTGCTGGAACGCGCCTGCGAGATCCAGCTGGCCCGGGGGCGGTGCCGCGAGGCCCTGGTGGACCTCTGGGAGGCCACCCGGGCGCACCCCCATCACGAGGGTTTCGCCGCCCAGTTGATGCGGGCCCTGTACCGGGTGGGCCGGCAGACCGAGGCCCTGGCGGAGTACCGCCGAATCAAGGCGCACCTCCGGGACGAGCTGGGTGTCGACCCCGGCGCGGAGCTGCAGAGCCTGGAACTGGCCGTCCTGCGCGGCGACGAACCCCGCGACCCGGTCGTCGAGGCGGCCTCGCTGACGCCGACTCCGCACCCCGTGCACCCGGGGCATGTGCCACATCCGGCGCCCTCGACGGGCGCGGCCACGGCGCGGGAGGGAGCCGGTGTTGTTGTTGGTGGTGGTGGTGGTGTTGGCGCCGACGATCGGCACGCGGCCGCCGCCGGACGGCACGAGGCCCCTGCCGCCGAACAGTACGAGGCCGGTACCGGCGGGCGGTACGAGCCCGGTTCGGGAAGGCGATACGAGGCCGGTTCGGAAGAGCGGTACGCGTCCGCCACCGACGAGCCGTACGCGGCGGCCGTCACGGGCGGCTCCGTCCCACCTCGCGGCGGGCAGCCGCCCCTTGGCCCGGCCGGCCCGCCGGAGCCCCGGCTGCCGCACGTCCCCGGCTTCACCGGTCGCACCCGCGAGACCGCCGACCTGGTGGGCCATCTGAAGGGCGGCGGCCGGGAGGACGGGCGGGCGGGCGCCGCGCCCGTGGTCGCGGTGGTCTCCGGCGGCCCGGGCATGGGCAAGACCGCGCTGGCCCTGCACGCCGCTCACCTGGTGACGGACTTCTTCCCCGCGGGTGGCGTGCTGCTGCCACTGACCGGACCCGACGGCGCACCGCGCACCGCTGCGGAGGCTGCGGCGGAGCTGCGCTCCGTCCTGCCCTCCGGCGCGTCCCGTGGGGAGTGCCTGGTGATCCTCGACGACGCCGTGCACCCCGACCAGGTGCGCGGGCTGCTCGACATGACGGGCTGCGGGGCGTTCGTCGTGACCAGCCGCATGGGGCTTGCCGCTCTGGTCGCCACGCACGGCCCTGCGGTGCTCCAGCTGGACGCCCTGTCGCCGCGGGAGTCCCACGCGCTCCTCACCACCGTCCTCGGCGCCGAGAGGGTGGCGGCCGAGGCGGAGGCCGCGCGGGCCCTCGCCGGCCTGTGCGGGCACGTCCCGCTGGCCCTGCGTATCGCGGCGGCCCGGCTGCTGACCCGGCCGAAGCTGCGGCTGACCGACTGCGCGGCCTGGCTGCGGCGCGACCTGCCCGCCCGGCTGGCGCTGCCCGACGACCCCCGGATGTCCGTGCCGCTGGCGCTCGACGGGGCCCTGGGCCGGCTGCCCGCCCGGCTGGCAGAGGCCCACCTGCGCCTGGCACGGCTGGACGGGCCGATCACCGCGCCCGCCGCCGCCTCCGCGCTCGGCCTTCCCGAGGCCCGTGCCGAGGAGCTCCTGGAGCGGCTCCTCGACACGGGGCTGCTCGACGAGGAGCAGCCGGGGACCGTCCGTATGAACGGCCTGTTCCGCGCCCATGCCCTGCGCACGGCGGCTCGGACCGGCGAGGCACCGCGGGCGGTCTCCGCAGGGACACGTACACGTCGCGCGCTTCCGTCCGGAGCCGCCTGATCGCCTCGACCCCACCCGGGGAAACGGCCCCGGCCCGCCCGGACCGAACCGCGAACGCCCCGCCCCTTCCCTCCCCTCACCACCCGTTCCTGCCCGTCCAGACCCGAGCGGCCGACAGGCCCCGCCCCGGAGGTGCGACCCCCGCATGCCCACGACGCCGTACGAGGAGACCGCCGACACCCGGCCCAGGGTGCGCCGCGACGTGCTGTTCACCGAGACGCCCACCGGCGTGGTCTTCCACAACGCCGACGGGGGTTTCCAGCTCAGCTCCCCGTCCGCCTACCGGTTCGCCACCCTCCTGGTCCCCCACCTGGACGGCAGCCGGACCGTGGGCCAGATCTGCGCGGGCTTCAAGGACCCGCAGAAGGCCATGGTGGGCAGCCTCGTCAAGGCGCTCTACGCCCGGGGGTTCGCCCGGCCCGTGCCCGATGCCGGCGGGCCGGGGTCGGGCACGCCGGTGGACCCGGTGGTCGCCGCCCGCTTCGGGCAGCAGATCGCGTACGTCGACCACTACGCCGACGGCGCCGAGAGCAGGTTCGCCGCGTACCGGGGCACCCGTGTCGCCGTGCTCGGCGACGGCCCGGTGGCCCGCTGGTGCGCGCTCTCCCTGATCCGCAACGGCTGCGCCCGGGTCGGGGTGGAGGCCGCTCTGGCCGGGAACCCGGCCACCGCCGATGAGTTCGCCGCGCTCCGGGCGGAGGCGGCCGAGCTGACCGCGCAGGGCAGCCCGGCCGAGGTGGCCGTGCTGCCCCGCACAGAGGAGGCCGCGGGCGTACGGGCGGGCACCGGGAAAACCGCGGGCGTAGGGGTGAGCACCGGGCGGGGCTGGGACGCGTACGACGGGTACGACGTGGTCGTCGCCGCCTGCGGCAGCGACGCGTTCGGCACCGCGCTCGCCCTGCTCCGCGAAGGCGTCCCCGAGGGGCGCGTCCTGCTTCCCGCCTGGACCTTCGGAAGCCGGGCGGTGGTCGGGCCGGTCAGCACCCCGGACACCGAAGGCTGCCTGGCGTGCGCGGCGCTGCGGCTCGGCGCGACGGGCGACCCGGCGGTCGCGGCCGACGTGTGGAGCGGCCTCGCCCTGGGCGGCCGGCCGGCGAACGGTCCGCGCGGCCCGCTCGCCGCGATGCTCGGCAACCTGCTCGGCTACGAGGTGTTCCGGCTGGCCACCGAGGCGCTGCCGGCCGAGACCCGGGGTCAGGTGCTGCTCCAGGACATGGCCTCCTTCGACGTCCTCGCGGAGCGACTGCTGCCCCATCCGCGCTGCCCGTTCTGCCGGACCCGGCCCGGCGCCCCCGAGCCCGTCGACCTGACCGCGGCCCCGGAGCGGCCCGCTTTCCAGCCGGTCGTGGCCGCCGCCCCGGACGACGGCGCGACCGAGGGTCCGCTCGCCGACCTCGACCGCCACTCGCTCGCCGTCCGGCCGTCCGTCGGGGTGTTCACCCGGTACGCCGACGAGCCGGTGACGCAGACCCCGCTGAAGGTCGGCGCCGTGGAGGTCGCCCTGGGCGCGGCCGGCACCCGTACGGTGGCGGCGTTCGACGTCCACCACACGGCGGGCGCCCGGCTGCGGGCTCTCAACGCCGCCGCCGAGATCTACGCCGAGCACGTCGTGCCCGCCGTCACGGTCCCCGGTGGCGCCTCCCCCGAAGACGCTCCGGGGCCGCTTTCGCGGGTGGAGCCGGACCTGCTGACCACGGCCACCGGAGCCGGGGGCGATCCGGTGGCCTCCTGGACCCTCGCCACGTCGCTGCTGACGAAGGAGCAGGCGTTCGTCCCGGCCGGTGCCGTGCGGCCCTTCGGCGGCGACAACCAGGACCGCCGGTTCGAGCCGTCGCGCGCCGGGTGCGGCGCGGGAGACGGCCTCCCGGAGGCCGCCGCGGCCGGGCTGCTGTCCGCGCTCACCCATGACGCGCTGGTGCGGTCGGTGCGGGGGGCCGGGCGGAGCGCGGTGATCGCGCCGGACGCCTTCGGCAACGACCCCGAGGCCGTGTTCCTGCTGCGCTCGGCGGGGCATCTCGGGCTGGACGTCGAGCTCGTCGACCTCGGGGAGACCGGCTGCTCCGGGGTGTCCGTCGTGCTGGCCAGGACCCGGCCCGCCGACGCGGACGAGCCGGTCCGCTGGGCCGCGGGCGCCGCCCTGGACCTCAGGGCCGCGGCCACCGACGCCCTGCGGGACCTGCTCGGCGCGGTCCAGCTCGCCGCCGAGGGCGTGCTGGGCGCGCCCGACACCGGGGATCCGCTGCTGGCCGACCTCGACGCGGCCCTGATACCCGTCACCGCCCGGGCCGGTGACGACGAGGACCAGGACGGGCCGACGGGCCGACGCCCGGCGGCGAACTGGGCGGAGGTCCTGGAGCGGCTCGCCGCCGCCGGGCGCGACGCCCTCGTCGTGCCCACCCACGCGGCCGACCTGCCCGCCGCGGGCCTCCACACCGTGCGGGTGCTGCTCACCAAGGAGGCGGACGATGACCGCTGACCTGGTCGAGGTTGCCGTGGGCGGGGCCGGGGAGCCGCGGGATGAGGCGTGCCACCTGTTCGCCATGGAGCTTCGGCAGGCCCTGGCGGAACTGCCGTGCGAGCCGCGCCACCCGCTCCCGGGCATCACCGTGCGCGCTCTCGGGGTGGGCGACGCCTTCACCGGCCCCGCCCTCGGCGCCTCGCACTCCACGCTCCCGGTGCACCTGTACGGCCGGCAGGTGATGGTCGGCCCGTGGCCCGCCGCCGACGGGCGGGCCGCCGGGTGCGGCGAGTGCCTGCGGCGCCGCTGGCAGGGGGTGCGGTCGGTCGGGCTGCGCGAGGGTCTGGAGCTGCGTGGCGGCACCCGGGAGGCGGGGCCGTGGCCGTACGGCGTGCCCTACGCCGCGCAGGCCGTCGCCGCGCTCATCGCCCGTCTGGCCGCCGAGCCCCGGGACGCCCGGGGGACCTGGGGTGCCCGGGACGCCCGGGGTGCCCAGGGTGCCCAGGAGACCCAGGGCGAGCGGCGCGAGCGGCGCGGTGGGGGTGACCGAAGCGGTGGTGGTGACCAGAGAGTTGGGGGTGACCGGCGCGCCCCGTTCCCCGACGTGTGGCTGGTGGACCTGGAGGACCTGACGGTGCGACACCACCCGCTGGTGCCGGAGCCGGACTGCCCCGGCTGCGGCACACCCGAACCGGTGACCGCCGAGGCGGCCGCCCTCGTGCTGCGGTCCGCGCCCAAGTACCGGCCGGGCGTGAGCCGGGTCCGGCCGGTGGACGCGTACGGACTGCCGGTGGACGCGTTCGCCAACCCGCACTGGGGGGCCGTAGGGCCGTCGGTGGTGTGCGACGTCACCTCGCCGACCACCTCGGCCACCGTGGGCTGCTTCTCCAGCCGTTCCGGCGACTACCTGCGGGAGACGTTCTGGGGCGGGCACGCCGACACGTACCACGACAGCGTCCGCATCGGCGTCCTGGAGGGTCTGGAGCGGTTCGGCGGGATGCGCGCCCGGGGCCGCGCCGTCTCGCTGACGGCCTCCCTGGAGGAGCTGGGGCCGGCCGCCGTGGACCCTCGCGAGACCGGTCTGTACGCCGACGGCTTCCACCGGGCCAACCCGTGGGTGCCGCCGTTCACCCCGGACCGCCCCATCCCATGGGTGTGGGGCTGGTCGCTGCGGGACAGGCGCCCCCGCCCCGTCCCCGAGGTCCTCGCCTACTACCACAAGCCGGGGATCGAGCACCGCTTCGTCCAGGAGAGCTCCAACGGCTGCGCCTCCGGGGGCAGTCTGGAGGAAGCCGTACTCGGCGGCCTGATGGAGGTCCTGGAGCGGGACGCCTTCCTGCTCGCCTGGCACGGGATGCAGCCGCTGCCCGAGATCGACCCGGCGACCAGCGCCGACCCGCGCACCCGGTTCATGGTGGACCGGATGGCGATGTACGGGTACCGGGCGAGGTTCTTCGACACAAGGATCACCTTCCCGGTCCCCGTGGTCACCGCGGTCGCCGAGCGGTTCGACGGCGGGACGGCCCGGATGTGCTTCGGGGCGGGGGCCGCGCTCGACCCGGAGGCGGCGCTCGCCGCCGCCCTGTGCGAGATCGCCACCGACTCGGTGCAGCTCCTCCAGCGCTTCCGGCGCGACGAGACGGCGTACCGCGCCATGTCCGAGGACTTCGGGAGGATCACCAGCCTGCACGACCATCCGCTGGTCTACGCGGTGCCGGAGATGGGCCGGCACGCCGACTTCCTGCTCCGCCGCCCCTCTCCTCCCCCACCGGTGCGCGTCGCCGACCTGCGCTGGGCCCGCGCCGACGGCTCCGCGCCCGACGTGCGGGACGACCTGCTCGGCGCGGTGGACGCCGTGACGTCCGCCGGATTCGACGTGGTGGTGGTCGACCAGACCGCGCCCGAGCAGCACGCTCTCGGCCTGCACACCGTGAAGGTGCTGGTGCCCGGGCTGCTTCCGCTCGACTTCGGCTGGACGCGGCAGCGCGCCCGTCACATGCCCCGGACGCGCACCGCGCTGCGCGAGGCGGGCCTGCGGCCGTCCGACCTGACCGAGACCGACCTCAACCCCGGCCCGCACCCGTTCCCTTGACGGCCGTCCGAACCCGGCGCGAGTGCGCCAAGAACCGAGGAAAGGGGGATCTTGTGGGATACGCCCACGAGTACGCGCACGCCATCCTGCATCGCGGCCGCGTCCCGATGGAGCCCACCGACCATGTCGTGAACTGGGCCGACGGCCCGCGCAAGGGCAAGTACTACCCACACGCCGCGGCGTACGCGCTGCCCGGCACGGAGGACCTCCTCGACGTGCCGATCGCGCCGGGCCTGCTGCCGGGCGACGCGCCCGGGGAGCGGGTGGCCCCGGAGGCGGCGGCCGGGGAACGGGCGGTCCCCGGCGGGCCGCCCGGCTTCAGCCTCCCGCTGCTGTCGGCGATGCTGCAGGACTCCTACGGACTGACCGGGCGCCGCCTCGGCGTGCAGGCCAACACCGACCTGGCCGGGCTGCCTTACTACACCCACGCGAACTGGTCGCGCGGCACCGCGGGCGGCGGCGGGCTCTACCCGGTGAGCATCCACTGGGCGTCCGGCCCCTCGGGCCCCCTCACACCGGGTCTCCACTACTACGACGTCCACCGGCACGCCGTGCAGCGGCTGCTGACCGGCGACGTCACGGGCCCGGTCCGCGACGCCCTGGGCCCGAACGCCCCCGCCGGGGCCCTGGACACCGACCAGTACCTGGTCCTCGGCGTCAAGTACTGGCAGAACTCCTTCAAGTACAACAGCTTCTCCTTCCACGTGGTCTCCACCGACATCGGCACCCTGGTGCAGACCTGGCGGATCTGGGCGGCCGCCCGGGGCCTGACCGTCGCCCCGGTGCTGTGGTTCGACGAGCCCCGGCTGAACGGGCTGCTCGGTGTGCCGGGCGAGCAGGAAGCGGTGTTCGCCGTCGTGCCGCTGCGCTGGGACGGGCCGGCCCCCCGCCGGGACGCCGGGCGCACGGACCCGGGCCACCGACCGGCGGTCCGCCACCGGGACGTCGAACGCTCCCGTAAGCTGCTGCACTTCGACGCGCTGCGCGACATGCACGCGGCCACCCTGGAGGGCGCCGCCGACCGGCCCGCCCCCGGCGCGCTGGCCGCCGCCGCGGCCCGCCCCGTCGAGGCGGGCGGCACACGGGTGGCCCTGCCCCCGCCGGCCTTCCCGGAGACCGGGGTCCGCCGGGCCCTGCGCGAACGCCGCTCCAGCTTCGGCCGGTTCGACGCCCGCCGCCGGCTCGGCACGGCGGACCTGTCGGCGGTCCTGGCGGCCTGCGCCGCGACCCGCCTGGGCGGCGACACCGACCCGTCCGGCGAGACCCGGCCGGCCAGGCTCTACGTCTTCGCCAACCACGTGGAGGGCGTGGAGCGGGGCGCGTACGTGTACGACCCCGACCGGGGCGACCTGCGGCTGGTGGCGCCGGGCCCGCAGGGCTCCTTCCTTCAGGAGAACTACTTCCTCTCCAACTACAACCTGGAGCAGGCCGGCGCCGTCCTCGTCCCCACCGTGCGGACCACCGCCGTCCTGGACGCGCTCGGCGACCGCGGCTACCGGCTCGCCGTCGGTACCGCAGGAGCCGTCTCGCAGAGCTTCTACCTGGCGGCCTCCGCGCTCGGTCTGGGCGCCGGGGTGGCGCTGGGCTTCGACAACGTCTCGTTCGTCGAGCGGCTCGGGCCGGCGGACGGCGACGAGGCGCCGCTGCTCATCATGGCGCTCGGTCACGAGCGGCCCGAACCCGCCGACTTCCGGCACGAGATCGCCTGACGGCCGCGGAGGAACCCACCCATGACACCCGCAGAAGCAACCACGGGCCCCGCCACGGGCACCGCCGCCGACACCCCTGTCGCCGACCCCGCCACGGGCCCCACCACACGTCCCGCCACCAACCCCGCCGACACCCCCGTCGTCGACCCCGTCGTCGACCCCGTCGTCGACCCCGTCGTCGACCCCGTCGTCGACCCCGCCACGGGCTCCGCCGTGGCCGTCCCGGTCCGCTGGGAGGCCGGCAGGCGCTTCGTGCTGCGCGCGGCCGGGCTGCCCGTCGAGACCGTGGAGGGCCTGCGCTGCCCCGGCACCCGCCGCTGGTCCGACTCCGTGCTGGCCGAGGAGGAGCGCCTGTCCGCCGCGGGCGCGGCCCTCAGCGACGGGCTGCACGCCCTGGTCAAGGCCGCCGACGACCACGGCGGGGACTCCGGGGCCGCCGCCCGCCGCACCCTGCTCGACCTGCGGCGGCGCGTCTTCAACAACCGGCTCCCCGCCGATCCCGACGCCGCGGTGCGGCTGGTGACGGAGCTGGACCGGGAGACCGGCGAGCGCACCGCCCGGTGGCTGCGCGACCGCGGCCGCCTCGAACAGCTCCGGGCCACCGGGGCCGGTCTGCTCACCGGGGAACTCCGGGAGAGCAGGCGCGCGCTGCGCGAGGCACTGGCCGACGAGCGGCTGCGCCTCGGCCTGCTGCTCGCCTCGCCCGCCCTCGACGGCCGGCTGGACGCCTACCTGCGCGACACGGCCCCGCGGCCGGGCAACCGGCTGCGGAAGATCGAGCGTTCCGCGCTGACCTACCTGTACCGCACGGCCTGCAAGACCAGCCCCTTCAGTACCTTCACCGGCATCGGCCTCGGCACGTTCGCGGGCGGCGACCCGGCGGACGACGGGGCCGCGCTGCGCGTCGGCGACGACTGGGTGAGCCACGTACGGCTCAACGTGGTGGCGCTGGCCCGGCTGACCGAGCTGATCGCCGCCGACCCCGCGCTGCGCCAGGACCTGCCGGTGATCCTCGCCCCGGGCTGGGGGCGCGACGCCGACCGCATCCGCTACGTGCGCCATGTGCTGACCGCCGGCGACGACAGCGCCGCCGTCACCTTCGACGCGGTCCGCGACCGGCTGTTCTTCCTGCGCGGCGGCGGCACCCTGGAAAGGCTGCTGGAGTGGCTCGGCGGTCACGAAGAGCCGGTGCGCCACCGGGACCTGGTCGACTGGCTGGAGGCCGAGCACGGCGCCGTGCGCGACGAGTGCGAGCGGTACGCGGCGGCCCTCCTGGAACTCGGCATGGTGCAGGCGCCGGTGCTCCGCACGGACGTGCACAGCCCCGACCCGCTGCGCTCCTACCAGGACGCCCTGCGCTCCCTGGGCGTGGTGTGGGCGGACCGCCTGGCCGCGCTGCTGGACGGCCCGGCAGACTGCCTCGCCCGCTACCCGGAGGCCGGCGTCGACGAGCGCCGGGCACTGCTGGGCGCGCTGCGCGCCGGGCTCCTGGAGGCGCAGCGGGAGCTGGGGGCCGACGAACCGGCGCTCCCGCAGACGCTGGTGTACGAGGACGTCGGCGTCGGCGACGAACTGGTCTGCGGGCCCGCCGTGCTGGGCGGGGACACCGGTCGCGCCCTGCGGGCCGTCGAGGGCGTGCTGCCGCTGTACGACCTGACGCTCCCGCAGCGCATCACACTGCTGGGGTTCTTCGTGGCCCGCTACGGCCGCGGCGGCCGCTGCGACGACCTGCTCGGCCTGGTCCACGACTTCCACGAGGACTTCTTCGACCAGTACGTCTCCTTCACGTCCAAGCGGGCCTCCTTCGACGGGGACGGCACCTACGTCCCCGAGGAGAACTGGCTCGGGCAGGACGAGATGAAGGCCCTCGACCGGGCACGCCGCCACCTCCACGAGGGCATGCGCGACCTGTGGCGGCGTCACGGCGAGGACGGCGGTGCCGAGGAGGTCGAAGTGCCGGAGCGGCTCCTCACCGACACCGCCCGTGAACTCGGCTCCCTGGCGGGCCGTTTCACGCCGCAGAGCCACCACATCCAGCTGTGCCTGCCACCCGGCGGCCCCCGGCGGGTCGTCCTCAACAAGTCGTACGGCGGGCTCGCCTTCCCCTTCAGCCGGTTCACCCACCTCTACGACGGCGCCGGACCGGGCGGCCGGGAGGTCGGCCTGTCCGGCGCGCTGCGTGAGGAGATGGCGGACCGCCGACCGGAGGGCGCCGTCCTCGCGGAGGTCACCGGAGGTCCCGTCAGCAGCAACCTGAACCTGCACGGCCGGCTGACCGACCACCAGATCGTCTGCCCGGGAGAGACCAGCGGCGTCCCCGAGGAGGCCCGCATCCACCTGGACGACCTCTACGTCGAGCACGACGAGCGGGCCGGCCGCCTGGTGCTCCGCTCCCGCCGCCTCGGCCGCGAGGTCGTACCCGTCTACCTGGGCTACCTCGTGCCGATCGCGCTCCCCGCGATCCCTCGCACCCTGCTCCTCCTCTCCCCCAGCAGCATGGCCGCCTTCGACGTGTGGGCGGGGGTGCCCGAGGGCGGGGCGGAGGACGGGGTCACCCGCCGGCCCCGGGTCCGGCACGGAAACGTGGTGGTCGCGCGGCGCAGCTGGACCGCCGATGTCCAAGTGCTTCCGCAGCGCCCGACCGGCAGCGGGGAGGGCGAGGAGGAGCACTACCTGCGATGGCAGCGCTGGCGGCGCTCGCACGATCTGCCCGACCGCTGCTTCGCCACCGTCGCCGACCCCGGCCGGGGGCCCCTCGGCTCGAAGCCCGTGTACGTCGACTTCGACAGCCCGCTGAGCCTTGCCGCGTTCGACGCCCTGGTGGAGCGCAGGCCGGGCACCCGGGTGGTCTTCCGCGAGATGCTCCCCGCCGAGGGCGGGCTCCACGTCACCTCCCGGCGCGGACGGCACGTGGCCGAACTCGCCGTGGAGACCTTCACCACCCGCCGCACCCCGGCGGCCGAACCGGAGGACGCACCGTCATGCCCGAACTGACCGAGCCCGCGGCCTTCCGGCCGGCCCCCGGCGGCACCGGGCCCTCCCCCTGGCTGGCGCTCCATGTGTTCTACGCCGCCAACCCGCAGCCGCTGCTCGTCAACTGCGTCCGGCCGCTGGTGGACCGGCTCACCGAGGAAGGGCTGCTGTCCGGGTACTTCTTCATCAACTACTGGCTGGAGGGGCCGCACGTGCGGCTGCGCCTGCGTCCGAGCGGCCCGGCCGCCGAGGCGGAGGTCCGCCGCCGCGCAGAGGAGGCGGTCAGCAGCTTCCTGAAGACCCGCCCCGCCCTGTACGAGGTCGACTCGGGCTTCCTCAAGGACTTCTACAACTCCCTGTTCGACATCGAGTTCCCAGGCGAGGACCGGGCCCGGTACATGGGCCCGGACGGCCGGATGAACCTCCGGCCGAACAACTCCTTCTCCTACGAGGTCTACGCCCCCGAGTACGCCAAGTACGGCGGCCCCGCGGGGGTGGACCTCGCCGAATGGCACTTCCGGCACTCCAGCGACCTGGTCCTGGAGGCGTACCGGAGCATGAACCTGCATGTGCGGACGGTGCTGCTGGGGACCTCCGCGCAGCTGATGATGGTGATGGCGAGCTGCTTCCTGCCAAAGGAGGAGCGGCTCGCGGACTACCTGGACTCGTACTACGCCTTCTGGCACCGGCTGTTCCCGGGCACGGGGTTCATCGGCTCCACCGAGTACGAGCGCGTCTACGAGCGCATGGCTCCCACTCTCGGCGCCCGGTTCACGCAGCTGCGGCAGGCGACGGCGAGCGGCGACCTGACCCGGCTGCCGGCGTTCCTGCGCCGCTGGGCCGAGCACTGCCTGGAGCTCCGCGACCGGGTGGTGGACCTCACCCGGCGCGGTGAGCTGGCCTTCCCGGCCTGGGACGGCCCGGCGCGGGAGGACACCGGTCAGCAGCGCGCAGAGGACCCCGATGCGGCCCCCCTGGTGACGGTGACTCACGCGCCGGCGGTGCTGCCCCGTCTGCTCTCGCCGTACATGCACATGACCAACAACCGGCTGCATGTGACGATCCGGGACGAGGCGTACCTCGCCTTCGTCCTGGGCCGGGTCCTGCGGGAGTCAGCGGGCGGACGGCGGGACGCGTCATGAGCGCGACCGACCTTCCCGGTCCGCGCCCGGCCACCGGGGGCGCGGCCACCACCGGCGGATCCGACCGCCCCGCCCCGGACCGGGCCGCCGCCGCGCGCGCGTACCGGCCCGCCCTGCGCCCGGGCGTGCGGATCAGTCCGCCCCTGGTACGCGGCCCGCGCACCGTCCACCTCATCAAGCACCCGGTCAGCGGCGCCGCGTTCGAGGTCGGCCCGAAGGAGCACTTCGTCATCAGCCGGCTCGACGGGACCCGGAACGCCGACGACGTCGTGTCCGACTACGCCGCCGAGTTCCACCGCAGGCTCTCCGAGGAGCAGTGGACTCGGCTGCTCGGCCTGCTCGGCACCCGCGGGCTGCTCGCCGGGTCCCCGGACCCGGCGCCGCCGAAGCCGCCCCCGTCCCGCACCGGCACCTTCTGGAAGGGCAGCCGGCAAACCGTCGCCGACGCCCACCGGACCACCGGGCGCCTCCACCGGCTGCTGCGGCCACTGCTCAACCCGTGGGCCCAACTGCCGGCGGCCGTCGCCGTACTGGTGATGACCGCAGCCGTGGCGGCGGACCCCGGGGCCCTCGTCGACGGGACGCTGGAGCTACTGACCCGCCCGCTCCTGCTGGTCCCCTTCGCGGTCTTCCTCTGGGTCAGCGTCTGCCTGCACGAACTCGCCCACGGCGTCGCCGCCCGGCACTACGGCGGCGTGGTGAGCGAGATCGGGCTGCGCTGGCGGTTCCCGGCCATGATGATGTACTGCACGGTCGACAACTACCTGTTCCTGCCCGGCCTGCGGGCCAAGCTGGTGGTCGCCGCCGCGGGCGCGTACGTCAACCTGGTGCTGCTGCTGCCCCTCGCCCTGTGGTGGGCGCTGCTGGACCCGGCCGAACCGGTCCGCCCGCCGCTCACCGGGATGCTCGCCGTCGGCGTCGTGCAGGCCCTGAGCAACCTGGTCCCGCTGCCGCCGCTGGACGGGTACCGCATGCTCAGCCACGTCGTGGGCGCCGCCGGCCTCGCCCCGGAGACCCGCACGTACCTGGCCCTGCGCCGGCGCGGGCGGGAGGCGGTGGCCGCCTACCCGCGCCGCACCCGCCGGCTCTACGCGTCGTACGCCGTGACGGCGGCGGCCCTGGTGCTGCTCGCGGTGGCCGGAACGTGCACCGCCGTCGTCCTCCTGCTGTTCCGATGACCCCCCGCCCCGAAGGATCCCGCACACCCATGACGAACGAGGTACCCGTATGAGCCCCACCTCCTCCCCCTCCCCCGCCGAAGACCGCGCGGAGCGGCCGGCGGTCAGCGTCCGCGACGTGACGAAGACCTACGGCGACCGGCGGGCCGTCGACGGGATCAGTCTCGACATCCGGCGCGGCGAGTTCTTCGGGCTGCTCGGCCCCAACGGGGCGGGGAAGTCCACCCTCGTGGAGATCATGGAGGGGCTGCGCAAAGCGGACTCCGGCTCGGTCGCCGTGTTCGGTGAGCCGCCCTGGCCGCGCAACACGGCGCTCCTTCCCCGCATGGGCGTGCAGACTCAGTCCTCCGCCTTCTTCGTACGGCAGACGGTCCACGAGCACCTGCGTACCGTCGCGGCGCTGTACGGCACGGATCGCGAGGCCGTCGAGAGCACCCTGGAGGCCGTGGGCCTCGGCGGGAAGCACGACGTGCGGGTCGACGAACTGTCCGGCGGCCAGCGCCAGCGGCTCGCCATCGCCTCCGCGCTGGTCCACGGACCGGAGCTGATCTTCCTCGACGAACCGACCGCGGCGCTCGACCCGGAGGGCCGCCGCAGCCTGTGGGAGGTCCTGCGGGGCCTCAAGGCCAGGGGCCGGACCATCGTGTACACGACCCACCACCTGGACGAGGCGGAGGCGCTCTGCGACCGCGTCGGCATCCTCGTGGCGGGCCGGCTCGTCATCACCGACGAACCGCAGCACCTGATCGGGACGTTCGGCGCCGTCAGCCGGCTCCTGGTCCCGCTCGGCCGGATCGACGAGGAGCGCGCCGCGTCCCTCCCCGGCGTGGAGGGCGTCACCGTCCAGGGCGGGCACCTCGTCCTGGAGACCCGCGCCACCGGCCGGGTCCTCTCGGCGCTCGACGCCGTGACCGGCCTGGACGGCGTGCAGACCCGCACCCCCAGCCTCGAGGACGTCTACCTCGAGATCACCCGGCGGGCCCCCCTCGCCCAGGACGACCAGGAGCAGCAGGCATGAGCGCCTACACCGCGCTGACCACGGCGGGCTACCGCGCGCAGGTCCGCGACAAGACGACCGTCTTCTTCACCTTCGCGTTCCCGCTGATCTTCCTCGTCGTCTTCGGGCTGGTCTTCCGCGGCCGGGACGTGGAGGAGAGCGGTTTCTCGTACCTGTCCTACACCGCCGCCGGTGTGCTCTCCTGGGGCGTCGCCAACGCCGCCGTCTTCGGCATCGGCTTCACGCTGATGCAGTGGCGGGCGGACGACATCCTCCGGATGATCCGCATGTCGCCCGCCCCGCTGTCGTCCGTCATCGGCTCCCGCTACGTCCTCGCCCTGGGTGTGGGCCTCGTCCAGTCGGTGCTGTTCGTCGGGGTGGCGATGGCCCCCGGGTTCGGCCTGGTGCCCGCCTCCCGCTGGCCGCTGCTGATCCCGGTGCTGGCCCTCGGCATCACCACCTTCCTGCTGCTCGGCGTGATCATCGGCAGCATCGCCGACACCCCCGAGTCGGTCGCCGGCATCGCCAACTTCCTGATGCTCCCGATGGCCTTCCTGTCGGGGTCGTTCTTCCCGCTGGACGCGATGCCGGACTGGCTGCAGAAGGTCTCGACGGTCCTGCCGCTGCGCTACCTCAACGACGCGGTGTCCGCTGCGCTCACCGGCCGCGGCGACCTGTCCGACATCGGCGTGGGATGCGCGGGACTCGTCGTGTTCGCCGTCGCCTTCGGCGCAATCGCCGCCCGCACGTTCCGCTGGACGAAGACCTCATGACCGCCGCGGCCCGGCTGCTTCCGCATCCGATGGAGGAGGCCCGCGAAGCCCTCCAGGCGTTCCTGGACGGCCGTTTCGGTGACGGCGCCCCCCGGGTCGTGCCGGTCGGCGCCGTCGGCGCGGGGGGCGGGGGCGCCGCGCCGGATCCGTGGGCCGCCGAACGCCCCGCGGCGCGGGTCCACTTGACCGCTTCGGCGGTCCTGCTCGGCCCCTGGGGCGGCGACGGCACCGCGCCCGCCTGCGGCAGCTGCCTCGCCGCGCGGTGGCAGCGGCTGCGCAGCCGCAGCGAGCGGAACGCCCTGGAGACCGGCGGCCCCGACGGGCCCCGTCCGGCGGGCGCCTGGCCGCTGATGACCGCCCACGTCCACGACGCGGTGGCCGCCCTGTGCGAGGCCCTGCCGCACGGGGGCCCACCGGGCGGGACCCCGCCGAGTGAGGGGCCGCGCCCGGTGCCGCCCGCCGAGCACGCGGCGGACCGCGCCCTGCCCCAGGTGACCCGGCTGGACCTGGCGAACCTCCTGGTCAGGACGTACCCGCTGCTCGCCGACCCGCTCTGCCCCGACTGCGGCCCCCGCCCCGGGCCAGAGCGGGCAGAGGACGTCCGGCCGCTCAGCCTCGCCCCGCGCCCGAAGCCGCACCCCGGCGCGTACCGGCTGCGCTCCCCCTTCGCCTACCCGCTCCCCACCGACGCCCTGGCCAACCCGGTCTGCGGCGCCCTGGGGGCGGGCACCTGGACCGACGTCACCTCGTCCACCACCGCCCCCGTGGCCGGCAGCGTGTTCGTCCGGGGGTACGCGGGGCTCCACGACGTCACCTGGAGCGGACAGGAGAACTCCTTCGCCACCAGCCGCCGGCTCGCCTTCCTGGAGGGCCTGGAACGGTACGCGGGCACCCACCGGCGCGGCGGCGGCGCGCCGGTCGTCGGCTCGTACGACGGGCTGGCGGCGGACGCGGTCGACCCGGCGGTGTGCGGCCTGTACAGCGCGGAGACCTACCGCGACGACCCGCTGGCCGAGCCCTTCGACCCGGCGCGGCCCATCCCCTGGGAGTGGGGCTGGTCGCTGCGGGACGAACGCCCCGTCCTGGTGCCGTCGCGGCTGGTCTACTACAGCATCCCGCCGGCCGGCGACAACTTCGTCTTCGAGTGCTCCAACGGCTGCGCCATCGGCGGCAGCCTGGAGGAAGCGATCCTGGGCGGCCTGCTCGAACTGGTCGAGCGCGACTCCTTCCTGAACGGCTGGTACGGCGCGGCCCGGCTGCCCCGCGTCGACCCGGCGACGGTCGGCGGCCCCACGGCAACCGCGATGGTCGAGCGGGCCGCCCTCCAGGGCTACGACGTCCACGTCCTCGACAACCGGATCGACCTGGCGATCCCGGCCGTCACCGTGGTCGGCGTCCGCCGGGACGGCGGCCCGGGAACCCTGTCCTTCGCGGCCGCGGCCTCACTGGACCCGAGGTCCGCGGTGGAGGGCGCCCTGTCCGAGGTGCTCAGCTACATCCCGCACCTGGCCCGGCAGACCGCCGAACGCCGCGGCGAACTGGAGGCCATGGCCGACGACTTCGCACGGGTGCGGCACCTGAAGGACCATCCGCAGCTCTACGGGCTGCCGCGCATGGCCGAGTACGCGCGCTCGTACCTGGAGCCGTGCGAGGCCCGCCCCTTCGACGAGGTGTACGGGGACTGGGAGCGCCGGGGCCGTCCCCGCACCGGCGACCTGCGGGACGACGTGGCCGTGGTCAGGGACGAACTGGTGCGGGCGGGCCACGACGTCGTCGTCGTGGACCAGACGTCGCCGGAGCAGGAGCGGATGGGCCTGCGGACGGTGTGCACATTGGTGCCGGGTCTGCTGCCGATCGACTTCGGCTGGAACCGGCAGCGGGCCCTGCTGATGCCCCGGCTGCGCACCGCGCTGCGCCGCGGCGGCCACCGGGACCGCGACCTCACGGACGCGGAGATCCGCCGGGCCCCGCACCCCTTCCCGTAGGCCCGCAACGAACCGGGCCCCGCACCTCTTCCCGTAAGCCCGCCCCGAGCCGGGCCCCACCGCGCCGAGCATGTCGCGACGGGCCCCGAGACGTCCCCCGGAGTCCGCCGATGCACCCTCCGTCCCCTACCGGCCCGGGCCGGGCCCCGGCCTCCGCACCGGAGCACACCCCCGCCCCCTCCCCGGCACGGACACCTCCGCCCCGGCCCGGCCGCGACCGGTCCACGACCGGCGCGGCGGACCTCCTCACCCGCGCCGGGGAGGTGCTGCGCCCCGCCCTCGCCCTCTACCTCGACCTGCACGCGCACCCGGAGACGTCAGGTCAGGAGGCCCGCACCGCGGACCGCTTCGCCGCGCGGCTCGAGGCGGCGGGCTGCGCCGTCACCTGCGGGGTGGGCGGCCACGGCGTCGTCGGTGTCCTCCGCAACGGGGACGGGCCCCGCGTCTGGCTGCGGGCGGAACTCGACGCGCTCCCCGTACGGGAGCGGACCGGGCTGCCGTACGCCAGCGGCAACGGCGCCATGCACGCGTGCGGCCACGATCTGCACCTGGCCGCGGCGGCGGGCGCGGCGGACCTGCTGGCCCGCCTGTCCGGCCGGTGGCGGGGCACCCTGGTCGTGGTGGGGCAGCCGGCCGAGGAGACCCTCAGCGGGGCCGCGGCCATGCTGGGCGACGGGCTGTACGAACGGTTCGGCCGCCCCGGCGCCGTACTGGCCCAGCACGCCGCGCCGCTGCCCTCCGGCACCGTCGCGCACACGGACGGCCGGGCACCGATGGCCGCGGCGAGCGCGGTGCTCGACGTGGTGCTGCACGGCAGGGGCGGCCACGCCGCCACACCGCACCTCGCCGTGGACCCGGTCGTCGCCGCGGCCGCCGTCGTGACCCGCCTCCAGACCGTCGTCGCCCGGGAGACCGCGCCCACCGACCAGGTGACGGTGACCGTCGGCACGCTGCGGGCGGGGACGGCCGCCAACGTCATACCGGAGAGCGCCGCGCTCGGCATAGGCGTCCGCGCGTCGAGTGAGGCGTCCCTCGACCGGGCGCTGTCGGCGGTCCGGCGCATCGTCCACGCCGAGAGCGCGGCGGCGGGCGCCCCCCGGGAACCGGAGGTGACCGTCACCTCCCGCTCGGCCGCCCTGCTGTGCGACCCGCACGCCACCGCGTCGGTGCGGCATGCCCACACGGAACTCCTGGGCCCCGGGCGGGTCCTGCCCTGGCCGGAGTCGATGGCGGCGGAGGACTTCCCGCTGTTCGGGGACGCCGGAGCCGAGGTCCACCGGCAGCACGGCATCCCGCTGGTCTACTGGATGCTGGGCGTGACCGGGCCGGACGAGTGGCGCGGGGCGAGCGCCGGGCCACACGCCCCGCCCCCGCACCCCAACCACTCGCCCCACTTCGCCCCGCACGTCTCCGGCGCCCTGCGCCCCGCCGTCGCGGCGCTGAGCGCCGCGGCGCTCGACCGTTTCCGCGCCCCCGGCCCCGCGCCGCGCCGCCGCCGACATGGTCACCCATGATCTGCGGCTCCTGGAGCCCGTCGCCCAACTGCTCGGCGTAGGACGGCTTCTCCGGGGCCGGGTCACAGGCGGCGCCGCCCGCTGTGCGCGCAGTCTCCGCAGCCGTGTTCCGCTGCTTGCGCGCCTCGGCCAGGATGTCCTGCGCTTCCTGCATCAACTTCTTGCCTGGGTCGTCGAAGCTGCTCGCCATGCGCCGGCGCCGCGCGCACCGGGAGCTGATCCGCTGAGCGTGCGTGAACGCCCCCTGGAATCCGCCGATCCCGGCAGGGGGCGTTCATCGTCCGCTCATCAGCCTGCCCTACGGCAGGTTG
Organism: Streptomyces sp. NPDC027962; assembly: GCF_055566095.1. NCBI lineage: Bacteria > Bacillati > Actinomycetota > Actinomycetes > Kitasatosporales > Streptomycetaceae > Streptomyces > Streptomyces sp. NPDC027962. Next base: position 63,325 of record NZ_JBVHTA010000041.1, read on the forward strand.
CGCGCCATCACGATCCGCTGGACCTGGTTCGTGCCTTCATAAATCTGCGTGATCTTGGCGTCACGCATCATGCGCTCCACCGGGTAGTCACGGGTGTAGCCGTAGCCGCCGAGCAGCTGGACGGCATCCGTGGTGACCTCCATCGCGACGTCGGAGGCGAAGCACTTCGCCGCCGCGCCCTGGAAGGTGAGGTCCGCGTCGCCGCGCTCGGACTTGGCGGCGGCCGCGTAGGTGAGCTGGCGGGCGGCCTCGAGCTTCATGGCCATGTCCGCGAGCATGAACTGGACGCCCTGGAAGTCGGCGATCGGCTTGCCGAACTGCCTGCGCTCCTTGACGTAGCCCTTGGCGTAGTCGAGGGCACCCTGGGCGATGCCGAGCGCCTGGGCCGCGATGGTGATGCGGGTGTGGTCCAGGGTCTTCATCGCCGTGGCGAAGCCCGTGCCCTCCGCGCCGATCATGCGGTCGGCGGGGATGCGGACGTTGTCGAGGTAGACCTCGCGGGTCGGGGAGCCCTTGATGCCGAGCTTCTTCTCGGGGGCACCGAAGGAGACGCCGGGGTCGGACTTCTCGACGACGAAGGCGGAGATCCCCTTGGAGCGCTTCTCCGGGTCGGTCACGGCCATGACCGTGTAGTACTCGGAGACGCCGGCGTTGGTGATCCAGCGCTTCACGCCGTTGAGGACGTAGAAGTCGCCGTCGCGGACCGCCTTGGTCTTCATGCCGGCCGCGTCGGAGCCCGCGTCGGGCTCGGAGAGGCAGTACGAGAACATCGCGTCGCCCTTGGCGAGCGGTCCCAGGTACTTCTTCTTCAGCTCCTCGGAGCCGGAGAGGATCACGGGGAGCGAGCCGAGCTTGTTCACGGCCGGGATGAGGGAGGAGGACGCGCAGACGCGGGCCACCTCCTCGATCACGATGACCGTGGCGAGCGCGTCGGCGCCCGCGCCGCCGTAGCTCTCCGGGACGTGCACCGCGTGCAGATCGGAGGCGACCAGCGCGTCGAGGGCCTCCTGCGGGAAGCGTGCTTCCTCGTCCACCGCGGCGGCGAACGGCGCGATCTTCGCTTCGGCGAGGGAGCGGACCGTCTCACGGAGCATGTCGTGCTCTTCCGACGGGCGATACAGATCGAAGTCGGCCGATCCTGCCAAGACTCTCACTCCCCAAGGTGTTAACTACCGTTAAGTATTCCAATTTTAGACGCCCCTCCCCCGGCAGGCATACGTGAGTTTGCCGACAGCTCGGGGCGGCGGGCCATGCGCACTTTGGGAGGGCCCGCGGAGCCCCGGATATGCTCGGGCGCGCACGTCCCCTGCCCGCGTCGTACTGGAGCACCCCATGGCCCTCAAGATCACCGTGATCGGCACCGGATACCTCGGCGCCACCCACGCCGCGGCCATGGCGGAGCTGGGCTTCGAGGTCCTGGGCCTCGATGTCGTCCCCGAGAAGATCGAGATGCTCTCGGCGGGCAAGGTCCCCATGTACGAGCCCGGCCTCGAGGACCTGCTGCGGGGGCATGTCGCCGGCATCGAGGGCTCCAGCGGACGGCTGCGGTTCACCACCTCGTACGAGGAGGCCGGCGACTTCGGCGACGTCCACTTCGTGTGCGTGAACACCCCGCAGAAGCAGAGCGAGTACGCGTGCGACATGTCGTACGTCGACGCTGCCTTCGCCTCGCTCGCGCCGCACCTGAAGCGCGCCGCGCTCGTCGTCGGCAAGTCGACCGTGCCGGTCGGCTCCGCGGAGCGGCTGGGCGCCGTGCTCGCCCGGACGGCTCCGGCGGGCGCGGATGTGGAGCTGGCCTGGAACCCGGAGTTCCTCCGCGAGGGCTTCGCGGTCGACGACACTCTGCACCCCGACCGGATCGTGGTCGGTGTGAACAGCGAGCGCGCGGAGAAGCTGCTGCGGGAGGTGTACGCGACGCCGGTGGGCGAGGGATCGCCGTTCGTCGTGACCGACTTCCCCACCGCGGAGCTGGTGAAGACGGCGGCGAACTCGTTCCTGGCGACCAAGATCTCGTTCATCAACGCAATGGCCGAGGTCTGCGAGGCCGCGGGCGGCGATGTGGTGAAGCTGGCGGAGGCCATCGGCTACGACGAGCGGATCGGCAAGAAGTTCCTGCGGGCGGGCGTCGGTTTCGGCGGAGGCTGCCTGCCGAAGGACATCCGCGCCTTCATGGCGCGCGCGGGTGAGCTGGGCGCGGACCAGGCACTGACGTTCCTGCGCGAGGTCGACTCCATCAACATGCGCCGTCGCGGGCACATGGTGGAGCTGGCGCGGGACGCGGTCGGGGGCGGCTCGTTCCTGGGCAAGCGGGTGGCGGTGCTGGGCGCGACCTTCAAGCCGGACTCGGACGACGTCCGGGACTCGCCGGCGCTGAACGTGGCGGGCCAGATCCATCTGCAGGGCGGCCAGGTGACGGTGTACGACCCCAAGGGCATGGCGAACGCGCGACGGCTCTTCCCGACGCTCGGTTACGCGGACTCCGCGCGCGAGGCGGTCCGGGCAGCGGACGTCGTGCTGCACCTGACGGAGTGGCGCGAGTTCCGGGAGCTGGACCCGGCGGAGCTGGCGACGGTCGTGCCGTCGCCGATCATCCTCGACGGCCGCAACGCGCTGGACCCGGTGGCCTGGCGCGAGGCGGGGTGGACGTACCGCGCCATGGGGCGCCCGCGGGCGTAGCGGAACACCCCCGCACCGGCCTGGGGTTACGGAGACGAGGCGCGGCGGGCTCTGTAGGTGCGCATCTTGGCGCGGGCGCCGCAGACGGACATCGAGCACCAGCGGCTGCGGCCTGCCGGGCTGCGGTCGTAGTACGCCCAGTGGCAGTCCGGGGCCTCGCATGCCTTGAGGCGGGTCCAGGTGCCGTCGGCGCCGGCCGCCGCGATGGCCTCGGCGACCCGTGAGAGCAGTGTCGGCGGGCCGAGGGGGCGAAGGCCGGCCGCGCCGTCGGCGGCGATCGTCACACGCAGCGGGGCGTCGGAAAGGACCGCGTCGAGTGCCGTGGCCGTGCCGTGGCCCGCGTGGGCCAGGCACGCGGCGCGCAGAGCCTCACGCAGATCGCGGGCCGCGGGGACGTCCTCGGCCGTGAGGTCGAAGCGCGCGCGGCCTTCGGGCCTGTCCAGGGTGTCCGCGCCCGTCTCGACATTCAGCGTGTTCACCAGGGCCTCGACCAGCGCGAGGCCGCCGGGTGCGGGAGCCCTGTCATTCATGCTTGCGACGTTACCTCTTATGCGGGAGCATGCAGTAACCGTTACCGGTTAAGGGCCGGTAGGGGTAACCATGTGGGTGACCATCGAGGAGAAGACATGGCTATCGCCAGGCTCGGGGCCGTCGTGCTCGACTGTCCCGACCCCGTCGCGCTCGCGCGGTTCTACGCCGGAATCCTGGGCGGGGAGATCAAGACCAATGCGGACGGCGGCGACGAGTGGGTGGATCTCGACGGAGTCGCCGGCACGACCCTCGCGTTCCAGGCCGCGCCCGGTTTCGTACCGCCGAAGTGGCCGTCCGCCGAGGAGTCGCAGCAGTTCCATCTGGACCTGACCGTCGACGACATGGACGCCGCGGAGAAAAAGGTGCTGGAGCTCGGTGCCACCGTGCTGGAGGCGGCCGACCGGGAACGGTCGTTCCGCGTGTACGCGGACCCGGCCGGGCATCCGTTCTGCCTCTGCGCCTGCTAGTGCCGTGACCGGCGACGTTTGCCCGGTGAGGAGCGTCGTCCGGTGCGCGCGGTCGCAAGGCGGCCGGAAGTCCTTGTGGCGGAGCCACCAGGGCTTTTGGCCAACGCAGCGAGCGGGCGTGCTGGGCGGCGCGACAGGGCAAGGCTTGCCGGGAGGGGCACTGGAACCCGTGGAGAACGGAACCCGCTGAGGGGCGCGGCCGCGGTGACGGCCGCGCTCCGGGGCGGGTCAGACCGCGTCGAGCTCGTCGATCGTCGCGTTCGACGGGCCGCGGGTGGTCTGGAGGTCGGCGGCCACGTCCTCCGCCGCGCGCAGTGCGCGGACCGCGTTCTGCCAGGTGAGTTTGGCCAGGTCCGTGTCCGACCAGCCGCGGTGGAGCAGTTCGGCGATGAGGTTGGGGTAGCCGGCGACGTCCTCGAGGCCGGACGGGGTGAAGGCGGTGCCGTCGAAGTCGCCGCCGATGCCGATGTGGTCGATGCCGGCGACCTCGCGCATGTGGTCGAGGTGGTCGGCGACCGTGGCGGCGGTCGCGGTCGGCCGGGGATGCGCGGCCTCGAACGCCTCGTGGACCTTCATCGCCTCTGGAGTGGTGTCCAGGTGGTGCAGTCCGTGGGCGCGCATGTTCTCGTCCGCCGCGCGGGTCCACTCGACGGCCGCGGGCAGGATGAACTTCGGCACGAACGTCGCCATCGCCACGCCCCCGTTGGCCGCCAGCAGGGCCAGCACGTCGTCGGGGATGTTGCGCGGGTGGTCGCAGACGGCACGCGACGACGAGTGCGAGAAGATCACCGGCGCGACGGAGGTGGCGAGCGCGTGGCGCATCGTCGTCTCCGCGACGTGGGAGAGGTCGACGAGCATGCCGATGCGGTTCATCTCGCGCACGACCTCGTGGCCGAAGGCGGAGAGGCCGCCGACGCCGGGCTCGTCGGTCGCGGAGTCGGCCCAGGCGATGTTGTCGTTGTGCGTGAGCGTCATGTAGCGCACGCCCAGCGCGTACAGGGCGCGGAGTGCGGCGAGGGAGTTGTTGATGGAGTGCCCGCCCTCCGCGCCCATGAGCGAGGCGATACGGCCCTCGTCGCGGGAGATCTCCATGTCCTCCGCGCTCAGCGCACGCGCGAGGTCGGCCGGGTAGCGCTCGAGGAGCTGGTCGACGACGTCGATCTGCTCCAGCGTGGCGCTGACCGCGGTGTCGCCCGCCATGTCGCTGCGCACGTACACGGACCAGAACTGGGCGCCGACGCAGCCGTTGCGCAGCCGCGGGATGTCGGTGTGGAGCCGGCCCTTCTGGTCGGCCGCGATGTCCATCCGGTCGAGGTCGTAGCGGACGTGCTGTCGCAGCGCCCAGGGGAGGTCGTTGTGGCCGTCGACGACGGGGTGGGCGGCGAGCAGCTCGCGCGCCCGCCCCAGATGATGGGCGGCAGAGGTGGGGGTGTCCATTGGCTGTTACTTCCCGGCGCCCGGCTTCCCGAAGCCGAAGGACTCCGCGCCGGCGACCTTGGCGCGCAGCCGCTTGCCCTTTTCCGTGGCCTGGTCGTTCAGCTCCTGCTGGAAGTCCCGCATACGGGCGAGGATTTCGTCGTCGTGCGTGGCGAGGATGCGGGCCGCCAGCAGGCCGGCGTTGCGGGCGCCGGCCACGGAGACGGTGGCGACGGGCACGCCCGCCGGCATCTGCACGATGGAGAGCAGGGAGTCCATGCCGTCGAGGTACTTGAGCGGGACGGGGACGCCGATGACGGGCAGCGGGGTGACGGAGGCGAGCATGCCCGGGAGGTGGGCGGCTCCCCCGGCGCCGGCGATGATCACCTTGAGGCCGCGGTCGGCGGCCTGCTCCCCGTACGCGACCATCTCGCGCGGCATGCGGTGCGCGGAGACGACGTCGACCTCGTACTCGATCTCGAACTCGTCGAGCGCCTGCGCGGCCGCCTCCATGACGGGCCAGTCGGAGTCGGACCCCATGACAATGCCAACGACAGGACTCATTCGGTGATCGTTCCTCGCAGATAGCCGGCGGCGTGGCGGGCACGCTCGAGCGCGTCGTCCAAGTCGTCGCCGTATGTGTTGACGTGCCCCACCTTGCGGCCGGGCTTCACGTCCTTGCCATACATATGGATCTTGAGCTGCGGGTCCCGGGCCATGCAGTGCAGATAGGCCGCATACATGTCGGGGTAGTCGCCGCCCAGCACATTGCACATGACCGTCCAGCGCGCCCGCGGGCGCGGGTCGCCGAGCGGCAGGTCCAGTACGGCACGCACATGGTTGGCGAACTGCGAGGTGATCGCGCCGTCCTGGGTCCAGTGGCCGGAGTTGTGGGGGCGCATGGCCAGCTCGTTGACGAGGATGCGTCCGTCCGTCGTCTCGAACAGCTCGACGGCGAGATGGCCGACGACGCCGAGTTCCTTGGCGATCCGCAGCGCGAGCTCCTGCGCCTGGCCCGCCAGCTCGGGGTCGAGGTCGGGCGCGGGTGCGATCACGGTGTCGCAGACGCCGTCGACCTGCTGCGACTCGACGACCGGGTAGGCCACGGCCTGGCCGTGCGGGGAGCGGACGATGTTCGCGGCGAGCTCGCGACGGAAGTCGACCTTCTCCTCGGCGAGCACGGGAACGCCGGCCTTGAAGGGGGCTTCTGCGTCGGCTTCCTCACGGACGAACCAGACGCCCTTGCCGTCGTACCCGCCGCGCACGGTCTTCAGGATGACGGGGAAGCCCCCGACCTCCTCGGCGAAGGCGGTCACATCGGCGGGGTCGGCCACGATGCGGTGGCGCGGGCACGGCACGCCGATCTCCGTGAGCGTGGCCCGCATCTCGCCCTTGTCCTGGGCATGACGCAGCGCGTCGGGCCCCGGGCGGACGACGGCGCCGCTCGCTTCCAGCGCCCGCAGGTGCTCGATCGGGACATGCTCGTGATCGAAAGTGATCACGTCGCAGCCGCGCGCGAACTCGACGAGGGTGTCCAGGTCGCGATAGTCGCCGACGACGACATCGCTCACCACCTGGGCTGCAGAGTCCTGGGGGGTGTCACTGAGGAGCTTGAATTTCAGGCCGAGGGGGATACCCGCCTCGTGGGTCATGCGGGCGAGCTGACCGCCGCCGACCATGCCGACTACCGGGAACGTCACTCTCCTAGGGTATCCGCCGAGAGGACACCCCCTGTCGTCCGTATGTTCCGACAGGGCTCTGTATCGCACGTCACATCGCTCTCAGGGCTCACAGGCGGCGCGGAGGGTCGCTGGTTAGCATGGCGGAGTCGACGCTTGTCGGCCGATCGCCGATCTGATGAGGCTGGGCTCTCACTATGAGTGAACGAGGCGGAAAGCTGCGCGAGCAGCTGAACCAGCTCATGCGCGAGATCGCCAAGTTCGGCGCCGTCGGCGGATTCGGCCTGGTGGTCAACCTCGCCGTCTTCAACCTCGTACGGAACGTCACGGAGATCCCCGTCGTCCGGGCGTCGATTCTGGCAACGGTCGTCGCCATCGCCTGCAACTACGTCGGGTTCCGCTACTTCACCTACCGTGACCGCGACAAGAACGGCCGGACCAGGGAGATGACGCTCTTCCTGCTGTTCAGCGCGGTGGGCCTGGTGATCGAGCACGGCGTTCTGTACACGGCGACATACGGCTTCGACTGGGACACCCCGCTGCAGAGCAACATCTTCAAGTTCCTCGGCATCGGCGTCGCGACGCTGTTCCGGTTCTGGTCGTACCGCACCTGGGTCTTCCGGGCGCTGCCCGCGCGGGCGGCCGTGCAGACCGCTGAATCGTTCCTGGAGCAGCGTCGGCCGGAACCGGCGCGCGACCACGTCGCCCGCTGACGGTTCGTACCGCTACCTCACGGTCGACTTCTGGTCGTCCTTGCGTTTGCGCGCCACGCGGCTCAGGAAGAGCGCGAAGACGGGCGGGTGCTGCTGGAGCAGCTCCAGCCGGCCGCCGTCCGCCTCCGCGAGATCCCGGGCGACGGCCAGTCCGATACCGGTCGAGTTGCGGCCGCTGATGGTCCGCTCGAAGATGCGCGCCCCCAGGTCACCCGGCACGCCCGGCCCCTCGTCGGTCACCTCCACCACCGCCTGGTTCCCGGTGACCCGGGTCCGCACGGCGACCGTGCCGCCGCCGTGCATGAGGGAGTTCTCGATCAGGGCCGCGAGCACCTGGGCCACGGCGCCGGGAGTGCCGACGGCCCGCATGCCCTGGCGGCCGGAGCAGACGATGGCGCGGCCCGCACTGCGGTAGATCGGCCGCCACTCCTCGAGCTGCTGCTTGACCACCTCGTCCAGGTCGAAGGCGACGGCGGACCCCGTGCGCGGGTCGCGGGAGTTCGTCAGCAGCCGCTGGACCACGTCGGTGAGCCGCTCCACCTGGGTGAGGGCGATGCTGGCCTCCTCCTTCACGGTCTCCAGGTCGTCGGTGACCGTGATCTCCTCCAGCCGCATCGACAGCGCGGTCAGCGGCGTACGGAGCTGGTGCGAGGCGTCCGCGGCGAGCCGTCGCTCCGCGGTGAGCATCCGGGCGATCCGCTCGGCGCTGGCGTCGAGCACGTCGGCGACCCGATCCAGTTCCGGGACGCCGTAGCGGCGGTGGCGGGGCCTGGGGTCGCCGGAACCCAGCCGTTCCGCGGTCTCCGCGAGGTCGGTGAGCGGGGAGCCGAGCCGGTGGGCCTGACGCACGGCGAGCAGCACGGCCGCGACGACGGCGAGCAGCGCGACCGCACCGATGATCAGCAGGGACCTGCCGACCTCGCGCGTCACGGAGGAACGAGACTCCTCGACGGTGACCGTCGTGTCCCGCTCGCCCTCCGCGGTGCCGCGGATGACGCTGCCGGAGGGGGGCTCGCCGATCTCGATGGGGCCGCGGCCGGGAATGGTGATCAGGGCGTAGCGGGTGATGTCGCCCTGCTCGGCGAGAATGTCCGGATTGACCGGCTCGCCGCCCACCAGCCGGCTCTCGACGATGCTGACCAGGCGCAGCGCGTCGGAGTCCACGCTCTCCTGGGCGCTGCTGCTGATGGTGCGGGTCTCCACAAGGACGAGGGAGACGCCGAAGACGGCGATGACGACGAGCACCACGGCGAGCGTGGAGGTGATCAGACGGCGGCGCATGGTGCCTCAAGTCGCATGGTGCCTCACATATCAGGACTTCTCGAAGCGGAAGCCCACGCCGCGCACGGTGGCGATGTACCGGGGGTTCGCCGCGTCGTCGCCGAGCTTCTTCCGCAGCCAGGAGATGTGCATGTCGAGGGTCTTGGTCGACGACCACCAGGTGGTGTCCCAGACCTCGCGCATCAACTGGTCGCGGGTGACGACCCGGCCGGCGTCCCGGACGAGGACCCGCAGCAGATCGAACTCCTTGGCGGTGAGCTGGAGTTCCTCGTCGCCCATCCAGGCGCGGTGCGACTCGACGTCGATCCGAACGCCGTGCGTGGCGGGTGCGGGGACGGGCTCGGAGGAGCCGCGCCGCAGCAGGGCCCGTACGCGGGCCAGGAGCTCGGCGAGCCGGAACGGCTTGGTGACGTAGTCGTCGGCGCCCGCGTCCAGCCCGACGACGGTGTCCACTTCGTCGGCGCGTGCGGTGAGCACCAGGATCGGGATCGCCTGCCCCTCCGCACGAAGCCGGCGGGCGACCTCCAGGCCGTCCATGCCGGGCAGCCCGAGATCCAGCACGACAAGATCGACACCGCCCGCGAGACCCGCGTCGAGCGCGGTGGGACCGTCCTCGCGCACTTCGACCTCGTATCCCTCTCTGCGCAGCGCTCGGGCCAGCGGTTCCGAGATGGATGCATCGTCCTCGGCGAGCAGTACACGGGTCATGGGGTGATGGTAGTCCGCGCGGCACGGCCGCCGGGACCTGATCCATGACCCCTGCGAGTGTGGGGTTCAAACCTGCTTATGACCTTCAATACTGGGTAGCTGGTTCCGTGATCACCTGTGATCCATCTCTCAAGTCCTTCCATATGCCGCACTGTCGTGTCGTATGGTGGCGTGACGCCCGTAGTACAACCCGGGGACCTTTGGCTGCCATGAGCACCAAGGGTCTCTTTTCTGTCCGAAGATCGACTCGATATCGTTTCAGCCGTTTCGAGCCCGACCTGACACAGCGAATGACCTGTTGGCCGGGCCCCAGGTGCGACACAGCGTCAGGGGCATGGATCCCGACACGGACCGTTCCCGGCCTCCGGCCGCGGAGGAACCCCGAAGGCGTCGGGGTGGAACGCCCGTGCCGGTGCCGGCCTCCCCCCACCGGGCGCGTACCGCTCACAAGGCGTCGCGTCCCGAACGAGCAAGGATCGACCATGGCGTCCAGCCTGACGAAGGACTCTGCCAGTACCCCTGGTTCGGAGAAGACCTTCTTCGGCCACCCCCGCGGTATGGCCACCCTCTTCATGACAGAGATGTGGGAGCGCTTCTCCTTCTACGGAATGCGCGGCATCCTCACCCTCTACATGGTCGCGGCCGTCCTCGACGGACCTCTGAAGGAGCGGGAGGCGCTGGCAGTCTCCATCTACGGTGTCTACAACGCCGTGGTGTACATGGCGGCCATGCCCGGCGGCTGGGTGGCCGACCGTCTCTGGGGAGCGCGCAAGGCCGTGCTCGTCGGCGGCATCGTCATCGCCCTGGGCCACTTCACCCTGGCGATCCCGTCGGACACGGCGTTCTTCGCCGGCCTGGCGCTCATCGCCGCCGGCACCGGTCTGCTGAAGCCGAACATCTCCGCCATGGTCGGCGGCCTCTACGAAGGCCAGTCCAGCGCCCGGCGCGACGCCGGCTTCACGCTCTTCTACATGGCGATCAACATCGGCGCCATGGCAGCCCCGCTCGTCGTCGGCTACCTCGGTGAGAACGTCAACTGGCACCTCGGCTTCGGTGTCGCCGGTATCGGCATGACGCTGGCCGTCGTCCAGTACGTCCTCGGCGGCCGCCACCTCGGGGACATCGGCAAGGAGCCCGGGACCCCGGCGACGCCGGAGGAGAAGCGCAGCGCGCTGCGCAAGGTCCTGCTGTGGGGCGGCCTCGCCGTCGCCGCGCTGGTGATCGACATCGCGATGGGCACGTACGACATCGAGCACGTCGTGAACGTCCTCGCGATCCTGGGCATCGTCGTACCGGTCGTGTACTTCGCCTCGATGTACCGGAACCCGGCGCTGACCGCGGCGGACAAGCCGAAGATCCAGGCGTTCATGTGGTTCTTCGCCACGGCCGTGCTGTTCTGGATGATCTACGACCAGTCGGGCTCGCTGCTGACCCTCTTCGCGGACGGCAAGACCGACCGCATGATCGGCGGCTGGGAGTTCCCGGCTTCCTGGTACCAGTCGGTGAACCCGGCACTGGTCATCATCCTGGCGCCGGTCTTCGCCGGTCTGTGGGTGAAGCTGGCGAAGCGCAACCGTGAGCCCAGCACCCCGATGAAGTTCGCCTTGGCCATGCTGCTCATCGGCGGCTCGTTCGCCATCATGGGCCTGGCCGGTGCCGCGGCCGCGAACAGCGAGACCGGCAAGGTCACCGTCTTCTGGCTGCTGAGCGTCTACCTTGCCCAGACACTCGGCGAGATGTGCCTGTCCCCGGTCGGCCTGTCGCTGTCCACGAAGCTGGCGCCCAAGCAGTTCGTGGGTCAGATCATGGGTCTGTGGTTCCTTGCCACCGCGACGGGCAACGCCCTGAACGGCTGGACCACCAAGCTCAACGAGCCGCTGGGCGACGCCATGTACTACACGATGTGGGCGGTCGTCGCCGTCGCGGCGGGCCTCACGTTCATGATGGCCGGACGCAAGATCCGCGCGCTCATGGGCGACGTGCGCTGACACCGTTCGCGTAGAGCTCGAGGGGCCGCCGCACCGTACCGGTGCGGCGGCCCTTCGCCGTTGTCATCGCACATACCGCTTTCAGCGCATGCCGCGCAGCCGCTGCCACGGCGTGAACGTGAACACCGCGCCACCCAGCAGGATCACCGTGCCGGCGACCAGGGCGAGCGCACGGAGGGCGCCGGTGTCCTCCGCTCCGGTATCGGCAAGGCCCCCGGACGTGCCGCCCGAGGTCGTCGAGCCGCCCGAGGTGCCGGAGCCGCTGGTACTGGTGCCTCCTGATGCGCCGCCCGGCTGGGCCGACGTGTCGAGCTCCAGGGAGAACGGGACGTCCGCCGGTGGTGTGCAGGTCGTCGTCGTACCCAGCGCCATGACAGTAAGGACGCCTGGGCTCAGGGTCGTCTTCCCGGTGGCGCCGGGCTTGTACGTGCCCTTGAGATCGGGGATCTCGATCGGGTCGCCCGACTTGATGGGCTCCTTGTTGGCCGGGCCCTCGACATGGACGAAGCCCTTGTCGGCGCCGCCGAGCTTCACCTCCATCGACGGCTTGACCGAGTCCGCGGGGATGTCGGCCGGGCTGTCCATGACGGACTTGGAGAACTTCACGGTCAGGTCGTAACTGCCGTCGTTCTCCTTGGCGTCGATACGGACCGGGGAGACTGCGTTCTTGTCGCCGATGGGTGTCTTGCAGGAGTAGGCGACCTCGATCTCCTTGCCCTGGTGGTCGGTGGGGGCGGGGTCGCTCCCACCGGTGGTTCCGCCGTCGCTGCCGCCGGAGGTCGTGCCGCCGTTGGTCGTACCGCCGGATGTCGTACCGCCTGACGTTGTGCCGCCGTTGGTCGTACCACCGGACGTCGTACCGCCGTTGGTCGCACCGCCGGACGTCGTACCGCCGCCGCCGTCCGTCACCTTGATCGTCGCGCCCGCCTGGACCGGCTCCTTCGGCGCGCACTTCGTGTCCGTCGAGATCGGCTTCGACACGTTGATGCTGTACGCGCCCGGTGTCAGCGTTGTCTCACCGGCCTTCTCGAGTTTCAGCGTGCCCTTCATGTCGGGCAGCACCATCGGGCTGTTCTTCGGGATCGGCGGGTTCTGGCGCGGGCCCTCCATCTTCAGTTCGCCCGTCGACACGCCGCCCAGCGTGATCGTGCCGGTCGGTTTCACGGTGTCCTTGGCCAGATCCAGGATGTCCGGGTTCTTGGACGCGGCCTCGACCGTCTTCCACACCACCTCGACCGTGTCGCCGACCTTGGCCTCCGCCGGCGCGGTGATCTGCACCTTGGTGGTGCCCTGCACGGGCGGCAGGCCGGAGATGGGCGGCGGAATGCACTCCGTCGCGTACGAGACCTCGGCGGCCTGGGCGGGGCTCGCGGCCAGCAGAATCCCCGCGCCGCCGAGCATCAGCGCGACTCCGGCCGCGCTCATCCTCCGTTGCGTACTCACGAATGTCCCTTCGTCGTCGTCGGTCGGTTCTCTGACGGTGCGGAGTCAGGGGTGAACCACGGCAGTGCGGCGGCCGTGGCCGTGGCGGTGCCGTCGGCCGGATCGCCTGCGGCGCCGGCTCGTCGGGGGCGGGCGTGACGCGGGCCCGGAGGGCGGATCCTGTCGACGACCGCCATGCCGATACGGAACACGGCAGCCGGTACGACCAGCGCGAGCAGGACCCAGAAGGCCGTGACGCCCCACGGCCTGGGCACGCCCCAGGGCTGCTCTGCGAGGACCTTCGTGCCGTACTTCACCGAGACCGAGTAGTCACCGTGCGCGCCGGCGGAGAGCTGCACGGGCAGCGTGATCCGCGCCTTCTCGCCCGGTTTGATCGTGCCGCGCCACTGCTGCCCCTCCCACTGCGGGGCGAACACGCCGTGTGCGATGCCGATCTCGAAGACGGGGTCCGTGACGGGGGCTGTGCCGAGGTTGCCGACGGTGAACTCGAGCCTGCGGGTGGGCGGCGCGCCGAAGAGGACCAGAAGACCCGACTCGCCCTCGAGGCGGGTCGCAGTGAGCACGGCGAGCCTGCCGCCGCCGGCTTGCTCCGGGAGCGGGGCGGTGGGGTGACCGGCGACGACGAACCCGGCGTCGACGGCCTGCTGTTCGCCGGTGACGGTGGCGACGTGGACGACACAGGGGCAGGGCACGGGCGGCTCGGCGACCGGCACCTTCTTGCGGAACGAGCCCTTGGAGTCGGTGGTGACGGCGCGGCCGTCGGCGTTGGCGCAGGAGTTGGTGCCCCCGATCACGCCTTCGGCGGGGGTGGACCGGCCGCAGACGAGCAGCATGAGGAGGGCGCGGGGGCGCCAGCCGCTGCCGCTGACGGTGATGTCGCCGCCCTTGCCGGCCTGGGGGGCGGAGAGCTTGACGTCGGGGACGGGTGGGGCGGCGGCATGTGCGGCGGGAGCGGGGAGGAGGAAGAGAGCGGCAAGCAGGACGGCGGCGAAGGCACGCCGCCGCCTGCGGAGAGCGGGGGCGCGCCCCCGGCTGCCCAGGGGCGTGCGCCCCCACAGCCGTGAAACGCCGGCCCCGCGCCGCGCCACCGACGGCGGCGCGGCCGGCGCATACGGCGCCGCTGGACCGGTCACCCGTGGCAACGCAGACGGCCCGGCCGGCCCGAGCGACGCAGACGGCCCGGCCGGCCCGAGCGACGCAGACGGCCCAGGTGGCCCGGGCGACGCCGGTGGCGGTGACGTGGCCGCCGCGTACACGGCCGAGAGCGGGGAGCGGGAGGGGGCGGGGCGC
>NZ_JBVHTA010000042.1:0-69623 GCF_055566095.1 Streptomyces sp. NPDC027962
TACGTCCAGTACGAGGATGATCCTCCGCCTTGCGATTGCACGCACCAGACGCCGCGGGCCCCGCCCTGCGGGCGGACGACGCTACTTTCGAAACATGCCCTAGTCGTCGGACGGGCGGGGCGCCCCGTCGTGCCAGCGGGGGTCGGTCTCCCACTCCAGGTTGCGTTCCTGCGCCGTCTCCATCGCCCGCGTCGCCTCCTCGCGGGACGCGTACGGCCCGAAGCGGTCCTTGGCCGGGCACTCCGGCCCCTCCTCGACCTTCTTGTGCTGCAGGCAGTAGTACCACTCGCCCGGCTTGCCCGCCGTGCGCTTCTTGAACAGGGCCATCGTCGGCTCCTTCCTCTCAGGCCATGCTGCCCCAGCAGGCCTGGTTAGACTCGCTGCCATGTCTGGCCAGTCGCTGCTCGTACCAGGGGAGCTCTCTCCCACCCGCTCCGTTCCCGGCACCATCCGGCGCCCCGAGTATGTCGGGAAGCCCGCGCCGACCCCGTACTCCGGGCCGGAGGTCCAGGACTCCGAGACCATCGAGCGGATGCGCATCGCGGGGCGCATCGCCGCGCAGGCGATGGAGGAAGCCGCCAAGCACATCACCCCGGGTGTGACGACGGACGAACTGGACCGTGTCGCGCACGAGTTCATGTGCGACCACGGCGCCTACCCGTCGACGCTCGGCTACCGGGGGTTCCCCAAGTCCCTGTGCGCCTCGATCAACGAGGTGATCTGCCACGGGATCCCCGACTCCACCGTCCTGCGGGACGGCGACATCGTGAACCTGGACGTCACCGCGTACATCAACGGCGTGCACGGCGACAACAACGCCACCTACCTCTGCGGCGACGTCGACGAGGAGTCCCGGCTGCTGGTCGAGCGCACCCGTGAGTCGCTGAACCGTGCGATCAAGGCGGTCAAGCCGGGTCGCCAGGTCAACGTCATCGGCCGGGTCATCGAGTCGTACGCCAAGCGCTTCGGCTACGGGGTCGTCCGCGACTTCACGGGGCACGGCATCAACTCCTCGTTCCATTCCGGGCTGATCATCCCGCACTACGACGCCGCACACGCGACCACCGTCATCCAGCCGGGGATGACCTTCACCATCGAACCGATGCTCACGCTGGGTACGCACGAGTACGACATGTGGGACGACGGCTGGACGGTCGTGACGAAGGACCGCAGGCGCACGGCGCAGTTCGAGCACACGCTGGTGGTGACGGCGACGGGGGCCGAGATTCTCACGTTGCCCTGAGCCCCGGGGTGGGTACCGTTTTACCGACAGGTCGTCGGGAACCCATTGACTTAGGCAAGCCTAAGTAGCAGGATCGGTGGTGGCAACAGCAGCCGAGCGTTCCCGTCCTCTTCGGTCCCTGGAGGCCCGCCTTGGATGCAACCGGCACGCCCTTCTCGACACTGATCCGTCTCGCCTCGCACGAGCGGCACACCACGGTGCAGATGTCGCCCTTCATGGACCACCTGATCGGCGGCCGGCTGGGCGTCGCGGCGTACGCCCGCTACACCGAGGAGCTGTGGTTCGTGTACCGGGCGCTGGAGGACGCGGCCGGGTCGCTGGGCGACGACCCGGTCGCCGGTCCGTTCATCAGGCCCGAGCTGATGCGCACCGCGGAGCTGGAGCGCGACCTCGTGCACCTGCGGGGCGCGGGCAGCAGCCCGGAGGATCTCGTGCCACTGCCGGCCACCGCCGCGTACGCCGCGCGGATAGAGGAGTGCGCGCGGACCTGGCCCGCCGGGTATGTGGCGCACCACTACACCCGCTATCTCGGCGACCTGTCCGGCGGCCAGGTGCTGCGCGACATGGCGGAGAAGACCTGGGGCTTCGACCGCAAGGGCGACGGCGTCCGGTTCTACGTCTTCGAGCAGATCTCCAACCCGGCCGCTTTCAAGAGGACTTACCGCGAGCTGCTGGACAAGGTGGACGCCGACGACCTGGAGAAGCAGCGCATGGTCGAGGAGTGCCGGCTCGCCTTCGACCACAACGTCGCCATACTGCGGGCGCTCGAGAGGGAGTTCCCGCTCAGCGCGTGAGGCCGGGCCCGGTCACGGCGTGGGGCAGCCGGGTCCTCTCGCCGCGCGGGAGAGTCATCCGCGGGGCCGAGGACGCGGCTGCGGCAGCGCCGAGATCGCGCCCACCCGCAAGAGCGGGCGAGACCGCGGGCGCCGCGAGCCGTACGCGACCGCCGATCTCGACGATGCCGTCAGGACCGGGGGCGGTCAGAATCTGCGACCCCCGACCTTGGGCGATGTTCAGGGCGCGGCCCAGCCGGTCGGTCAGCAGCAGCGCCGCCGCGCCGGTCGCCTCGTCCTCCACGATGCCGTCCCCGCGCCGCGGAAACGCCCTGGCCCGCACCCTGCCCGCCGCCTCGTCCTGCCATGCCCAGGCGTACAGCCACCCCTCACCGGGCGGCGGCGCGGGCAGCGCGTCGACCTCCTCCGGTGACGCGTACTGCTCGAGCCGCCGCTGCGCCGTCCATTCGGCGCGGGCGGTGATCCAGGTGAACTCGCCGTCGTGACGCGCCCACACCTCCCCGGCGGGCGGGTTGACCGCCTCGAGGTCCAGCAGCCAGGCGGTGCCGACGAGGGGGTGTCCGGCGAAGGGCAGCCGCACCGAGGGGGTGTAGATGTCGACGACGCCACGCTCCGGGTCGTCGACGAACACCGTCTCGCTGTAGCCGAGTTCGGCGGCGAGCGCCTGCCGGGACTCCCGGTCCGGGTAACGCAGGGGGTCGCGTACGACACCGAGGGCGTTGCCGTGCCGCCCGTCGCCGCCGCAGAAGACGTTCAGGACGTCGAGTACGCCGCGTACGCCAAGCGCGTCGAGTTCGTTCACACAGGCATTCAAGCATCCCGGTCCGACAACGGGCGGGCTCCCGGCGGCGGACCGGGACGGCCACGGCAGTGCCGGAACACCGCCCGCCTGCCGGAACGACCGTTGGGCCGCGGTCGCACGCAGTCGCGAGATCACGGGTGTGGGCGCTGTATCCGGTCCCCGCGCTCGGCCTGTTGCGGGCCCCGGTAGGGTTCGGACGGTCCATGGGGGTCGAGGAGCAGAAGGCAACCGATGAGAAGGCTGGGTCGGGCGGCGACGGGGCTCGCGGCGACGGCGGTGCTGTCCCTGACGGCGAGCGCGTGCGTGACGGTGCACGGGGAGCGGGAAGTTGTCCCGGCGGCGACGCAGGACGAGGCCGCGAAGGCACTCGCGGCGTTCACGAACGCCTACAACAAGGCCGACAAGGCCTACGATCCCGCGCTCGACGCGGCCCATGTCACCGGGGCCCTGGGGGCGATCAACCAGGCCGGCCTCAAGGCCCGCCAGGTCAACTTCCCGAACGGCAACCCCAGGCATGTGCCGCTGGAACTGACGGACGCGAAGTTCACGATCCCCAAGAAGGCGGGCTGGCCGCGCTGGTTCGTGGCGGACACCGACTCCAACCGCGACCAGGACGCCGGTACCGGGGACAACCGCTGGGTGCTCGTCTTCGTGCGCAACGGCGTCAAGGAGGGGTGGCAGGCCGCGTACCTGAACATCCTGACTCCCCGCCAGATACCGGCCTTCAAGACGGACAAGGACGGATACGCCGAGCCGGTCGCCCCGGACAGCGCGGCGCTGGCGGTCGCCCCCCGGAACCTGAGCGAGGAATACGCCTCGTACCTCCAGAACGGCAAGCCGGAGCACTTCAAGGACGGTCCGCACACCTCCGTGCGGCGCGACAACCGCAAGAAGAGCGCGAACGTGCGCGGCATGACGACCCAGTACATCGACCAGCCCCTGGACACGGGCGACTACGCACCGCTGGGCCTGGCCACGCGGGACGGCGGGGCGTTCGTCTTCTTCTCGATGCGCCACTTCGAGCGCCAGACGGCCGCGAAGGGTGTCCGGCTGAAGGTCGTACCGGACGTCAAGGCGCTGCTGACCGGCGAGGTGAAGTCCACGATCACCAAGGAGCGGGTCTCCAACCAGGCGGTGATCGTCCCCCAGGGCGGCGGTGAGGCCGGCCCCGTGGTGGAGGTACTGAGCCGTCTGACGGGGATGACCGCGGCGAAGGGGTCGTAGCCGTCCGGAGGCGTGACCGCCCGGGAGCCGCGACCGCCCGGGCGGTGCGTCAGCGGCCCGGGGACCGTAACCGCCCGGGAGCCGTGAACGCCCGGAGGCGCAACGGCGCGGGGACCGCGACCGCCCGGGCGGTGCGTCAGCGGCCGAGTGGCCACGCCGCGGCGTGGTGGTCCACGTGCTCGTTCTCGCCCGCGTACCGCGCGCACGCGTCCGTCAGCGTCTCCAGCAGCGTCAGCGGGTCCGGCAGCGGATGCTCGAGGCCGCGGATCCAGGCGACGTCCAGGTCGCCGTCACCGGGGAGGCGGGCGGGGGGCACGAGGACATAGCTGCCGCGGCAGTGCCAGCGCAGGCCGGGATGCTCGTCCATCGTCTCCGGGTGGCAGTCCAGTGCACAGGGCCACCACTCGTCCTCGTCCTCGGGCGTGCCGCGGGTGGCGGTGAAGAAGAGCATCCGGTCCTCGCCGGACTCGGCGACCGGGCCGACGTCGATGCCCCGCTCGAGCAGCCGGGCGAGCGCCTTGCGCCCGGCCTCCAGGGGTACGTCGAGCACGTCGTGGACCATGCCGGTGGCGGTGATGAAGTTCGCCTCCGGCTGGCCCTGTGCCCAGCGCTGGATCTGCGCCTTGTCCGTGGTGGACTGCGTCTGCCAGGCGAAGGAGATGGGGTGGGTGGCCGGCGTCGGACAGCCGATGCGCTCACAGGAGCAGCGGTAGCCGAGCGGGTGTGCGGCGGGCGCGAGCGGCAGTCCCGCGTCGGCGGCGGCCAGGAGCAGGGTCTCGCGCTGCGAGTCGTCCGCACCGCTGTCCCGATTGCGGCGGCGCAGCCACTGCGCCAGCCTGCTCTCCTTGGAAGGCCTGCCCTCCGTGCCGCGGAAGCGGCCGATACCGTCGCCCATCTATCCCCTCACACTTCACGCTCGCCCCACGCGGACACCCCATGGTCCCACCATCCTGCTCCCCGGGTGGCCACAGTCCCCAACCGGGGTGGCACCCGATGTCCTCCCGGCCGCCCGGCAGCAGCCCGGCCGCGCCGGGGCAGGGGCGTGCTCAGTCGCGCGGGGCGAGGCCGTTCACGGCGTAGTCCACGACCTTGTCCGCGTACTCGTGGGTGAGCGGCAGGGTGCGCAGCAGCCAGCGGTGCGCGAGCGGTCCGGTGAACAGCTCGAGGGCGACGCGCAGGTCGATCGCGGCCCGCACCTGCCCGGCCTCCTGGGCGGCGCGCAACCGCGTGACGTACAGCTGGAGCTGGGGCTCGAGAAGCCTTTCGACGAACTGGGCACCGGCATCGGCGTTGGCCACGCCTTCGGCGGCGAGCGCGCGGGCGGGGGCGTCGTAGACGGGGGTGTTCATCTCGTCGACGGTGGCGCGCAGGACCGCGCGGAGGTCGGCCTCGAGGTCGCCGGTGTCGGGGAGCGCGTACCCGTCGGGGCCGGCGGCCTCGGCCGCCTGCTCCGCCATGTCGAGGAAGGCCTCCAGCAGGACGGCGCCTTTGGAGGGCCACCAGCGGTAGATGGTCTGCTTGCCCACGCCGGCGCGGGCGGCGATGCCCTCGATGGTCGTCTTCGCGTAGCCGATCTCGCCGACGAGGGCGAGGGCGGCGTCGTAGATCGCGCGGCGGGAACGTTCACTGCGTCGGGTCGGGAGGAGTCGGGTGCCTTCGTCTCGGACATGGCGGCAATCCACCACCAACGAGACGCAACGTCTCGCCTGCCGGTCGGCTGCCCGGCCCCCGGGGGATCCGGTCGCAGCGTCAGTCCGTCGGCCAGGCGTCGCCCCACGCCGCGTCGCGGGCCTCCTTGTAGAGCGCCCCGTGCCGCTTGGTCACCGTGTCCCGGCGCAGTCCCTCCCTCTCGGTGCAGAGGTCGAGCAGCACCAGGCCCTTGCGGATCTGGGGCTTACGGATCACCCGGGCGCCGGCCGGTTCCACCGGGAAGCGGGTCGCGGCGACGTAGCTGAACTTCTCGTCCTCGTAGGGCAGCGAGCCGCCCTTGATCTGCCGGTGCAGGGAGGAACGGGAGACGCGGGCGGCGAAGTGGCACCAGTCGGAGCCGGGCTCGATGGGGCATGCGGCGCTGTGGGGGCAGGGCGCGGCGATGCGCAGCCCGGCGGCGATCAGAGCGTCGCGGGCCTCGATGATCCGCTGGTAACCGTCCGGGGTGCCGGGCTCGACGATGACAACGGCCCGGGCGGCGCGGGCGGCCTCGGTGACGACCGCGGCGCGGTCGGCGGGGGTGAGCTCCTTGAGGACGTACGAGACGGTCACGAGATCAGTGCTCTCGATGCGGAGCGCCGAGCTGATACGTGAGCGCTGCCAGGTGGCGGCGTTCAGGGAGGGCACGTGGGAGGCGACGGCCAGTTCCCGGCCGAGCGCGAGCGCGGGCTCGGCCCAGTCCAGCACCGTCGTGCTCGGCGCCGCCTCCCCCCACGCGTCGGCGACCGCCCAGCTCGCCGCACCCGTACCGCCGCCGATGTCGGTGTGCGTGCCGGGTGTCCACTCGGGTGCGGCCGCCCGCAGCCCCGCGAGCGCCGCCCGTACCGCCTCGAACGTCGCCGGCATGCGATACGCGGCGTACGCGGCGACGTCCGACCGGTCCCGCAGCACGGGGGCGTCGGTCGGCGTGGTGCCCCGGTAGTTGGCGATCAGCCGCTCGACGGCCTGTGCGGCCTGCGTGGGCGGCAGCCCGTCCAGCAGCCCGGCGAGGGCGCTGCGCAGGGTCTCGGCGGTGGGGGCGGCGACGGCGTTCACCGGGAGAGTCTACGCGGGGCCACTCCCCCGCCGCTTCAGACCGCCTCCGGCCTCTCACGCCACGGCCTGCACAGGAGCACGAAGCACGCCACCGCCCCCGTCGCACACGCCATCTGGACCACGGCCATCGGCACCGCCGTCCCTTCACCCGCGATCCCCACCAGCGGCGACGCGATCGCGCCGATCAGGAACGACGACGTGCCGATCAGTGCCGACGCGGACCCCGCCGCGTGCGGCGTGCGCAGCAGCGCCAGGGCGTTCGTGTTGGGCATCACAAGCCCCATCGCCGACATCAGCACGAACAGACCCGCCGCCACCGGGAACAGGCCCACCTCTCCGAAGACGCCGGACGTCAGCAGCAGCAGCGCCGTCGCCGCGAGGACGATCACCGCCAGGCCGAAGCCGAGCGCCTTGTCGAGGCTGACCCGGCCGACGAGCAGTTTGCCGTTGATCTGGCCGACGGCGATCAGGCCGACCGAGTTGAGCCCGAAGAGCAGACTGAAGGTCTGTGGCGAGGCCCCGTAGATCTCCTGCACCACGAACGGCGACGCCGAGATGTATGCGAACAGCGCGGCGAAGGCGAGCCCGCCGGTGAGCACATAGCCGGTGAAGACCCGGTCGGCCAGCAGTCCGCGCATGGTGCGCAGCGCCTCGACGACACCGCCGCTGTGTCGCTTCTCCACGGGCAGGGTCTCGTCGAGCCACTTCACCGCCACGAGCGTGAGCAGGACACCGACGCCGGTGAGCACGATGAAGATGCCGCGCCAGTCGGTGATCCGCAGCACCTGGCCGCCGATGAGCGGGGCGATGATGGGCGCGGCGCCGGAGATCAGCATCAGGGTGGAGAAGAACCGGGCCATCTCCACGCCGTCGTAGAGATCGCGCACCACGGCGCGGGCGATGACGATGCCGGCCGCTCCGGCGAGACCCTGCAGCAGGCGGAAGCCGATGAGCATTTCGGCGGTCGGGGCGAAGGCGCAGATCGCGGTGGCGACGACGTACACGAGCATGCCGGCGAGCAGCGGCCGGCGGCGGCCCCACTTGTCGCTCATCGGGCCGACGACGAGCTGTCCGAGGGCCATACCGGCGAGGCATGCGGTGAGGGTGAGCTGGACGGTCGCGGCGGGTGCGTGCAGCGAGTCGGTGACGGCGGGCAGCGCCGGGAGGTACATGTCCATGGACAGCGGGGGCAGCGCGGTGAGGCCGCCGAGGACCATGGTGACGACGAGTCCGGCCCGGCGGGCGGCAGCGACTCCCACCGCCACGGGAGCGGCGGGGGCCGAAGGCGCAGCAGGCGCGGGAGGGGGCGAGGGGTCGGATGCCGGTCCGGTGTCGGGTATGTGTCCTTGTGTGGTCTGGCCGCTCTCCGGCATCAACAGCTCCTCGTCCTCTTGTCGCACCAATGCTCTCAGCTCATCCGGACCGATCGAGACCTTTCCGGCCCGAACGCGTGAACCGTGAACAGGTGAGGGCGGGCGATGAGCAGCAGGCGGGACACGGACGCCCGACGCGGTCCCGCACCGCGTCGCGCGTCCGCCACCCGAGCGAACGCCGCCCGAGCGGGGGTCACACCTGACGACCGGTCGCACCTGTTCGAGACCGGGGTTGCCCGCCTCGGTCACGAACGAGACCGTCGTGGAGATGGGCGCGCCCGGTGTCGTGACGGCCCCGACCGTGCGGAGGTCGGCGCGCGCCTGCTGCTCGCCGAGGGTGTGCCGTGCGGCCCTCCCCTGACGGCTGTTGTCAGTCGCATTGGAGTCGGAGCCGACGAATCCACGCTGTCAAGGACACGACATCCGTATGGCGGTCGGGTGAGATCCGTGCAGGTCACATACGCGTACGCTGCGGGCCATGAACGCTGCACGAAGGGTTGCTGTGGTGACGGGTGCCGGCTCCGGCATCGGCCGGAGCGTGGCACTGGAACTGACGCGAAGCGGGCAGGACACCGGCACCGGTTCGCGCATTGGTCCGAAATGGGCCGTGGTACTCGCCGGACGGCGCAGTGCGACGCTCGAGGAGACCGCGGCGGCGGCCGGTCCGGACGCCGACTTGCTGTGCGTGCCGACGGACGTGACGGACCCTGAGGCGGTGACCGCGCTGTTCACGGCGGCCCGCGAGCACTACGGCCGCGTGGACCTGCTCTTCAACAACGCGGGCACGTTCGGCCCCGGCGGCATCCCCTTCGAGGACCTGCCGCACTCGGCGTGGCGCAAGGTGGTCGACACCAACCTGACGGGCGCCTTCCTGTGCGCGCAGGCGGCGTTCCGCCAGATGAAGGACCAGAGTCCGCAGGGCGGCCGGATCATCAACAACGGCTCGGTCTCGGCGCACACCCCGCGCCCCGACTCGGCGCCGTACACCGCGACCAAGCACGCGCTGACAGGCCTGACCAAGTCGCTGTCGCTGGACGGCCGGCCGTACTCGATCGCCTGCGGCCAGATCGACATCGGCAACGCGGCCACGGACATGACGGTGGCCATGCAGGCGGGCGTCCTCCAGGCGAACGGCGAACTGGCGCCGGAGCCGGTGATGGACGCGGACGACGTGGCGCGGACCGTACGCCACATGGCGGAGCTGCCGCTGGAGGCGAACGTGCAGTTCGCGACGGTGCTGGCGACGAACATGCCGTTCATCGGGCGGGGCTGAGCGGGCGGCGGGCAATGCCGGGCTCGCTCCGGGTCCGTACCTCCTCGGGCAGCTTCCTCGGGCACTTCCTCAGGCACTTCCTCAGGCACTTCCTCAGGCACTTCCTCGGGCGGAGGCGAGGCGCCCCTTGTCAGGCGCGGCCTCGGAGCCCTGGGCCTCGGGAGCGGGTTCCTCGAAGGCGGTCGGGAGGCTCTCCTGCTCCGGGGCTGCGGCCTGGGCGGCGGCGTGTGCGGCCTGTGCCGCCTGTGCCGCCTGCGCCACCTGGGGCGGCGTGGCCTTTTCGAGGAAGCGCAGCAGCTCGACGGGGAAGGGCAGGACCAGAGTCGAGTTCTTCTCGGCGGCGACGGCCACCACGGTCTGCAGCAGCCGCAGTTGCAGCGCCGCGGGCTGATCGGCCATCACACCGGCCGCCTCCGCCAGCTTCTTGGACGCCTGCAGCTCCGCGTCGGCGTTGATGACGCGGGCCCGGCGCTCACGGTCCGCCTCCGCCTGCCGGGCCATCGACCGCTTCATCGTCTCCGGCAGGGAGACGTCCTTGATCTCGACGCGGTCGATGGTGACGCCCCACTCGACGGCGGGGCTGTCCATCATCAGCTCCAGGCCCTCGTTGAGCTTCTCGCGGTTGGAGAGCAGATCGTCCAGCTCGCTCTTGCCGAGAATCGAGCGCAGCGAGGTCTGCGCCATCTGGGAGACGGCGAAGCGGTAGTCCTCGACGCGGATGATCGCGTCTGCCGGGTCGACGACCTTGAAGTAGATGACGGCGTCCACGCGGACCGTGACGTTGTCCCGGGTGATGCCGTCCTGCGCGGGCACCGGCATGGTCACGATCTGCATGTTGACCTTGTGCATGCGGTCGACGCCCGGGATCACCATGGTGAATCCGGGGTTGCGGATCTGGCCGTGCAGCCGGCCGAAGCGCAGGACCACGCCTCGCTCGTACTGCTTGACCACTCGCGCGGCACTGACCACGTATATGGCTGCGGCTGAGCCCACCAGGGCCAGCGTTGCCAGCAGTTCCTGGATCATGACGGCCGCCTTCCCCTGGAATGGACGCCCCGTAGACCGTATGCCCACTTTTGCCATCCCTTGACCCTCCGGGAGGCGAGTCTCTGCCGCCGGCGCTCCGGTCCCGGCGCGCCACGAGGCGAGATGCCGCACACTCCTGTATAAGGCCTGAGGCAGCCCGCGGAACCACGGTGAGGATTCAGCGTGCTCGATGTGCCGTTCTGGCTCTGGGGGGCATTCGCCGCGACCGTGGTGCTGTCGCTGGCGGTGGACCTGCTGGCCCACCGCGGCGCCCATGTCATCGGATTCAGGGAAGCGGCACTCTGGAGCGGACTGTGGGTCGGCCTCGCGATCGTCTTCGCCGTCGTCGTGTTTCTCGTCCTCGGCCCGACGGCGGGCACGGAATACACCACCGCGTGGCTTCTCGAGAAAAGCCTGTCGGTCGACAACCTCTTCGTCTTCGCGCTGATCTTCGCGTACTTCAAAGTGCCGCGGGAGTATCAGCACCGCGTGCTGTTCCTCGGCGTCATCGGCGCGCTGCTCTTCCGCGGGATCTTCCTGTCCCTCGGGGTGGCGGTGGTCAGTCGCTTCACCGCCGTACTGTTCGCCTTCGCGGCGGCCCTCTTCTACAGCAGCTACAAGATCCTCAACGAACAGGACGAGAAATTCGATCCGGGACGGAGCTTCGCCGTACGCCTGCTGCGCAAGATCATGCCGGTGAGCGAGGAGTACGCGGGCGCGAAGTTCTTCGTCAAGGAGGCGGGCAAACGCATGGCCACGCCGCTCCTCGCGGTGGTCGCCGCGATCGAGGCGGCCGATCTGCTCTTCGCCGTGGACAGTGTGCCGGCCGTGCTCGCGGTCAGCGACGACGCGTTCATCGTCTACACCAGCAACGCTTTCGCCATTCTCGGCCTGCGGGCGCTGTTTTTCCTGCTCGCGGGGCTGCTCCACCGGTTCCACTATCTGAACAAGGGCCTTGCGATCATCCTGTCGTTCATCGCCGCGAAACTCATCCTCCAGGCGTCGCACAAAATGATCAGCACCGGCATCCCGGAAATCCCCTCGCCGATCAGCCTCGGGGTGATCGGCGTGGTCCTGACCGTCTCCATAGTGATGAGCATGCGACGACCCGCCAGTCCCGAACGCGACGCCGAGCCCGCCCACGGCGAACGGCCCGAGGGCAAAGAAGAATGAAGAGACCACTGCCCGACTCGCCGGTAAGGATTTATCGTAAAGAAATGGTCAAAGTGATGCGTCAGGGCGGTACGCAGGCGTCGCACAAATGCCCCGTCTGCAAGCAGCCCGTTACGGCGACGATCAAGAAGCGCAAGTCTCTCGGGGTTTTCGTTCCCGTATGGGTCCCGGACCCGTGCGGAAATCCCCGCTGCTCCGCCCACACTTCGAAGCCGCAGTCGCAGAAGCCGGAGCATCAGCACCAGTAGGCCGACTGAACACGGCACCGACCGGGGCCGGCGGTCGGGAGGGAAGCGGCAGACGAGTCGGGCTGTACGCCGGAGAGACCGCGGCGCTATGACCTGCCCGAACGTGCGGGGAGGCCGATTCCGTGGCTTATGGCCACGCAGGCCGACACCCCCGCCCGGGAGCGGTCCGGACGGAGGCTTCGTCGTCCTCGGAGTTCAGACGGTCTGCTCGATGTGCTCGAAGAAGTCCGAGTCCGTCTCCTGCTGCCAGGCCGGAAGGCCGGCCCAGTCGGCGCGTATCCGGGCTCCGGGACTGGCCTGGTCAGCTACTTCTTGCGGTTGGTGGCCTGGTCAGCCTGCTCCGGGATCACCGTCTTGATGTTCCGTCTGCGCAGGTGAGCGCGGTTGGCGCGGGAGGACTACGCCCCGGAACCTCCGGATCACGCCCTCGAACTGCTCCCGCGGAGGCTCCGGATACGGGCCGGACGTGCCTATCGGCAGGAACGGCTCGATCAACTCCCACTCACTGTCTGTGAGTTCCCTGCGAGCCATCCCGGACCTCTGCCAGCTGCCCTGTGTCACTGAATTCTCGGGCGTGTGTCACCGAGGTCTCAGTGGTGGACCCTCGGCTCCGGGTCGGGGGCTCAGGTCAGGAGCAGGCCGCCCCCGATCAGCAGGGCGGTACCGGCCAGGGCCGCGACGACCAGGACGGTGCGCTTGCTTGCACCGCGGAGGCGGAGCGCGAGGGCCAGCGGGCCGATCGGAGGAGTCTTGTTGTCCATGTCTGTCTCCCTGATGATCTGGGTGATCTCGGCTTGAGTGACTTCGGCTGTTCAGGGGGCGTCTTGTCGCAGGGCATCCCGCAGTCGCAGTAGTTCGCGTCGGCGGCGCCGCGCCCGTACCAGGGTGAGCATCGCGGCGGCGGTGAAGACGACCCCGCCCGCGGCGGTGGCCACCAGGTCGGCGGTGCTGCCGCGGACTGCAGCCAGCGCCACCCCGGCCAGGGCGGTCACCACGGTCGCCGCCAGTGCGATCCGGGCGGACAGTACCCGGTCCCGGGCGAACAGCGGCCGACGCCTGCTCAGCACCCACCCGGCAAGGACGGCCCAGGCCAGGCCGATGGCGATCAGTCCGGCAAAGGCGGCCTGGGTACGCGTCGGCAGAGCATCCGGCTCGGTGGCCCACAGCACCGCGATCACGGCCGCGCCGCATCCCCCGGCCAGGCCCACTGCCACGTGGCGCAGCCGGGACCGCAGCGACACCTCCGTGGCCAGCGCGCGCTCCAGTTGCTCGGGCACGGCCCGCTGCGCTGCGCGGTTCTGCTCGCTCATGCCTCGTATCCCTTCTCGGCAAGGTGGTTGCGCAGCATGCGCCGAGCGCGATGCAGCCTGCTCTTGACCGTGCCGGCCGGTACGCCGAGCACCTCCGCGCAGGACGCCAGTGGCAGGTCCTCCAAGTGGAAAAGGATCAGCACCTCGCGCTCCAAGGGCGGCAGAGCGGTAAGACCTGCCTCGAACTGCATCATGGTGAGCACGCTGCCGAGTTCGTCGTCGGCGACTGCAGTGGCGGCTTCCTCCATGGCCGTCTCCGGAGCCTTGTACGTCTGTCGCAGATGGTCGGTGACCGTGCGCCGGGCGATGGTGAACAGCCAGGGGGCGAACCGCTCCGGCTGCCGCAGCCGCGGCAGACCGCGCACCACAGCGACCCACGCCTCCTGAGCAAGATCGTCCGCGAGGTGCGGAGAGCTGACCATGCCCCGGACATAGCGCCACAGCCGGGGGTGCCACATGGCCACCAGTTCGCGGAACGCCTCCCGCTCCCCAAGCTGGCAGCGCACCACCAACAACCCGTCGCCGCCCACCACGCCTCCCTGCGCTGCACCGTCCGTCACACAGAGAGTCGGCATTCCGGGCGGAAAGGTTCACGGATTCCCGAGCATCTTGATGAGCGGCGTGCGCATCAAGTGGTGACGGAGCAGTTGGGGCGGGCGCAACACCTGGCGTCCGTCTGAAGCGGCCTTGGCTGCTTTTCCGACTCAGCCGTCGCACTGAAAGCGCGCCGCCTCACCGAGCACCGAGCGGGCACTCTCGAAGTCGGCCAAGCGGGCCGCCACCGTGGCCACGGCGAGGCGTTCCGGGAGGGCGGCGGAGAACTTCAGGCCGCGTACGGCCCGGCGGTCCACGTCAGGCAGGACGAGGTGCTCGCCGACGCTCTCACGGGCCTCACGCCAGGCGGCCGGGGTGAGGTCCTCGCGCAGGCGCAGCCAACTGTCGGTGGGGCGTTGCAGAGGGTCGGTGACCGACTGGAGGGTGGTTGCCAGGGTGGCATTGGCCCGGTAACCGGCCCAGGTCCACCAACGGACGTCGGAGCCGGCACGCGTGATCAACGTGCCGCCCGGGTGGACGGTGTCGGGTGCGTCGGTTTCGCGCTGCTCGGCCAGGCACGCCTCCGCCCGCCGGGTGAGGGAGACGGGCGGGTCCGTGCCGAGCAGCACCTCGCGCATGGCACGCGTCAGGGCGTACGACAGTCCGGCGACGCCGCCGTTCATCCATTTGGCGATTCCGCCGCCGTCGGCAGGCTCGACGAAGACGCGTTTGCGCAGCCAGTCGATGTACGTGACCTGCCAGCTACGTCCACCGAGCAGCAACCGCCTGGGACCAGGGCGTTCCTCCGTGAGCACGCTCGGGTCGGTGCGGCCGATCTCCGTGCGTCCGGACAGGACGGTGAACTGCGGAGGCGCCGTGAAGGAGGCGGTGAGTTCGATGAAGTGCCGTTTGCCGAAGCGGCGTTCCGCCTCGGGGCCGACGAACAGCATCCCGCCGTCACTGTCGAGGAAGCCCTCCTCGGTGAGGAAGCGCAGGATGGGGGCAGCCGACTTGTCGAAGGGGGCCAGGCCGTTCCACTGCCGGTCCCACAACTGGTCGCCGAGCTTGTGCTGTTGCAGGGTGACGGCAAGCAATTGCTGCGCCACCAGGTGACGCGGTTCCGGCGGGGGGACGACGGGTTCCACCCAGCCCCGCGACCACAGCAGCAACAGGCCCGCCGTCTGCAGCAGTGTGGCCTTGGAGGTGGCGAGGAACAGACAGTTCCGCACCGTGCCGGAACGTCGGCCGGTTCGGCCGATGCGCTGCAGGAACGAGGCGACGGAGGCCGGTGAGTCTATCTGGATGACGCGGTCCAGGTCACCGACGTCAATGCCGAGCTCAAGGGTTGACGTGGAGACGATGACACAGTCGCGGGCCTCGGCGAACGCCTGCTCGGAGCGGGTGCGTTCATCGACGGAGAGTGAGGCGTGGGACAGGAAGACGGTCACCTCGCGCGCGCGGAGCGCCGCGCCCAGCTCCTCGACCTGGCGGCGCGAGTCGCAGAAGACGAGCCGCTTCTCTCCCCTGTGCAGCGCCGCGATGAGTTTGGCCGCGTTGTCGAGTGAACCGACGTAGTCGAGTTCCACTTCGCCCGCAGGCCTGCCGGCCGGCCCGGGGCTCGCTTTGTCGCCGCGCCCGCTGCCGTCGGTGGCCGGCAGGTGCACGCCGGGGGCGACCACCTGGCCGGTGCGGCTGCCGACGCCCGCGCCTTGCAGCCAGTGCAGCAACTGGGCCGGGTTGCCGACGGTCGCCGAGAGCGCGACGCGCTGGATGGGCCGTCGGGTGACCCGCTCCAACCGTTCGAGCACGGCGAGCAGGTGCCATCCCCGGTCGTCCCCTGCGAAGGCGTGCACTTCGTCGATGACGACGGCCCGGACGCTTCCCAACAGGCGGGCGTGGTCGGTCTTGACGCCGATCAGCATCGCTTCGAGCGACTCGGGCGTGGTCAGCAGGATGTCCGGCGCCTCGGCACGGAGGCGCTGCCGCGTCGATTCCTTGGTGTCGCCGTGCCAGAGCGCGGCCTGTCGCCCCAGCCACTGTGCGTAGGCGTCGACGCGGCCGACCAGATTGTTGAGGAGTGCCTTGAGCGGGCACAGGTACAGCACGGATGTGCCGGTCCACTTCTGCTCGGTCATCGCCGACAGCAGGGGAAAGCAGGCCGCCTCGGTCTTGCCCCCCGCCGTCGGAGCCAGCAGTACGGCGTCCTGTCCCTCCATGAGCGGCGTGATCGCCGCCCGTTGCAGGGGGCGCAGATCGGGCCAGCCGAGGGTGTTGACGATGTGGTGCAGGACGACGGGGTCGAGTCGGTCCAGTACGTCGGCGTCCTCGTCACCCTGGTCTTTCCCGGCCGGGAGTCCCGCGTCCGCCATCACAGCTCCAGGTCGATGTCATCGGCCGACGCTGAGTCTCCGGAGACCGTGGCGGCCAGGTTCCGCTCGACATCCGTGAGTTCGCTGCCGGCGACGGTGAGCCGGTAGTGCCGACGGGGGTCGAAGTCGTCGAACTGGTCCACGCGGTCGAGCACGTCCCCGACGAGTTTCTTCAGGAACAGCCGGGGAGCCACCCCGACCTTCCCGCCCAGCGCCCCGCCGACGGCCACCGCGAGGTCGGCGACATACGCGTCGTCGACGACCTTCCGCACGCGCTCGGGCACTTCCGCGGCATCGGCGTACAGGTCACGGATGGTGACGCCGAGGCCGACCAACGACTCCTGGCTGAAGCCGGGAAGCCTGATCTGCACGGCGCGAGGATTGTCGAAGCGCGGGTCGGTCGTGAAGTCG
This sequence comes from Streptomyces sp. NPDC027962, assembly GCF_055566095.1. NCBI lineage: Bacteria > Bacillati > Actinomycetota > Actinomycetes > Kitasatosporales > Streptomycetaceae > Streptomyces > Streptomyces sp. NPDC027962. The sequence goes on from NZ_JBVHTA010000042.1 coordinate 16,526, forward strand.
GTGGCCAGCCGCTGAGCGAGCGGGGCCAGACGCTGCACGCCCTGCTGACCTTCGTAGAAGGCCGGGGTGCCCGTGATGACCAGATACAGGCCGGGAAAGCGGCCCGAGTGCACCTCGTCGATGAGCTGCCGCAGCGCGTTGAGTGCCTTGTCACGGGCGTCCGACCGGACCCGCTGCAGCGTCTCCACCTCGTCGAGGACGACGAACAGCCCGGTGTGCCCGGAGTCGCGCAGCACGGTGAGGAGCCCCTGCAGGAAACCGAGCGCACCGAAGTGGTCGAGGTCGCCCCGTACCCCGGCGGACCGGCGGGCGGAGGCCGCGACGTGCGGCTGGCCGCCGAGCCACGCCAGGACGGCCGCAGCGGTCGCCTCGTCGCCGTCCGCGAGGGCCGCCCGGTAGCCGCGCAGAGCCGTGGCGAACGACGGGGCGTGCCGGGAGACCTCGGCGAGCCGCGCGGCGAGCAGCTTCTCGACCTCGCCCGGAAGCTCGTCCTCGGTCGCCCCGGCCGCGAGAGCGTCCTCCTCCAGTGCGTAGAACCAGGCGTCGACCACGGGCCGCAGCGCGCTGGGCGGGAAACTGGAGGTGGTGAGCCGTTCGGTGAGCCGCCGGTAGACCGTCTCCAGCCGGTGCAGCGGGGTCTCGTTCTCCGAGACCTGGATCTCGGCCACAGCGAAGTTACGGCGCTTGGCCCGCTCCCCCAGCCAGCGGGTGAAGAAGGTCTTGCCGGACCCGTACTCGCCCCGCACGGCCTTGAACACGGAGCCGCCGGACGCCACGGCGTCCAGTTCCGCGTCCAGGGCCGCCTCGAACCGGTCGAGTCCGGTGGCCAGCAGGTCGAGTCCGCTGTCGGGTACGGCACCGCGCCGCAGCGCGTCGATGACGGTACGGCGGCGGGCGGCGCTCACCTGTGCGGGGCGCTGGGATCCGGTGGTGCTCACAGGAAGCAGTCTTCCATTTCCCCGGGGACGCCCGTACGGGGACCGGAGGGCGGCCGTCGGAGGGGTCGGCTTCCCGCGGCACCGTGGCGAGGCGCCCACTTCGTCGAATCGGTTGACGGTCACCCGGAGACGCTGCTGGAATCACTCTCCGTACATACGCCAGGGTGGGAGTGGGACGAACGTGGCGGCACTCGACAATGTGAAGCTCAAGGACGTACTCGCGGACGTGGCGTCGGGCTCCTTACAGTTGCCCGACTTTCAGCGGAACTGGAAATGGGACGACGACCGGATCCGCGCCATCATCGCGACGGTGACGCTGGACTATCCGCTCGGTGTGGTGATGACGCTGCAGACCGGCGGCGCCACCCGCTTCCGCTCCCGGACGCTCACCGGAGCCCGCCCGGACGGGGATCCGGCCGCGGACCTCCTGCTGCTGGACGGGCAGCAGCGCCTCACCTCCCTCTTCCAAGCCCTGTGGCTGGACGCCCCGGTGGAGACCGCGGACGCCCGCGGCAAGCCCATCGAGCGGTGGTACTACGTCGACATCGCGAAGGCCGTCGGCCCGTCCGCGGACCGTGACGAGGCCATCCTGTCCGTCCCGGCGGACAAGGTGCTCCGCACCGACTTCAACCGCACGGTGGTGCTGGATCTGAGCACCACGGAGAACGAGTGCGCGGCCGGCCTTTTTCCCCTGCATCTTGTCTTCGACGCCCAGCGTGTGAACCAGTGGAAGAAGTCCTACATCAAGGCGGACGAGGACCGGAACTGGGACCTGTGGGGCCAGTTCGACGAGTCGGTCCTCCAGCAGGTCCGTGCCTTCCAGGTGCCAATGATCCGTTTGGGCGCCTCCACCTCCATGGACGCCGTCTGCGCGGTGTTCGAGCGGGTCAACACGGGCGGTGTGCCCCTGAACGTCTTCGAACTGCTCACCGCGACCTACGCCGGGGACCGCGAGTACGTGGACCTGACCGGGGACTACTACCAGCTCCCCCAAGTGTGGCGGGAGATCAAGCAGGGGCTGGCGGCCAAGTACCCGGTCTTCGGCCGTCTGGACAGCGGCCTCGAGAACGGGCTGAGCAGCATCGACTTCCTGCAGGCCATCGCCCTGGTACGCACCTGGGAGCGGAAGCAGGCGGGCACCGGCGCGACGGTGTCGTGCAAGCGCCGGGATCTGCTGGACCTCCCACTGGCCGATTTCGTCCGGCTGGCGCCGAAACTCGCCGAGGCCTTCGCCTGGGTGGGCGACTTCCTGGAACGGCAGTGCATCGTCCGCCCCAGCGACCTGCCGTACAAGACACAGCTCGTCCCGCTCGCGGCTGTCCGCGCCATCCTCGACACGGCGCTGGACGGCCTGGGAGCAGAGGAGAAGACCGAGCAGTGGTACTGGTGCGGGGTCCTGGGCGAGATGTACGGCGGCTCCACCGAGACCCGCTTCACCCGTGACGTCGAGCAGCTCGTCCCCTGGATCGCGCAGGACGACCGGGCGCCCGACACTGTCACGGACGCCTTCTTCTTCGCCGACCGCCTCGACAGCCTCACCACCCGCAACAGCGCCGCCTACAAGGGCATCTACGCCCTGCTGATCAAGCAGGGGGCAGTGGACTGGCACCACACGGACAGCCCGCTCAGCCCTGGCAGGCTGGACGAGTACAGCGTGGACGTCCGGCAGATCTTCCCCAAGACCTGGTTCCGGCGGGGCAACAGTGACGGCCTGCCCACGAACTCCATCGTGAACAAGACCCCGCTGTCCTACCGCGCGGCGATGGACATGACCGGGGCGCCGGCGTCCTATCTGTCCACCATGGTCGCGGCCTCCGACATGCGCCCCGAGTGGTTCGACGACGTACTCGCCACCCACCTCATCGATCCGGAAGCGCTCCGCGACAACGACTACGAACGGTTCTACAGCGACCGTTCCAAGCAGTTGCAGGATCTCGTGCACGCCGCGATGGGCAAGCGGACCATGCTCCGTGACCTCGCGGAGGGCGACGCCCGATGACGACCACACCGAGCGGGCAGGACCTCGCCGCGCTCAAGGGCAGGACCGTCCCCGTGCAGGACATTCTCGACCTGTTCCAGGTCAGGGTCCGTGACCACCGGACGGTGCACCGCATCTCGCAGGCACTCACGGACGCCGGGCTGACGACGCTGCCGGACTTCGCCGTGTGCGGCCAGCGCAGCAACGTCGACGTGGTGCCGCTCGCGTCCATCCCCGCGCAGGCCGCCCCCGCCGACGCGGAGGAGGACGAGACGGAGGAGGCCCTGCCCTCGGCCGCCCTTCCGCAGCGTCTGCTGCTCGGGGACATCCCGTCGGCGCGGCGCGGCCTGGTATCCGTCGGTCCCGGCACGCCCCTGCCACAGACGACGTTCCTGATGCGCACGAAGGGCGTCGCGCAGGTCCCGGTGACCACCGGTATGGCGCAGATCCACGGGGTGGTCACCTGGGGGTCCGTCGCCAAGATGTACGAGGCGGGCAAGCAGCCGACGCTGGACAACGCGATGGAGAAGGACTCCCTCCCGGTCGCCGACACCCGCCAGGAGTTCTTCTCCGCACTGCCGGTCATCCGCGAGCACGGGTATCTCCTGGTCCGAGGCGACGACGGCTGTCTGTCGGGCATCGTCACCGCCGCGGACGTCACGGACCGCTTCGAGGGTGCGGCACGGCCCTTCTTCATCGTCGGCGAGATCGAGTCCCTGCTGCGCCGTTGCCTGGGCGCAGCACTGGACGAGGAGACCATCAAGGCCGTTCAGACGAACAAGAAGGCCGAGCACCGCACCGGCCAGGTCTCCGACCTCATGTTCGGCGACTATCTCAAACTCCTGGACGGCGACCAGACGAAGACGTCGCTGGCCGAAGCCGCCGACGCCAACTGGGAAGCCCTGAAGTGGCCCAGCATGCCCAGGGAACAGTTCATCGGCCGCCTGAAACGAGTGAAGGACATCCGCAACCGGATCGCCCACTTCGACGAGAAGCCGCTTCCGCAAGAGATGATCGACGAGCTGACGACGTTCGCGAAGTTGCTGCGGGCGTTCGTGGCCTGAGGCGGCGGGTGGGGGTACCAGGAGAGGGGTGCCGCTTGGTGGGGCCGCCGGCGTCCGGCACCTCGCAGCCCCGCCGTTCGGCGCAGGACGCCACCAGATGCAGCCCCGGGGTGCCTCGACGCGAACGCCAGAGGCACCCCGGACGCTGTCAGCCGGCTCGGAGGGCGAACTGCTCGCGCAGCAGCGCCTCGTGGAGCCGTAGCGTGCGCCCGTCCGGCAAGGTCTCCAGCACCTGTACGCCGTCGTAGTTGAGGAGCTGCCTCAGGACCGCGGCGAAGCCGTCGCCCCGGGTGGCGGGCATGCCCGCGCGCTGGGCGAGCGCGGTCACGGGCAGGGTGCCGCCCGCGTCGAGGAGGGCGGCGAGAGCCTTGTGGACCTGCTCCTGCTGCGGCTTGCGTGCCAGACCGTCGAGCTGTACCTGATACGTCTCCGAGTCGAGCAGCGCCGTCACGAGCGCTTCGGTCCGGGAGACGAGGGTCGGGGTGAGCAGGGCGTCCTCGCCACCGGAGGTCAGCTCGACGTCGAAGAGGGCGTCGTGGGTCCGGGAGAGTTCCGCGTGCTTCTTCTGGGTCTTCGCGGTGGGCTTCTTCGGGGTGGCTACGGGGGCCGCCCCGCCGACCGCATGGGTCGTACGCTCTGCGGGCAGCGCCCGTCCGGCCTCCTCCGGCGCCCACCAGACCGGCCGCTGGTCCCCCAACTCCCGCCAGCCCCTTGGTGGTTCTGCCCCGAACGGCAGGAAGGCGAGCACCGGGATGGTGAACTCGGCGAGGGAGGCCCCGCCGTGGTAGCCGGCCTTGAGGGCGGTGTAGCGGGTGTCCGCGTCCCAGAGCGCGACGATGGACGCGCCGGGCTCGGGCCAGACCACGCGTGGCCCGGAGAGGGCGATCTCCCGTTCGCCGAGCGGGCCGCCGCCGGGCAGACGGTGGCGCGCGGACGCGGGCTCGGTGGGCGTGTCGGCCTTTGTTCCGTGCCGGTCGACGACGTGGCCGTGGTCGCTGGTGACGATGACGGCCATGCCCTGGGCCGCCGCCACCCGGAGCAGGTCGCGCAGGCCGGGTACGTCGTCGACCCGCCAGGTTCCGTCGCCGAGCTTCTGTTCCTTGGCGAGGCGGTCGTCGATGGCGTTGAGGACGACGGCGACATGGGTCCGGCCGTCGGTGAGCGCTTCCGTGAGGGCCGGGCCGAAGGTGTCGCCCGCGGTCTCGGTGCGCAGGTCATCCTTGTGGAACACGGCGGCCGAAGCCCCGCCCCACAGTTTCAGCGCGGGGAAGAGCCTCTTCTCGTCGGCCTGGGTGCCCTTCATCAGGATGCCCGTGAAGAGCGACGTCCGGGACACGGCCGTCACTGTGGGGAGGGCGGCGGCCATCGCCCGCCGACGCGGGCTGTCCTCGGCCAGCGGGTCGAACTCCGCCCAGGAGCGCCGCAGTTCCTCGCCGAGTTCGTTCGCTATGGCCGCGCTCATGCCGTCGAGCACGAGCAGCAGCACCCGCCGCTCCTCTCCGCGCCGGACGACGGGTCCGACGACCCGGTCGAGGAAGGTCTCGACGGTGAGCATGCCGCCGGGCCCGGTGCCGTCCTGCGTCCAGCCGGCCAGCGAGCGCGCGAAGGACGCGTCGATCTGCCGCCGCCGGTCCCTGACGCGCGTGCCCAGCGTGTCGTAGGCGGCCTTGAGCACGGAGTCCGGGTCGCCGCCGGCCTCGATGTGTTCCAGTGCGAGGTCGGCCCAGCCGGTCTCGGCGACGTGCCGTTGTATGGCGTCGGCGACGGTGGGTGCGTCGGCGGACGGGTCGGTGGCCAGCCAGCGGGCGAGACGCTGCCCCATGCGGGCGCGTTCGATGCGGGCGGACTCCTCCGGATCGGTGGCGAGCCTGTGGTCCGCGAGCCGCCGGACGGCCTCCGCGACCGCGGCCGTGTCGCCCGCCGCGAGGGCCTGACCGACGGCGGTGAACCGGGCTTCCAGTCCGCCGCGCAGGACGGGGCTCGCCGCGGCGGCCGCCTCCGCGCCGAACTGGCGGGCCAGCACGGCGGCCCGGTCGAGCACGATGCCGCTGGTGCGGCGCGCCTCGCGGGCCTGGTCGGCGTCGGTGCCGCCGCCCCGGTGTCCGGCCGTCAGAAGCGTGCTCACGTACTCCTCGGCGGACCGGCCGAAGACACCAACCAGGGCGTCGAGTTGTTCGCCGACGGCCGGGGGCTGTTCGCCGAAGTAGCGTTCGGCACGGCCCCGGGCCTGATACGTCTCGGGGGCGGGCTCGGCATGCTGCCAGAGGGCCTCGCATACGAGACCGAAGGCGGCGGCGTCCGCGCCGCGCTCGGCGTCGACGAGAGCGAGCAGAGCGCGTCCGGCGAGACCGGCCTGGTCCTCCTCGCCGAGGAAGCCGGTCAGCCCGGCGCGCTCGGGCCCGCGCAGGCCCAGCAGCCGCTCGGGGGCTCCGGGTCGGGTCGACCAGTGCAGCAGGGTCTGCGCGTCGAGCCGGTCTTCGCCGGGGCGTCGCGGGCCGCCCTCGGTGTCGTAGCGGCCGAGGCGCAAGCGGCGCTGGGCGAGCGCGGTGAGGGCGTACTGCCGGGACAGCCAGCCGCCGGGCACCGGCGGCCAACCGCCGGGCGGGGTGGCGTCGAGCAGTGCTTCGGCGGCCCAGTTGACGTCCTTCAGGCGCGGGTCGATCTGCCGGGCGCCGAACGCTTCCCGCACGACGTCCCAGCTGTCGACCATGTCGATGCGCTGCTTGTGGACGCGGGCGGTGATCGCCGGGTCGAGTTCGTTCTGCTCGCGGTCGGTGAGGACGACCAGGACGGCGGGGCCGGGGCGCCGGCCCGACAGGTGGTCGAGGACGAGTTCGTGGACGGCGAGCGGTGAAGGCGCCACCGCGACGCCGGCCGTCCGGCCCTCGCCCCAGGCGGGTTCGGCGGGCCCGTCCCACTGGGGCGCGGACCGCAGCAGCACGACCCGCCGCCTGCCCCCGCCGTCCGCGTTCAGGGAGGCGGCGAGGGAGGACTGCGAGGACAGGTACTGGGTGACGGTCGCGGTGTTCAGCCGCACGGCACCCGGGGTGGCGGCGACGGTGTCCGTCATTCGACGACCTTCCAGGTGATCTCGATCGTCGCGTCGGGGTGCCGGGCGGCCAGGTCGGACAGCTCCGTCTGGAGGTCGGCGGCGGCGCGCGCCGCGGTCGTACGACGGTTGCCGGCCGTCCGCGCGGAGCCGCTGCCCGAAGAGGCCGGCGCGGGATTCTCCTGCGGAGCGTAGGGGATGCGCGGGTCGCTGGATACCGTGTCCAGGGACTGGCCGTCGGCCGTGGGCTGCGGCACGACGGGCGCGGGCGGCGGGGTGGCGGCGGCCTGGCTGCGCTTCACCAGGGCGACGACCTCGCGCTGGGTGCGGGCCAGGGCGTCGCGCAGGTCCGCGGTGCGCTGGTCGTCGCGGGCCACGTTGCGCAGCGAGTCGAGCAGCGCCGCGCCCTCGGGGCCGAGTCCGGCGGCGAGTTCGAGGGTGCTCCACGGCGCGGAGGCGACGGCCTCCGCGACGCTGCGGGCCTGCTTGATGGAGGTCCCGTACCGGTCCGCACTGGTCTCGCCCAGGTCGAAGGAGGCGAGGGCCTCCACGGTCTTCTTCGCCCCGGCCGCGCCCTTGCCGGCCTCCGCCGTGAGCGCGTCCAGCAGTTGCAGGGAGCGGCGGGCGAGGGCGAGCCGTCCGGTGTCGGCGGTCTGGTCGAGGCCGAGGAAGGAGGCGTGGGCCTCCAGCTGGTGCACCAGGTCCGCCGCGTGATCCCGGTGGGCGCGGGCGGCCTCGATGAGCTGCCGTGCGAACTGGTTGACCATCCGGCCGCGCCGCAGAGCGGGAGCCTTCTGCCCGAAGATCGTCTCGAAGCGCTGCCGTGCGGTGTCCCAGTCGGGTTCGGCGGGCAGCGGCTGGCTGCGCAACGCGTCATGGTCTTTGATCGCGGACAGTTCGGGTGCGGGGTCGAGTACGGTGCCGCCGCGCACCCACACCCGGTCGTCCATCTCGGCGAAGGCGGCGACGACGAGCCGGGCGAGGAAGTCGGGCAGGCCCCGCGGCTCGGGTTTGTCGGTCCAGTCGGTGAGGGTGATCAGGGACAGGTCCCCGGTGCTGCCCTGGGCGCTGGCGAGCTGGCGGAAGTGGTCGGCCCAGTAGCGGGACAGCTCGAAGTACGCCTCCTTCTGCTGCCCGAGCCGCAGGGGTCCGGCGATCCGCTGCATGAGCTTGCGGTCGGCGGCCGGGACCTCCACCCGCCCGTCACGCGCCTCGGCGGCGGCCCGCACATGGGTGAACACCTTGCGGGTGTCGGCGGATTTGACGGCGGTGCCGGTGCCGTCGGGGTCGAGGTCGGGGTGCGCCGGGTACTGGTGGGCGAGCAGCTTGCCCGCGATGTGCCGGATGCCGTCGTGCAGGCTCTGCCCGAAGGACAGGGTGAGTCCGTCGACATCAGGCAGCGCGACGAGGTGGTCGTCGAAGTCGGGCACGACGTCGGCGGCCTGCTTCTGGGCGAGCCCGTACGCCTGCTTGAAGGCACCCTTGACCTGCTTGAGCAGAGCCTCGCGCTGGGTTTCGAGGAGGCCCTTGGCGCGGCTGCGGTTGTCGGCGTTGAGGTGGCCGGCGTACTGGGTGTCGAAGCGGTGCTCGTCGGCGAGGGCCTTGTCGATGACGACGAGACGCCGGAAGTCGGCGAAGCGCTGTGCGGACAGATGGGCGGGCAGCCAGGCGACGATACGGGACCGTTCGCCCTGCTGGCGCTCGCGCAGCAGGCGGATGCGGTTGACGTCCTCGACCGGGCCCCACTCGCCCTCGTCGAAGGGGAGGTCTATGGCGATACGCCAGCGGCCGTCCTCCTGCGGCATCAGGTCGTGATCGGGCAGCTCGTCCTCGTCGGCGACGTTGCCGAACACGATCTCGGCGGTGCGGGCGGTGCCGCGCCAGGTGAAGCCGAGCTGGTCGCTCAACTGCCCGTGCTCTACGCCCAGTTCCTCGGACAGCAGGCGGCGGGCAAGGGCGACCCGGTTACCGGGGTTGTCGTTGACCTGTGCGTTGGCGATGACGGAGTCCACGTCGACGCCGGACAGCTCCAGCCGTACGCCGGGGTTGGCGTCGGTGCCGGTCTCCTTGATCTCGGGGAACCGGGCCGCCCACTCGGCGACCTTGTTCTTGATGATGCCGACCTCGGCCCCCGGGATCGGCGCGAGGACCGACCCGTGGTTGAGGGCGCCGAGCCGCCGGATGGTCAGCTCCGCCAGGGAGGGCACGCTGGGCGCGAGCGCCGACAGCAGCAGGGTGCACACGAGCCGGTTGTCGCCGGTGAACATGCGGCAGCGGTTGGCGCGCTGCTGGTCGGTGATGCTCTCGGGCCTGGCGCGGTACTGCTCGACGTCGTCCTCGGTGAGGTCGTACGAGGTGAGGAGGTAGGGCCGCAGCTTGGTCTTGTAGAGCTTGTCGGCGGCCTCGAAGACGACCTTCAGGCTGTCGGTGAACGGCTTGTCGCCGCCCTCAGCGATCACCGGGTAGAGGTCGCCGACCGGGATGAGCTGCCCGAGCCGAATCTCGTTGCGGTGGTCGGATAGGAGCTGGCCCATCAGCTTCAGGCCGGTACGCGAGCGCTGCAGCGCGGACGAGATGTGGACGAGGGTGTCCATGAACGCCGGCGAGAACGGGTACGTCAGCCGGAACGACTCCGCATCCGCGCCGGTCGTGCCCTTCTCCGAGCCGAGGAGGGTGTCCCAGACCTGGGTGCCGACCCGCTTGGTCTGCTCGAAGGCCGCGTCGACCTGCTGGACCGCCTCGTCGTCCTTGGGCTTGAGGAGGCGTGCGTGAGCGATCTGCGGGAGGTTGCGGTCCTCCAGGGTGATCTTGTCGAATCGACCGGAGGCCAGGTTCAGGGTGTCCTGGATGGACGACTCCGCTGCGCCGGACACCTCCTCGCCGACCAGCTCGCGCAGGTCGCGCTGGCGGGCGATGAACGACACGACAGGGATGGCGCGGCGGGCGTCGCCGCCCTCCACGAAGTTCGTGATCTTGCTGGCCTCGCGGGCGACGAACCGCTGGTCGTGGATGAGGGTGGCGAGCCAGAGGATGAGTTCGTCCATGAACAGGATGAGCCCGTCGTAGCCGAGCGATTTGGCGTGCTCGGCGATGACGGACAGGCCGGCGTCCAGGGAGATGAAGCCGTGCTCGTCCTCGGCGGCGTTCCTGGTGAAGCCGGGGAGGAGGGTGGTGCCGGCGTCGTTGACCAGCTTGGCCCGCAGCTCGGCCGGGGTGGAGGGGTTGGTGAGGTTGAGCGCGGTGCCCGCCTCGTGGTTCTCCTCGGCGGCGAGCGCGGTGTCCAGGAGCTGCGGGGTCCAGGCGAAGCCTTCGCCCCACTCGTCCTCGTCATCGTCGTCCACGCCGGTGCCGAGACCCCGGATGACTGCTTCGTCGCCCATGTTGGCGCGCATGGCCCGGATGTCGGCGAAGAGGGAGTCGGTCCGGTACACCTGCGGGGTCGGGGCGTCCGGGTGCAGCTTCTTGACGTGCGTCACGTACCCGCCGAGCACCCGCTGTTCGAGGGCCTTCGCGCCGAGCATGTGGTACGGCACGAGCAGGAACCGCTTGCCGTCCGTGGTGAGCCACTCGTGCTTGGTCAGCACCGGGTCGAACTCGGTACGGGCACGGGCGGCCGGGTCACCACTGAGCAGCGCGTACAGCACGGCCATGAAGTGCGACTTACCGGAACCGAACGAGCCGTGCAGGTAGGCCGCCTTGGAGCGGTGCCCGTCGAGCGAGGACTTGATGAGCGCCAGCGCCTCGTCGAAGTTCTCCAGCAGCCGCTCGGTGACGACGTAGTCCTTGAGCGCCTTCTGGGCGCCCTCCGGTGTCGTCGCCTCTGCGAGCGACAGCACGAAGTCCGAGGTGGAGATGTTCTCCTTGATGTCGATGACATCGCGGAGGAGGGGCGGGTGCTGGGCCATTACCGGTCACGCTCTCCATCTGGCGGCTTCCCCGCCGCTTGGTACTCGATCGTGTGGGATGTCTGTTGCCGGGCTGGCTGCCCGCCCCGACCCTCGGTATGGTCGACGGTATGGCAACCAAGAAGTACACCGTGACGCTTCCGGAGGAACTCGCCGAGGCCGTCCGGGCCGAGGTCGGCCCCGGCGGCTTCAGCCGCTATGTCACACACGCCATAGAGCGCCAGCGGGAGCGGGAGCGCCTGCACGAGGCGGTGCAGTGGTGGGAGTCCGAGTACGGGGAGATCACCGAGGCGGAACTGGCCGAGGTCGAGGCCGAGCATCGCGACCTGGAGCGGAAGCACGCCGAGCGGACCGGTGCCCGCGAAGCCACTGAGCAGCCGCCCGGGCGGAAGCGGGACGCCGCGTGACCGGGAACCGGGTCTACGTGCTCGACAGCGAAGGGCTTTCGCAGTGGGTGCGCGGGGGACGTCGCATGGGCGCCTACCTGAGGCACGCCGACGATGCGGGTATCCCGGTCGTCACGACCTCGATGACTCTCATCGAGGCCTACGACCCGACGCGCCACCTCCCCAAGTGGCACTGGGCTCTCTCCAAGATCCGTGTCGAGCCGGTGACCGAGGAGATCGCCAAGGAGGCGACGGGCCTGCTCAAGGAGACGGGCCTGCACGGCCACAAGTACGCCATCGACGCGGCCCTCGCCGCCGTCGCCCTGCGGCAGCCCGGCCCGGTCACCGTGTTCACGTCGGACGAGGACGACATGCGCAGGCTGTGCGCCGACCGTGTCGTGGTCGTGAAGCTCTGAGCCGAGCACGACACGTCCCCCTTCTCGCTGCGTTCCCCTGCCGCCCCTGTCCCGAGGGGGCGCCCGTTACTGGTCAAATCGTAGGGGAGGATTTGGAAGTACGGGTGGCCGGTGACCAGGCCAACGTGCCCGCTCGCCTCCCGCCGGTCGGCGACACCAGGGAGCAACCCACGGGCCGGACTACGAAGCGGCAAGGAGGTCGTCGACCTCATGGGCCCGACGCAGGACTTCCTCGTGACGGGGGTCTTCGAGGTCGCTGAGGACTTCGGCGAGTTCGACGAGAGCGGCGAAGAGAAGCATCGTGGGCTCGTCCCATTCCTCGCACAGGGCGACCAACCGTTCGAGGACCTGGCGGGCGTCCTCGAGACGGTCGAGCCGGCGCAGGGCCCCGGCACGGTTCAGCATGATCTGCTCCGTGCCGTAGCCCCCGGGGGGTGCGACGTTCTCGGCCTCGTCCAGCATCCGCAGCACCAGAGCGGCTGCGGCCCTTGCCGAGCCACCCTGCTCGGGGGAGTGACGCAGCAGGTGCACCGCGTAGTCATTGAGGACCATGGTGAGCGCTTCGGCGTCCTCCTCGCTGCCGGTGTCCTCATGGAGGCTACGGGCGAGGGCGAGGGACTGCCGGAAAGCCTGGTCGGCCTCCTGGGACCGACCGGCGCTCTCCAGGATCGAGGCGTAGAGGTTCAGCGTCTGGGCGTGGTCGGCGTCGGACCGATTCGCTTCGATGGCGAGAGCGCGTTCGACGGGCTCCAAGGCTGCGACAGGGCCCTCGACGGCGCGCACGGCCATCGCGTAGTTGGTGAGGTACGTGGCGTGCTTGACGGCGCCCGGGTTCCCCGCCCTCGCATAGAGGCTCAGGGCTCGGCAGCTCGCCGTCAGGGCATCCGCGTCGTCGCCGCGGACGCGGTGGAAGACCGAGAGGCGGTCCATCAGGTCGGCGGCCTCCTGCAGCCCTTCGCCGTACTCCTCGGCCAGGGCGACGAGGTGAAGCACGTGGGGCCGGGCGTCACGCCACTCGGGCCAGGAGTCGTGGTCATGAGTGTCTCCCCGCAAGGCCACACTGAGAAAGCGCAGGGCGATGTTGGCCCAGCGGCGGCGCCGTGCCGCATCCAGTGTTCCTACGGGCAGCGAATGCAGCGGCTCGGGAATGCCGACCAGCCGGGTGCCGTCCCGGGAGGTCACCAGGAGCAGGCCCCGGTCGAGCAGTCGGCGCAGGGCCAGCGCCATCAGATGCGTGCTGCTTCCCAGGTCGCGCAGCGGGTCGGGGAGCGGGCCCCACGCGGCGGCGAGAAAGGAGACGGGCAAGAGGTCGGGGGCGAGCGTACTGAGCAGCGTCAGCAGATCGCGTTCGGGTTCCAGGCCGAGGTGCGTGAGGCGGCGCCATTCGTAGCCGAAATGGGCGCGGGCGAGTTCTTCGTCCCGGTCGTCCTCCCTGGTAGGGAAGCGGTCGCGCAGCGCGGCCTGCACCTCGTGATAGAGGGTGACGATGCCGGGCTCGGCCCTGGCGGTCGGTCTGGCGCTGAGCCACATCCGGCCCTCGATCTTCTGGGTAAGGTCACGCCCCCGTAGCGGGGGCTCGATGTCCCCTTCCTGAGCGGCGCCGAGTTCCTCCAGCGGAATGCCGAGCACCACGTGCAGACACCAGAGCACCAGGGCCTGGCCCGCGGCGCCGACGAGGCCGCCCGCGACGACCTTCGGAGCGGTGTCGCGGGCCTGCTGCATACCCCGGGCGAGGCGGTCGGCCAGCCATCGCCCCCGTTCCTCCTCGGTGCAGCCGTCCCGGGGGCCGAAAGGCTCGAGGACCGGGGTACGAGCCAGCGCCCGCAGGGCCTCGCTCTCGCCTTCCCGGTCGTCTCGCAGGCCGTGTACCACGGCGGTGTGGACCATGCGCAGTCCCGTCCGGAACTCCTGCCAGGTGGCGGCGAAGCCTGGGGGAACCGTGGGAAACGGGTCGGGGAGCCGCCCGCGGGAAGGGCCCGTTTTCACCTCAGGGCCGTTTTTTTCACCCGCCGCCCTGCGGTTCGATCCCGTCATGAGCACTGACACCCCCGCTTCGGTGAGCCGGCGGCAGCCGGGCGGCCGGCCCTCGACTCGTATTTTCATCAGCTACCGGACCGGCGACGAGCCCTTTGGCGCCGCCTTGATCGACACCGCGTTGTGCGCCCGTTTCGGGCCGGAGGCCGTCTTCCGCGCCCCTCGGTCGATCCGTCCCGGCGAGGACTTCGCGGACGCCATCCTGAGCGCGGTGAGGGAGTCCTCGGTACTGCTGGCGGTGATCGGTCCGCGCTGGCTCGATGCCGCCGACCGCCATGGCAGGCCGCGGCTGCACAATCCGGCCGACTGGGTGCGCCGGGAAATCCTTCAGGCGTTCCACAGCGGAGTGCGGGTGGTTCCGGTCCTGTTGAACGCCAATCTACCGCAGGAGCACGAACTGCCCCCGGCCATCGCTCAGCTGAGCAGTCATCAGTTCCTGCGGATGCATCACCGGTACGCCCCGGCCGATCTGGAACGGCTGGTCGACGAGGTCGACGCCCTGCTCGGCGGACCGCACGGATGACGTCAGGGAGCGCGCGGATCCGTCGAAGCCAGGGACGGATCCGCGTGCCGCGGTTCCTCGGCAAGCGGGGATCACCCGCAATCAGCGGACAAGTAGCCAGTTCGGCGGATATCGTCCTGACTCACCGCCTTGAGCAGGAGTATCGCCGTGCCGTCAGTCCCCTTCGGGCCAGCACTTCAGTTACACCGAATAAGGGCCGGACTGTCCTTGTCCGGACTCTCCGGCCTCGTCCACTACTCGCCGTCCTACTTGAGCCGGGTGGAGTCGGGTAAACGGGGGCCGAGCCCGCAGCTGGCCCGACTGTGCGACACGGCGCTGGGCGCCGGCGGCGAGCTCTCCGGTCTGGTGGCGCCACCTGCTCGACGAGCTGCCTCGTCCTCCGTGCCGGAAACGCGTCCGGGCGCGGAGCCGGACCTGCCGAGTACGGACGACCATGACGGCCCCCTCCCGTCCTCGGCCGTCTGCCCGGTGACGTTACCGGCGGTGGACGACGGGGAGGACGTACGGACCGCCACTCACTTCGCCGTTCACCTCGCGGAGTTGCGCCGACTCGGCCAGCGGGTGTCGCCGACGCCCGTCCTTCGGCAGGTGAGCGGCGCGATCGATCTGCTGACCCCACTGGCCCGAGCTGCAGGCACCCCGGAAGTCCGCCGCCAGTACCTGGAACTCCTCGCCTTCTACTGCGAGTTCGCGGGATGGATGGCACAGGAGTCGGGCAGCCTGCCGGACGCCGAGCGATGGATCGAGCGCACCGAGGGCCTGGCCGTCGAGGCCGGCGCATTCGACCTCGCCGACCACACCCTGATCCGCAGGGCCGGACTGGCGCTGTATCAGGGGGACGCCCGCAGGGTCACCGAGTACGCCGCCGAGGCCGGCCGACGTGCCGTGACCAGCCCGCGCGTCAGGGCTCTGGCCGCCTTTCGGGAGGCTCAGGGTCTGGCGCTGGCGGGAAGCGGCGATCTCTGTGCGGCCGCCCTGGACCGGGCAGGTGAACTGCTTGAGGCGGCGACCGGGTCCGGCTTCGAGGAGAGTCGGCGTACCGGAGGCGGGACGAGACTCGGAGCCCGGCCCTGGCCATGCGCCCTGGTCGTCGGTTCTGAGTGCACACCAAGTCTCGGCGACCTGGTCGGCGGCTGGTGCCTGTACGACCTCGGGCGGCCGGACGAGGCCGCAGCGGTGATCAGCACCGGCCTCGGCCGGCTGCCGGTTCGAGCGACCAGGCTTCGGGCCCTCTTCACCGCTCGGCTCGCCCTCGCCCTGACCGCCTCCGGCGAGCTGGACGCCTCCGTTCCGGTGGTGGACGGTTTGTTGAAAGGCTCCACGGGCCTGTGCTCCCACGTCGTACGAACCCAGCTCCGGATGCTCGCGGCGTCGCTGCGTCGTCGGCACGCCCGGCCCGGTATGCGGGAGTTGCAGGCCCGTGTGACGGCGGCACTGCACTGCGCGGGCTGCAAGACGGCCGCCTGATTTGGCAACGGGCAACGATGGTGCGGTCACCACGCCGCTCATACGCTTTTTCCGTCGCGAGGGGGCAGGGTCTGGTGTTACCCCGAAGCGAGGGGGAGACGGGGGTGGCCGGCCCTCCCCTCGCGCCGCCGTGCCCGCCGCCCCATCGAGACTCTCGCCCCGTTGGTGGGCCACCGGAAAGCCGTACACGAGTCAGAGGTCGGTACATGGGAAGCAAGCAGGCACAACTGAGCACCACACTCACGTTGAAAGAATGCGCCGAGGTGTTCCGCGTCGGTGCCCAGAGAGCACGGGGCGTGGGCTCCGTACTCGGCGGCACGGCGGCGAAACTGATGGGCAACGACCGGAGCGGATACTTCACCCCGACCAACGATTCGCCGTTCGCAAGCCTGGACGCCGACCCGCCGGACTTCATGGTGGGGGTGTTCGTGCCCAAGTTCGGGGGCGGCGGCACGGGCAACGGGACCGCCGTCCACATGTACGTGTGGGACCGGGGTACGTCGCGCTCCGTGGAACTGTACGCACCGCACGGCTTCACCGGCGGCATGCACGCCCGGAAGCTGATCACCAAGGTCGCCGACGCGTTCACCGACGCCGACCCCAAGGTTCAGGTCGTGGCGGGCTGAGACGGGCCTCGTCCCTCTCACCCTCCTCAGGTCGGCGGCGGCGCGCCGCCGCCGACCGTCGTGTTCCGTCCCTCACTCGCACATCGGAGGATGCAGTGCCACTCTTCGGAAACCGTCGTCGGCAGCACCGAGAGACACCCACGTACATCGGCCGCAAGTTCTCCTCACGGGCCGGCGTCGAAGAGTCGATCGCGAACTTCCGTACGGCGATCACCCAGCAAGAGGGGTCGGAGCCGGAGTTCTTCACCGCTGAGTGGACGGGCCCGGACCCGGCGCCCGTGACGGTCGTCGGTGCCGCCCCGACCGGGCGGTGCGAAGCCGCCTCGTACCTGGCGCTGTGGGCGGACGACGCCATGTACTTCGTCGCACCCGACTACGCAGTCAGGCCGACCCCGCCGCTGGTCGGGATGTGGAAGATACGAGACACCTCGCTGACGGGGACCGGGAGCGTGGAAGCCGGCGAGTTCGGAGTCAGAGGCCGGTAGCGGGGACAGCCCGGCACCCCGGGATCAAGCGGGGGCCTCGAAGGCGGCGGCGGTGACGTCGCCTTCGAGGCCGGTGCGCTGGAAGCCATAGGTGGCGATGGACGATACCCGGACGACCAGGCAGAACCGGTCGATCGATGAGACGACCTCGGCCAACTCCGTATGGGCACGCTTGAGGAAGTGGACGGCGGCGTGATTGGCCAGCGAACTCTGGCCGCAGACCAGGAACACCGGACGAGTCGACTCCGGAGGCGTGAACTTGGCGACGAGCGCGTACTCCTCGTTGCCCCGGTCCCACAGGAAGCGATTGTCCCCGACCACGATCGCGTTGGAGTCCGGTCCGGGCCCGAACGGATGCCACGCGACTCCCGGGACATGGGCGGTCAAGTGGCCACCCGTGCGGAGGTTGGAGCCGCTCCACGGGCCGCCGATGCAGAACTCGGTCCGACCGTCGTTGCCCGCACGGAAGGCGTTGCTCGACTCCACGGACACCTGGCAGCCCAACTCGCTGACCAGGGCCGCCACTTCGATCATCGCACGCACGTCCCGGTGGGCGGCGCTGCCGGGCCGGTCGTACTTGTCGTTCATCACGATCAGGCATTCCCCGCCCGGCGCGATGCCGAAGAACGCCGCCTTCCGCCGCAGGGCGCGAGCCTGCTTGCCACGCTGCCACAGCCACACGCAGCTGCCGCTGATCACACTGGTCACGAGTCCGACCGCGATGTTGACCATCACCGACAGAATCTCCGCCGCCTCCCCCCGTACGCCGGCTCCGGTGGGGTACATACCCGCGTCGCCGGCGTCCAGACCTCGCATCGAGGGTCCGCGGTCGGGTCAGACAGGACGTACGGGGAGGGCGGGGCGAGCGGGTGCCGTGTCCGCGGCACGGTCGACGGCGGCGGCCAGAGTACGGGCGGTGTCGCGCCAGTCGAGCCGCCCGACCATGCGCGTCCGTACCTCGTCGGCATACTCGAAGGCGGCGTCGAGGTCGGCTGTCACCTTGGCGACCGCGTCCCTCCACCGACGGATGTCGGTCTTCTCGTCGTCGGACATCTCCACGATCATCGGCTCCGCCATACGCCCCAGTATCTCGCGCAGCAGTTCGGCGGCACCGCTGCTTCCGCTCACCAGTACCGGCGTGCCCGCGGCGATCGCTTCCAGGGCCACCAGGCCGAAGCCTTCGACACGGGAGGGCATCAGGCACAGCGGGGACCGGGTGAGGTCCCGTCGGAGTTCGGTCGGGTCGACGGTGTAGGGGCGGACGTCGACGCGTTCCCGGGCCAGCCCGGACAACTTCACAAGAGTCCTGTGCAGTTTGTCGCACTCGTCGGCGTAGGCGCCTCTGACCAGGAGGGTCAGCGGCGGGCCGGACAGCACCGGGACGTCGGCGACGGCACGGGCCGCGATGTCCAGGCCCTTGAGACCGATGTCCTCGGTGCGCCCGAGCACCAGCACGTGCCGCCTGGCGGGCGGGCGCCGGGAGGTGGAGGTTGTCGGCGTGATGCCCGGGTCGAGCCGGACGACGCCGCCGATGTCCATCGTGTTCTCCCAGGCGAGCAGGTCGGCCGTGCAGCGGGTGATCCGCGGGCCGACGGCGGCCACGACATCGGCTGCCGCGCCGACCTCACGGATGATCCGCTCCCGTTCCTCGATCCGGGAGGTGGCCCGGCCCGAGTTCTTGTAACGCTCGATCTCCGCGGGCACGGTGTGCGCGATGTACACGAGCTGGGCGGATGTGTACTTCCGGGCGTAGGCCCACGCCTCGCAGCCGCTGAACCGGTCGTGACCCACGATCACATCGGCGCCGAAGTCGACGGCGGACGCCGCGGGCAGCAGGAAGTCCGGCCCGGCCGGGGTCCTCTCGGCGGTCAGCAGCGTCACACCGCACTGCCGCGCGTCCTCGTGATCCTCGGCGGTGGCGCTCTTCACCAGGCACCCGGTCCGGTGTCCGGTCTCGGCCATCGCCGTCGCGAACGAACGGTTGAACGCGGGCACTCCGCCTCGGGCCGGCGCCCACATCGGGCAGAGAAAGAGGTACGACCTCGGCGTTCCGGGGCCGTGCGACTCGTGCTCGGTACGCGGTTGCACTGTCATGCTCTTCGCCGTTCTCGCTGCCGGTCCGCGCCCCCGGCCGGCAGGCCGGGAGCTGGTTCGCGTTGCGGGCCAAGCGTCCGTTCCAGACCGCCGCCATCGGCCGAACTCTGGAACGGGCGACGAAGATAGGGCCGTTCCCGCAGGTGAGCAGGGTGTGGCAGCGACCGCTGCGCTGGAATCCACTGGAAGAATCACGATGGGAGGGCGGGACATGACCGACCCGCAGAAACGCGCACTGGGCAGTGAGCTGGAGCGGTTGCGCAAGGAGGCCGGGCTCCGCCAGGTCGACCTGGAGAAGCCGACCGGCAGAACGGACGCCACGATCTCGGCGATCGAACGCGGCCGGTGGAAGCGGGCCTTCGACCGGTCGTTGGTGGAGCGGTACGTCGATCACTGCCTGGGGGTCATCGGCGGGTCGAAGGGGGTGTCGGCCGAACGTCGCCGGTATGTGCTCGGTCTTTTCGACGCCCTCGAGAAACTCTCGGCCGCGTCCGACATCGCGTCCCAGATACCACCGCGCAACCAACTGCCGCGGGACACACCCCATTTCACCGGCCGTGAACGGGAGCTGAGCCAGCTCACCGACGCGGTACGCGCGGCCAGGATCCAGGACAGGGTGATCGCCGTGCACGCGGTGGACGGGAAACCGGGCGTGGGCAAGTCGGCCTTCGTCACCCACGCCGGTCACGCACTGCGCAGCAGGTTTCCCGACGGGCAGCTGTTCGTGAACCTGCACGCCTTCTCGACCGAGCGGCCCGTGCCGCCGGCGGACGCCCTGGCGGAGCTGCTGTCCGCCGTCGGTGTCCCGCCGGGACGACTGCCGAACACCCTGGAGAAGCGGGCGACGCTGTGGCGGACTCTGATGGCCGACCGCCGAGTGCTGCTGGTGCTGGACAACGCGCTGGACGACGCACAGGTCCGCCCGCTGCTGCCGGGCTCACCCTCGTCCTTGGTCCTGGTGACGAGCCGGCACCGGATGACGGGCCTCGACGCGGTGACCATCGCCCTCGACGTGCTGGCACCGGACGAGGCGGCACGGATGTTCCGCCGGACGGCCCAGCGTCCGCTGCCGCCGGGCAGCCCGGTCGGCGAACTGATGGAGCTGGCCGGGCACCTTCCGCTGGCCATCGCCCTGCTCGGGGGGCGTATGAGGAACCGGAAGGCTCTCACCGTGGAGCATCTGGTGGCGGAGATGCGCGACGGAGTGAACCGCTTAGCGGCGCTGCGCGTCCGCAACGTCGAGGTGGCGGCCGCCTTCGAACTGTCGTACCGGGCCCTGCCCCCCGGCCGGCAGGAGTTCTTCACCATGCTGGGTCTGCACCCGGGCCCGGACCTGGACGCGTACGCGGGCGCGGCGCTCACGGCGGGCACGCCGCGCGACACCACCCGGCAGCTGGAGGCCCTGTACGACGACAACCTGCTGGACGAGCGAGTCCTCGGCCGCTACGAACTCCACGACCTGATCGCCGAGTACCTGCGCGGTCTGAACGAGGACCGGGATCCCGGCCTGCGGCGGGACGCAGTGGACCGGCTCCTCGACTACTTCCGGGACGCCGCCCTCAGCGCCGACCGCCTGCTCCGTGAAGCGGCGGCCCCCACCCCGCCCGCATCCGCGGCGGCGGCCCGCACGGCCCGTGATCACGACGGTCTTCCGCCGCTCGCGGACCGGAAGGCGGCGATGACGTGGATGGCGGCGGAACGCGGCAATCTGCTCGCCTGCCTGCGCACCGCGTCGGACAGCCCGCCACGGGTGGTCACGCTGACCGCCGCCATGTCGCAGCATCTGCGTCTGAGCGGCCCGTGGGACGTCGCCGCCCGACTTCACGAGGACGCGGTGACGGCGGCGCGGGTCGTGGGCGATCCGGTCGCCGAGGCCACCGCCCTGCTCGAACTCGGCAACGCCCACCGGAACCACGGCGAGTATCCACGGGCCGAGACGGCCGCGGCCGCCGCCCTGGAGGCCTTCTCCGCGTCCGGCGACGAACACGGTCGGGCCTCCGCCCTGCTCGAACAGGGCTCGGTGTGCTACCTGACCGGCAGAAGCGATGACGCCGCGGACCGGTTCCGCCAGGCGCTGGACCTGGGCCGTGCTACGGACAACCGGCTGGGCGTGGCGGACGCGCTGGTCGAGCTGGGCACCCTGGCCTACCTCAGGGACAACTACCCGGAGGCAGAGCGGCGGCTCACCGAGGCGCTCGCGCTCCACGAGGAGCTGAACAGCGTCCTGGGCCGAGTCACGGCGCTGAAGAACCTCGGCAACACCTACTACTTCATGGACCGTTACGACAACGCCCAGGACGCTCTCGGCAAGGCGCTCGCGCTGTCCCGGGAGCTGGGCATCGCTCTCGTCGAAGCGCAGACGACGACCAAGCTCGGCAGTGTCCTGCGCTTGATGGGCAGGTACGAGGAGTCCGTCGAGATGTTCGTCAAGGCCCGGAAACTGGCTGTCAGGCTCGCCGACCGTGCCCTGGAGGCGGAACTTCTCATCGACTACGGTGCCGCGTTGCACAAGCTCGGGAGGGACGGCGAGGCCGAGGACGCGTTCGCCGAGTCCCTGGCTCTCTTTCAGGCGATCGGCGAAGAACTGGGGATGGCATGCGCGTTCAAGGAACTCGCCGACATGCTGCTGGACACCGGGCGGTCAGACGAGGCACGAGAACGCCTCGGCCAGGCGCACGACCTCTACAGCAAGCTCGATGAGCGCCTGGGTCTGGCCGCGACGAACAACTCGCTGGGGAAGCTGGAGCTGTCCGTCGGACAGCCTGCGGCGTCCTCAGCCGCGCACGAGTCCGCCCTGGACATCGCCCGCGGTCTGGGCAGTCCCCTCGAAGAAGCGGAGGCACTGGTCGGGCTCGGCCGCGCCGCCGAAGCGGCAGGCGACATCGACACCGCTCGAGAGCGGCTACGCCAGGCGCTGCGCATCCAGCGGGCCATCGGCGCCGCCGGGGCGACCGCCACGGCCGCCCTGCTGGACGAACTCGCCTCCGCCGAGTCCGTGGAGAGCGTCCGTGTACCCGGAGAAGGTGACGGTCTCGCTCCGCTGAGTCCGCCATCCAACTGATCGCTCGACCACCGTTCCCGCCGAAGGATCCAGCCACATGCGTTTTCCTTCAGAGATCCGCACCCGGCCGCACGGCGCCCCCGCCTGGCGTTCGCCGGCCGGTCATCTGGCCATCAACCCGCGCAGTCCCAACAGTAGTCCGACGAGATCACTCGCAGAAAGCCCGCCGAACAGCCATATGGGCTGGTTGAGGAGGAAACGGCGGTCCTGGCCGGTGACTTCGAGGAACACTGGCGTTGGTCCGTTGCCATGTGGAGTCATGATGGGTGCGTCCACGCGTCGCCTGACCTCGTAATGCAGGCAGGCGCACCGGCCGCACCGGCGTCGATCAGCGCGAGCGGCTGCACTGGGTGGAGCACATACGCGCGGCCGCGG
The DNA here is from genome assembly GCF_055566095.1 of Streptomyces sp. NPDC027962. NCBI lineage: Bacteria > Bacillati > Actinomycetota > Actinomycetes > Kitasatosporales > Streptomycetaceae > Streptomyces > Streptomyces sp. NPDC027962. Next base: position 38,927 of record NZ_JBVHTA010000042.1, read on the forward strand.
CCCCGACGCGGGACGACCCTGCGGTCCTCCCACCCACCGTCCTGGGGCAGCTGCCGCTCTTCCCGGTCCGCCGGATGCTGTCCATCGACGTCTGCCGGCGCATTCTGCAAAGGCCGCCCGCCGGCTACCGCAACGTCGTCGAGCACACCGCGGCGTTCGCGGCGGAGACCGGCATCGGCAAGCCCATGCAGCGCAAGCTGCACGAGATGCTGCGCCTCGCGCTCGCCGTGCGCGACGCAGACGGCGACGACCTCGTCGACGAGCTCGTCCTCGACGACATCCCCAACTACGCCCGCTCCGTCCGGGCGGTCCTTCTACGGGCAGAGATGCTCAGGCTCTTGCCAGAACCCCGCGAACCTGGCCGCCCCGGACGATGACACCGAGGTCCTGCCAGCAATGCGGCTGCTGGTTCACTGCGAAGACGAAGGTCACCTGCGAGCCCTGCTCGGCCTTCGCCTTCCGGAAGAGAGGCAACCTCGCAGTCTCCACTGGAGCGTGCGACCGCTGCCACCGGGTCGCCCTACCGCTCGCTGAAGGCCACTGCCGCGGATGCCGCTGGCAGGTAGCCAACTACGGCCCAGGGGACATCGCCCGGTTCGGAACGCAGCTGTGGCTCGGCTCACCGGTCCCAGCACCCACAAACCTGCGTCACTCGGACGTGGCCCCGCCTGTCCCGCGCCGCCCTGTATCCGAGCACGTGGCGGCCCCTGGACAGGGGAGGCTGTTCGAGCTCCGGCGAGACTGGCGTCCGGTGACCGAGTCGCCGCGGCAGGATCTGCCGACGCTTACGGGCTCGGCCAAGCGGCTGCTCGCCGACCTCGACAGCGGATGAAGCAGGAGATGTGGTCCACGGTCACCCGAACCAAGACCCGACACACGCTGACCGTCTTGGTGTCCTGGCTCGGCGCCGATGCCCCGCTGCTGGAGACTGACATCCGGGCGCTCGTCGACAACCGTGCCCGGAAGTTCAGCGGACGGCGGGTCACACAGTTCCTTGAAACTCGAGGGCTGCTGATCCCGGAGGCCGAGTTCCGCCGGGACGCGCACCAGAAGCGATTGGAGGCCGAGCTCGCCGCGCTGCCGGAGACGATCGCGCAGGAACTCTCGGTCTGGATCAAGGCCGTGCGCGCGGAAGGCAAGTGGGAACGCACAGGCCGCACCTACCAAAGCATCGCCCGCTACTGGCATGTCCTCAACCCGATCCTCAAGGGGTGGCTCTCGGACGGGATCGAGAGCCTGCGCGAAATCACCCACGACGACGTCAAGAGGGCCATCGCCACCCGCAAGGGAACACCGGCCCGCTCGATCCACATCGTCCTGCGGAACGTCTTCCGTGCCCTTCGGCAAGAGGGCGTGATCTTCCGCGATCCCACCCGCGGCCTGGTCTTCGCCGGGATCAACAAGACTCCGCCTTCCGTGCCCTCGGACCGACTGGCCGGCGTCCTCAGCCATGCGCAGAACGACTTCCAGCGCTTCGTCATGGTGTTGGTCAGCATCCATGCGCTCAGCGGCACCGACATCCGCCGGCTGCTGCTCACCGACCTCGACCTGTCCCGTGAGCGGCTCATCGTCCGGCGTCCCGGCAAACGGCACATCATCTACCTGGACGAACTCACCTACCGCTGCGCCTCCGCGTGGCTCCGTGAACGTCACCGCCGCTGGCCGGTGACGACGAACCCGCATCTGCTGATCAACCGATGGACCGCGGTGGACACCACTCACTCGCCCATCGGCACCACATTCACCGCCATCTTCCGGCCCACCGGACTCACGATGCCGACGCTGCGGCAGGACCGAATCCGGGACGAGGCATTCGAGGTCGACGACCCGCTTCACCTGATGCGCCTGTTCGGCATCTCCTCTCACACCGCAACGCGGTACATCACCGCGGCCCACCCCGAACGGACCGCGAAGCTACCCCGATGAGGCGAGCGCAGGCCACCGACCGCCGGGCAAGCGGGCCCAGTCGACGCCGCGCGGAAAGATCAATAGGCTCGACGCGCACTTCACCTTCTTATTGTTGGGAAATGCTCAAGTCGCTCACCGAAGCTGTCGGAACCGTCTGCGGATCTACCATGATCATGACACTCTCCGTCTGCGTTTCCATGCCCTAGCGGGCGTTGTTGGGAAATTTCCGGCCGGCACCAAGCTGAAGGTGGTCTGCGCCTCAGACGTTTCCATTCCCTTTGAGCGGGCGTTGTTGGGAAATGATGCTGGGCGCGGCCGGTGGCGACCGCGAGACGGTTCGTTTCTATGCCCTTTGAGCGGGCGTTGTTGGGAAATCTTCCGGGGACATCGATCTGGTGGACGTGGAGTAAACCGTTTCCATGCCCTTTGAGCGGGCGTTGTTGGGAATTCCGCAGAAGACGCCAAGAAGATCGACGCCCTCACGGTGAGATCGAGGTTTCCATGCCCTTTGAGCGGGCGTTGTTGGGAAATCCTTCGCCGATCTTACCCGTGCTGGCCTGCGATGACGCTGTCCGTTGCGCAGGAACCCGCCTACAGAGGCGGCAGATGGAATGATTTGGGTCACAATAGGCCACCTTGTGTGGTGTGGCCTGGGCGGATGTGCCGCGCGGAAAGTGGGGTCCCGGCAGGTGGTGGGCTGAGGGCGGTTACAGGCTGGTCAGGGGCCTGGTGGAGATGCTGTGGAGGAGGCATGGGGTCACAGGATCCAGTAGTCGGCGCGTTCTTCGAGGCGGCGGTTGCCGAGGATGACGAGTTCGTTGAGGACGGGCGCGGGCAGCCGGTAGAGGCGGATCTGGTCCTCGTCGCGGTCCATGCGGCGGCGGAGGGTGCCGCGCAGGCGCTGGACGTCCTTCTTGGTGGGGAGGGTGACCTCGAAGACGCTGTACTGGACGCGGGCGCCGTGGGCGGCGAGGAGTTCGGAGATGTCGGAGCGGCGGTCGTCGTCGGGGATGTCGTACGTGATCAGGTACGTGTAGGGCATGGGGGACGGCGTCACCTCCAGCCGACGGGAAGGTAGGCCGGTTCGCGGCCGGTGATGACCGCGGCGAGGTGGCGGACTTGGACGGTCAGGGCGGTGCGATACGAGGTGCGGCGGCCCGCGTGCGGGTGGTGGGCCAGGGTGAGCATGCGTTTCTCGTACGCGGCGAGGAAGACGCGCAGCGTGTCGCGGTCCATGCGGCAGCCGCGGCCTCCCTCCTCGTCGGTGGTGAAGCCGGCCGGGCTGAGCTTGCCGCTGGTGCACAGGCGGATGACGGTGTGGTCGACGATGACCGGGCGGAACTCCTCGATGAGGTCCAGAGCCAGGGACGGGCGGCCCCGGTGGAGTTCGTGGAGGAAGCCGACGGCCGGGTCGAGTCCGGCGAGTTCGCAGGCGGCGACCGCGTCGCGGGCCAGGAGGGTGTAACCGAAGGAGAGGAGGGCGTTGACCGGGTCGGGCGGGGGTCTGCGGCGGCGGTGGGTGAAGGCCCAGGCCGGACCGAGGATGGCGCCCAGGGCGGTGAAGTAGTCGCGGGTGGCGGCGCCCTCGTGGCCCATCAGGGCGGCGGGCGAGGCCGCGGTGGCCGCCGTGTGGCGTACCGCCAGGAGTCGGGCGGCTGCCGGTTCGACATCCGTCAGCTTGCCCGCGCGGGCCGCGCGGAGCAGGCAGGTGCGCATGTTGGCGATCTTCGCGGTGACGAAGGCGCAGGCCAGTTCCAGGGAAGCGGAGTCCCTGGCGGCTACACGATGCTGGGCATGGCGCAGGGCTACGTCGGTGCCGGCCGGGCCGGTGAGGCGGCCGAGGTATTCGCCGCTCTCCTCGGTGAGGACCAGGTCGATTCCGTGTTCCAGGGCGCGACGCAGGAACGGGCTACTGAGAGTGACGGGCGCGGTGCATACGATCTGCCGGACGCGGTTGTAAGGCACAGACAGCAGTTGCTTGTCGCGGTGGACGACGCGCAGGCGCTGGCCCTTGGTGCGCAGACTGGCGCCCGGCTCGGTGACGTAGAGGGTCGATTCCAGCGGGGAGGGGCGTTCCTCGGAGCAGGGGCCGGAGCGGGCGGTGGTGGTCTTGCCGAGGAAGTCCCCGCCTCGTCGAAGCTTTCGATGCGTGACTTGGCCTCATTGAGCTCCAGATCGAGGCGGCGCAGGGCTTCGGTGGCGAGGTCGAGGACCTGCTCGCCCTGGTGGTGGGTGGCGACGGGGATCGCGAAGGCGTCGCTGTAGCGCAGGACCCGGCGGCCCGAGCGCAGCAGATCGCGGTCGAAGGCGTCGAGGTAGAGGTTGGTGAGCACGGGCGAGAGCGAACTGCCCTGGTGCAGGCCCTTCCCAGAACGGATACGGCGCGCCGCCGGGCCCACACCGCGCCGGTTGACCAAGAGCTGGATCAACTGGCAGATCTCCGCATCAGGGACGACCTCCCGTAACCGTGCCACGGCCGGCCAGCGCGGGATCTGTTCGAAGCAGTCTTTGATGTCCGCCCGCACCACCCACCGGGCGCCCTCGTCCCGGGCGGCGGCCAGGTCGTGCAGCGCGTCCTTGACGCTGAGCCCCTTGCGGTAGGCGTAACTCCAGGGCAGGAGCACGGCATCGACGTGCTCGTCGACCACCTCCATCACGGCACGCTCGACGATGCGGTCCTCCACGGCGGGCACCGCGAGCAGCCGGGTACCGCCCGACCGCTTGCCGATCTCCATCGCGTACACAGGGCCCGGCCGCCACGTCCCGGCCTTCAACTCCCTCCCAAGGCCGGTGAGCCGAGCGAGAACACCCCGCGCGTACGCAGCCACCTGGTCACTGACCTTCCCGTCCTCCAGATCGTTCGCCTGCACCTCCTGCCAGGCGGCAAGGAGGGACGCCTCGGATATAGCGCGGTACAGGAGATCACCCACGGGGTCCCTTTCCGAACAGCGATCCATGGAACTGCGACAAGGTAAAACATTAAACCTTTCCATGCCCTCAGGTCGGGCGCCCTTCGGGAATCTTCGGTCTCGGAACCGAACTCGGCAACCTCATCGGCGTTTCTATGCCCTCAAGTCGGGCGCCCTTCGGGAATACCTGATGACGCTGACCGACCTCAACGGTCTGCTCGGAAGGTTTCCATGCCCTCAATTCGGGCGCCCTTCGGGAATACGTTCTGCTCGCGCTGCTCAAGCGCGTGCGTGAGCTGGAGTTTCTATGCCCTCAAGTCGGGCGCCCTTCGGGAATCCGAGCGGCGGCAAGTACTGCGACCGCGGTGAGATCAACATGTTTCCATGCCCTCAAGTCGGGCGCCCTTCCGGAATCAACCAGCAGCGCAACGGTGGCACGACCAACGGAGCGTTTCCATGCCCTCAAGTCGGGCGCCCTTCCGGAACCGGGGGGAGAGCTTTGGTGAGAAGGGTAAGGAGCACTACTAGTTTCCATGCCCTCAAGTCGGGCGCCCTTCCGGAACACGGCAACAGCTACGACCGCTGCAAGCTCACGGAGTCCGACCAGGTCGTTTCCATGCCCTCAAGTCGGGCGCCCTTCGGGAGTGCTTCCCTAAATCCACCAGTCGTGACCTGGGGCAACGATGCCCGTTGCGCGAGATCACTTGCCACCACTTCCCGCACGCTGTGACTCACGGCACATCTCTACTTTCTGTGGGGTCTGACGTGCGGAAACGTCCTGCGCAGGAACGGTTCCCGAAGTGCCGCCCGAGTGGTGACCGGTAACGGGGCATTACTCCTTGTTTGTAACCTCAGGAGTGCTGGAGGGTTCTTGCCCGCTGGCTGCCGGTGGTGGTGGCCGTCCGCGAGGTGCACCAGGCCGGCGGGGGTTCTGGCGGGGTGGTGTGTCGGTCGGGTTGCCGGTGTCGGCTCTCGGCTTGCTCGTTGTCGCCCCGAATCCGTGTGTGGTTCCGGCGCCGGTGCCCGCGTAGGGGGCGAAGCGGGCCAGGGTGGCCAGCAGGTGCTGGAGGTGGGGTGGGGCGGTGCGGGTGAGGCGGAGGGTGAGGGTGCCGGTGAATCCTGCGCGGGGGTGGCGGTAGCCGGAGTCGCGGCTGGCGGTGGTCAGGTTCAGGTGCTCGACGCGTAGGGCGTGGCGGAGTTCCTGCCAGGGGCTGTCGTCGATGTGGAGGGGGGAGTCGGGGCCGCCGACGCCGGTGTTCCAGGCGCGGCGGTGGCCGCCGAGGATAAGGGCGGGGTCGGGGGTGAGGTCGGGTTCGCCGTTGCGGGAGAAGTAGGTGGGGGTGTGGAAGGTGAGGGTGACGCGGGTGGTGCCGCCGCCCGCCGATGCGAGGGCGGCGAAGGACTCGGTGTGCAGGTGGGTGTGGGTGACCTGGCAGCGGGTGTTGCCGAGGCGGAGGAGGCCGGGGGTGAGTGCGGTTCGGGGCAGGTCGCCGGTGCCGTACCAGGTGGCCCGCAGGCGCAGCGCGGTCGGGGAGTGCGGGCTCGGCTCCTGGATGGTGAAGGTCTTGGTCTGTGCCGTGTGGTCGGCGTTCTCTCCTTCGAACAGCCGGCAGGCCAGTCCGTGCAGTTGGCGTGTGTCCGGGGTCCATGCGCGGATGGTGCGCAGATTCAGGGTGAGGGTGGCGGGCACGTCAGCGTCCTGTGCCGGTGCGGACGAAGGTGCGGCCCGCGCGGATGGCGTCGAGCCAGGTCGTGGCACGGTCGTGCAGGTCCTGATCGGTGGCGGTCAGGTGGCGCGTGCCGAGGTGGACGGCCGGGCCGTCGCCGTTGTGGCTGGTGGCGGGGAGGAAGGTGCCGAGGAAAGCGTAGGAGAACAGCCCGCAGGTGTTGCCGTCGCCGACGATCTTGAACCACACGGGTGAGGCGCGCCGCAGGGTCTCGCCGCCGTCGCGTACGTCGACGGTGTCCTTGTTCCTGGTCTGAGGGTCGTAGAAGGTGATGGGCAGTCCGAGGGTGCCGAGGGGGAAGTGGCTGCCGCCGCCGCGGATCACGTCTCGGTACTCGGGGGTGTGGGCGCGGCCGGTGTCTGGGGAGTCCTCGCTGGCGCGGAAGTGGCGCCATTCCCGGCCGGCGGTGGCGAGGAGGGCGGGCCAGGTGGCCCGCGACGGATGCAGGGCCGTGGCGGTGTGCTCTGCGAGGACCGGGTAGGTGGGCCGGGTCGTGGTCCAGGGGGCGGGGCGGGTGGTGAGGTCGGCCGGTGACGTGTCGAGGGCGGCGAGCCATGCGCGGTGGTGGGCCAGGATGCCGTGGTCGGCGGTGAGGTGGGGGAGGTTGTTGTAGTGGGGCAGGCCCGGGGTGGTGAGGTCCTGCGGTGTCCACTGTCCGGGCAGGGGGCCGTCGGCGCCGGTGATGCGCAGTGCGCCGAAGCCGCGGCGGACGCGTGCGCCGAGGCCGCCGTAGGCGCACAGCAGCCACAGGGAGGCGAGGGCGAGCTGGGCGGCGGCTTCGCTGGTGCCCGGGGTGAAGCGGATGTCCAGGTGGAACTCGGTGTCGGCGGGGACGAATGCGCGGGTGAGGCCCTCGCGGGCGGGGCGGCGAGGCTGGCTCTTGTCTTGTTGGACTCGTTCGTACAGGCCCTGGCCGAGGAGGTAGTGGAGGTGTTCGCCGCCGTTCTTCATGTCGAGGAACTTCGCCTCCTCCTTCCCGGCCGACCGGGGCGGGTCGGGGACGCGCAGGATCAGGGGGGACTGGCGGTCGGTGGCGCCGAACACCTTGGCTTCGAGGTCGGCCAGGAGGTGCGGGTTGTCGCCCGCGACGGTGCCGGCGAGGGCGCGGAACCAGTAGCGCATGGCGCCGCGCAGGGAGGGCACGCGGACGCCGGCGGCGCCGTCGCTTTCGTGTCCGCGGTTGAAGACCGGGGTGACGGTTTTGAGGGTGAGGGTCGTCCAGGGCACGGTCAGCCTCCGTCGTTCCAGGTGAGGTGGGCCAGGGGGGCTGTGATGGGCCGGTCGTCCCACAGGATCTGGGAGAACACGCCGACGGTGAGCGCCCAGGCGGTGGCCAGAGTCAGGGTCTGCCACGCGAGGCCGGTGGTGTGCCACAGCTGGGGCAGCGGGATGCGGCCGGGGCCGTCGGGGTCGGCTTCGGTGTAGGTGGCCGCGATGCCCACCAGGACCACCAGGCTGAGGAGGAAGGCGTGGGCGGCTCCTGCGAGGAGGACGCCGAGGGAGCGGGCGAGGGCTTGTGGTCCGCTCACGCCGTGGTTGCGGACCTCGACCACGAGGTATCCGTACGCGCCCGTCACGAGGGCGGTGGCGGCGAGGGCCCAGCGGGGATGGGGGTCGGACCACCAGTTCACGGGCAGGGCCAGCAGGGCGAACAGGCCGAAGGCGGCGGCGGCCGGGAAGCGCAGCAGCCAGCAGGCCGCCCACAGCGGGCCGCGTCTGACGACTCCGGTGATCAGGGTGGTGTAGGCGAGGGATGCGAGGGCCGCGGCGGTGTGGAACCACCAGCCCGTGGTGAACCCGCCGACGGCCGCCGTGCCCACTGCCGCCGTCGCAAGGAGGAGAACTGCCGTGTGCCAATGGTCGTGCCGGGTGGCGGGCACCAGGCGTGCGGTGTGCAGGAGCCGGAAGCGGGGCAGGAGGTGGCGCTGGAGGACCTCGGCGAGCACGGCGTCGTCACGCACAGTCGGTGCGGCGGGCTTGTCGAGGGCGTGGTGGGTGCTGGAGAAGCGGTGGCGGTGGGACCAGGTGTCGGCGACGGTGAGGACGAGTTCGGCGTCGAGTTCGTCGGTGGACAGTTGCTGCAGGAGCGGGATGCTCTGGTAGGTGTTCAGAGCGGCCAGCCAGTCCCGCCGGGCCTGTTCGGCCCTCAGCACCAAAAGCGGCCAGGACTGGCGGCCGAAGGCGTTGCCGCAGGGGTCGGAGGATTCCGCCGGCCTGAGCCGGCTCGCCCAGTCGGGGTCCTCACGGTGCCTGAGGGGTTCGCTGAGTACGAGGAAGCGCAGGCGGCGGGCCAGTGGCCGCATCAGGTGCGCGTCCGCTGCGGCGCTGGTGCGCAGGCGGCGGTCGGCCGCCTCGGTGATCCAGCACATCCAGGACCAGATGCGGGCGGGCTGGGGGGTGTGGCCGGCGGCGGCGATGGCGGCGGTTATGGCGGCCAGCACGTGGTTAGGGCTGAACAGCAGGGTGAGCAGCTGGCCGCGGCGCAGCACGACCTGGTCCAGGGCCGCCTCGACCGCATCCGCGGTCGTGTGTGTCCTGCCCTCCAGTGCCAGAAGCGGTTGGAGCAGGGGTATCACGGCCGTCGCGGGGAAGGCGTCCGTGTCACGTTGTGCCCAGTCGTCAGGGCGGGTGGCGCGTGCCGCGGGGAGTGCTCCGCCGGTCAGCCGCTGGTGGAAACCGGTGAGTGCGGCGGGCAGGTGTGGGGCGGTGCTCATAGCGTCAGGGGTTCGTCGGGGCGTCCGATAAGGGCCATCAGCCCGGCGCCGAAGGCGGTGAGCTGGTAGTCGCCGCTGTCGGTGAGGTCGTAGGCGTAGCCTTCGAGGACGTCGTTGTCGGGGCGCAGCGGGGTTCTTCCGGTGGTGCGGAACGGGGCGAGCACCTCGTGCAGGAGTTCCAGCTTCATCCGGCGCAGCGGCAGCCTGATGGCGCTGCCCTGGGTGTCGCGGTGCAGCATGAACGCTTGCACGCTGCCTGTTCTGGGCAGGGACCGCAGGCCCTCGGCGAGGCCGATGAGGTAGGGGACGGCGGCCTTGTAGCCGCCGGAGAGGTGGAAGAGGAAGTCCTCGTCCCCCGATGTGGCGACCTGGGAGATTAGGGTGCGGCCGAGTGTGCCGAGCCCCTCCATGGCGCGGGTGAAGTCTCCTTCCGTGCGGGCGTCGAGTCCTGGCACGCGCGCGATCAGGGCGCGCCCGCGGGGGGTGGCGGGCAGCGTGGTGGGGCCGGGCAGGTATGCGACGCGGGCGAGGTCGCCGCCGGTCAGCGCGAGGGCGTTCCACAGGGCGGAGGTGAGGCCGTTCACGGTGTCCGTGGCGAGCAGCACGGCCACATCGCCGGGGGCCAGGTGCCGCCGCCCGCCGGGGGCCCGGGTGAGGGTGTCGAGTTCGGCGCTGCATCCGCTCGGCCAGCGTCCCGGGGCGACCTCGCCGGCAAGGCGCGTCAGGTGCTGGTGGCGGTCGGTGCCGGGGGTGAGGCAGGCGTCGAGTTCTGTTGCCGCGGCCTGGCTGTCGGAGCCCGCGGCGTCGCTGAGGACGCGGGCGGGCGACTCCTCGCGGATGGCGTCGGCGAGGTCGGGGTCGAGTCCGGGGATCGTGCTGGCGCTGTCCAGCGCGTCGAGGAGGTTGGAGCCGACGGAGACGATGTGCAGGGTCATGTCCGGTTCAGTCCTCCGCGGCAGGTGTGCGGTGCGGTTCCCGGCCGGGGCCGGCCGGGCGTCCTGCGGTGCCGTGCGGCCCGCCGGGGTTCAGCGGCCAGTCGGGGTCGGGCTCGACCTTCAGGTAGCCGTAGCCGGCCGAGGTCTTCGCTCCCGCGCCCAGTTCGTCGGCCGCGTCGGCCAGCCAGCCGGCAGCCGCGCGCACGGACTGGGCGTCGCGGCCCACAAGGTCGACGGCGAAGGTCGCTTTCTCCACGGTCAGAAAGGTCACGGGCACCGGATTGTGGTGCTCCGCCGGAGCTACGGCTGCCACGTCCTCTCCGTTCCTGTGCCGCTCCGCCGCCGTGTAGTACGGCTGCGCGTGCGGGGTTAGCACGTCGCGCCGCACACTGGCCACGCCGGTGGGGAACGCGTCGAGGAACAGCACCCCGCCGCAGAAGGCCCCGTCGTGCGCGCCGCTGACGGTGCTCGCGGTGTCCTCGGAGGCCGGCGGGTGGACGCCGTGTCCCCCGGCCGGGGGCCGGGGTGTGCTGACGTCTGCGGGGCGCGGTGTGCCGAAGACCGTGTCGAATGCCGCGGTGTCGGTGACGTTGCGTGCCGCCCAGGCCGCCGTCATCCCCTTCAGGCCGCTCCCGGGCAGTACGGGCCAGCCGTATGTGCCGTGCAGGGCGATGCCGATCTCGTGGGCGTTGTCCTTCGCACCCATGCCGACGGTCAGGCGCCACTGGACGCGGGCGTGCAGACGGACCACGGTGTGGCCGCCGTCGGTGAGAGCGCGCAGGGCGCGGGCACGGCGGGCGCCGACCTGCTTGATGAGCTGGCCGTCCTGGCCGAGGTCGGCCTGGTCGGCCCAGTTCAGCAGCCTGCGCCCGGCCACCTTCATGTCGATCTCGCAGCGCTCCTGAGACCAGCTGACGAAGGCGGTGCGGCGCAGGACAATCAGCGCGTTCGCGCCCTTCCCGCGGCCTGCGCTGCCGTGGGTACGCAAGCCTGTGCCGTCGCTGAGTGAGACGGCCTGTGCGAAGGGGCCCACGGGGATGCTCGCCGGGTTGGTTGTGCGGCCCGGGCCCGCCGGGCGGCTCACGTGGTGCCCTGCCCGGAGGGTTCTGCTGCGCCGGAAGCGGTCGCGTCGGCGGCGTCGCGGTAGCGGGCCTCGGCGAGGCGGCTGAGCCATCCGGCCAGCGCGGTGATCTCCGCGGCCGCTCGGGCGTAGGCGGCCCGGTCGGCGGTGGCCAGTGCGTCGAGGAGTTCGCGGTCACTGCCCCAGTGGGTGCGGCGGTCGATGAGCGCCCGGTCGCCGATGTGGCGGCGGATTCCCTCGGCGACCCTGCGGTAGGCGACTCCGATCGCGCTGTCGTCCCGCTTGGCCAGCACGTACGCGTACGTGGCGGCCAGTCCCGCGGTGTGCAGCATGACCGGCAACTGCCGGTAGCGGGTCCGCAGACGCGCGTCGATGGTGTCGGGCAGCATGGCGGAGGCGGCCAGCGCCATCGCCTGGTCTACCCTCCTGGCCGGGCTCACGCGTCACCCTCCCCGCTCCGGTTCCCGTTCCCCGTACCCCCGCCCCCGTCGCCGACGAGGCGGCACCACACCAGCCCCTTGCCGATGGTCTCGTCGCCGCCGACCTGGATCTGCCGTCCGTGCAGGAGATCCGTCAGTTCCCCCGCATAGAGTTCGGACAGTTCGGCCGCGCGCAGGGTGAGGGAGGCGACCAGCAGCGTCTCGGCGGGGAGGTACTCGCTGTAGAAGGGGCCGTTCGCGACGGTCTTGCCGCTGTTGAGCTGGACCCGTGCGACGACTTCGGTGCAGTCCCGGTTCAGGTCGGGCATCACGTCGTCGTCGACGACCAGCAGATCCCGTCTCAGTTTGTCGGCGAACGGCCTGAACTCGGCTTCCTGGCCCACGCCGTCCTCGGCGATCCGCCCGGCCCAGGCTTTCACGCGGGGGTCGGGTTCCTCAGCGAGCGGTACGACCAGGGGACCGAGAACCTCGTCGCGGCCCTGACCGCACCACCGGCGGTCCGCGGCCAGGGCCGTACCGCCCACCGTGCGCTCCGGCAGGGGCAGCCGGTCGCGTGTCCCGTCGGGCAGTGCCAAATACTTGCGGGCCAGCCGTCCCAGGGCCAGGTCGGAGGTGACCCAGGCGAAGGTGTCCTGCAGTGTGGGTACGGGCAGCGCGAGGAGCTGGGCGTCGCCGACGGCGAGCAGTCCGGCCGTCGTCACGCCCCGCGGCGCCCCGTCATCTGCGGGCCTGCCGCCGTTCCCGCTGCCTGCGACTGGCTGGTCGGGGTCGGGAGGATCCGAACCGAACACCTGCCGCAGAATCTCCGTGTCCCACTCGGCCTCGCGGGCGGCCTGGCGCAGTGCTCCCTTCAGGCTCTGGCCCCACACCACCGGGTACCCGGTGCCCGCCTCGCGCTGGATGGGCAGGTCGATCACCCCAGAGGCGTCGGCCGCGCCGGCGTGCAGCGGGGACTCCGCGTACAGGTACAGCAGCCACTCGTACTGGGCACCGCTCACGTCCACACTCCTGTCAACACCACTCCGAATCCCGCCGTGCGCAGCCGGTCGTCCCGCTCACGCCCGTACGCCGTGCCATGCCCTTGCTCGCCCAGGGCCCACGCGCGTGCCGCGGCGGCATCCGGGAACCGCAGGAGGTACACCGACCCGGCCGGCACCGCCCAGCGCAGCACCCGGCCGGTCAGGTGCCCGCCGCGCGGCCCGGGGGTGGCCGTCGCGACCGGCAGGGGGCCCTCGACCGCGGCCGCCACCAGTTCCGCCCCCGGCGGCAGCGGCAGCCGCCAGCCGTCGGGCCACAGGGCGGGAGTGGCCGTGTACACCGCGACCCGGCCACCGGGGAACGCCTCCCCGTTCGAGGGCGCCGCGGGCCATCGCACCGAGGCCGCGACCTCGCCCCACGCCTGCCGGCCGCGCCCGCCGAACATCACACTGGCCCGGGGCCGGGCGTCCCACTCGTCCGGCACGACGCATTCGGCGAGGAACCCCCAGCCGTCCGCCAGCCGCAGATGGGAGGCGTGGTAGAGGAATCCGGTGCGCCCGGTGCGTTCGGCGGTCCGGGCCAGGCCGACATGCGGCTCGTCCGCCACGGGGGCCTGGGGCAGTCTGCGTATGGAGCCGGCGGGCGCCAGGCCCGTGACGAGACTGCCGGCCAGGTAGCGGCGCATCTCATCGCCCGGCAGCCAGCCCGCCCAATGCCGCCCGGTACCCGCCCGGCCCCGTGCACCGAGCCAGTACGGCACCGTCCCCAGGTCGGTGAGGGCACCGTCGGGACCGTCCTGCGGCGACAGCCTGACCACCTCGTCGGTATCCGGAACCTCCACGAGGTCCGCCGGCACGGGGAAGTACGGTGTCCACCGGCCCGCGCGTGAGCGGCGGGCCAGCACCGGGCCGCGGACCGCGTCAGGTTCCCGGCCGAAAGCGGCACCGACCGCTCCCGCGATGGTGCCCGGGTTCGGCCACACCGCACGGGCCTCGTTGTCCGCGCCCGCCTCGAACAGCCGCCCGTCACGGATGAACAGCGTGTCGCGGGGCGTGAACGCCAGCCACACCGAACGGCTCATGCCGTGCCTCCCGCGCACTCCTGCCGCAGGAACGCCGCGACCTTCACCGGCTCGGCGAGCCGGGGGCGCCGGCCTTCGGACGGCGGGCCGCTCGACTCGGCGGCCGCCAGCCGCACCAGAGCGTCCGCCTGCCCGCGCGTACCGCCGTGCCGGGCCACCAGGCGCCGCATCTCGGCCGTGAAAAGATCCTCGGGCAGGCTGACCAGTTCCGTCTCGTCGCGCAGACAGTCCTGCACCAGCCGCAGCGAGAGCCGCCTGCCGGAGGTATCGCCACGGCCGGACCCGGTGCCGGTGAGGAACTGCGCGAAGTCCTCGACCGGCCCGCCGACGCCCGCACGGCGCGTCCACGCCTGCACGGACTGCTCACGCACCCCCGAACGGCGCAGGTAGCTCACGGCGAGAGCGTTCTTGCCCTCGACGCTCTCCTTCGCTGTCTGAAGCAGCCGCTGGACCTCGCTGACCGCCCGCCGCAGCGGTGAACGGTGGTGGAAGAACAGCACGGCCGTACTCGCGGTCGGCAACACCGCCGGCACCGCGTCGCGGCAGGCCCGGGCGGCGGCCAGGGCATGCTCGGCGGGGCAGAAAGCCAGCAGGTCATCCCCGCCCGCGTAGACCGGCACCCCCAGGTACACGTCCCGCTCCAGCGCCTGGCACGTCTGGCGGGCCACCGTCGAAAGCCGCTCGGACACCTCCCGGTGCCACGCCCGCGTGACCACTCTGCGCTGCCTGCTCCCCGCGATCTCGCCTCCCAGGAACCGGCCCATGCCGTCCAAGTCCTGCGCGATGACCGCGAGATAGGACGCCGCAGGGCCCGCGCCCTGGTCCCGCACCACCTTGTGCAGCTCACGCGCCGCCCGGGCCCCCCGGGCAGCCGCCGCCGCCCGGGCGCCGGCCGCCACGGCGGGGAACTGGCGGGCCAGCACGTCCTCCTGCCACACGTCGGTGTAGAGCCAGCGGCCCGCCGACGCGGCCAGCCACCGCTCGTCGGCGCTCGCACCCGCGGCCGGCCGTAACGCGGCCAGCGGGTGCTCCCGACCGCGGTCCAGGACCCCGGCCGCCTCACGCAGCACCGTCACCGCGGCGGCCACCGCGGGATCGTCGATGAGCACAGCCACCGCCTCACGGAAAGGAGCGGACGCGATCGCGCTGGTCGACGGGAAACCGGCCGGCATCCCCGGCGGCTCGTCCCTGCCCGAGCCCCGGCCGGTGATGTGCCGATAGCGGCGCTTGACCCAGTTCGCGGCGGCGAGCCGGTCCCGCTCATGCTCCGGCACGCCCTTGGGCGGCCCGGGCTCGGCCGGCCACCGGGGGCTGAGCGAGCACAACTCCCCATCCGCCGCCTCGACCGGGTCGAAGGACCGCAGACGTTTCCGGGCCATCAGCAGGCGCTGCGCCGCGTCCCACTGCTGCCCGTAGTCCCCGGCCGTCGCGGGCACACTGACCCACTGGACGCTCGGCATGCCCGGTGTCGCGACATGCGCACCCATCACCCTGCGCACCAGATCAGCCCAGTCCCGCCGTACGGCGTCGGCGGCGACTGCGGCAATCTCGCCGCCCGAGCCCGAGGGCGCGAGCGCCACGATGCGGTTGGGCACCACGGAGACACCGATCCCGTCACCGGACTCCGACGCCAGGAAAGACGCTTGACTCCCGTCCGCTCCCGGGCCGGCCGGGAACACCAGACGGGCCCCGTGCTCCACGCACGCACGCGCGGCACGCGTGGACAGCCGCTCGACGATCGCGCTGCCCGCGCTCAGGTCGGACGTGGTCCGCGACTCACTGATGAACTGCTGCACCCCGGAGACCGAGATGACGACCAGGTCACCCCCCGAAACGTCCCTGGCCTTAGGCTCGCCGACCGCCGCGTCCGATCCCCCATGTCCCCCGTGCACTTCGCCTCATGCCCCCTCCTCGCGCCGCGCGTCCGCCACCGCGCCCCGGCCCGCCTGCACGTAATTGCCCCCACCCAGGCACAGTTCCCGCCGACGGCTCCAAAACCACCCCGAACGGAACACTTGTCGCGTGGCGACCAGTAATAGCAGAGCGAAGAGGCCACACGGCAAGCGTTTCCTGGAAAAGGTATCCACTCAAGGCATATGCATGAAGGATGAGTTGCGAGGGAGGCGACGGTCGGGTCGCCTCGTACTCTCTGGATGGCATGCCCCGGACCGAGCCGGGCGGGTGGAAGATGATCCGCCCGCCCATGCGTTGAGCTGGGCTCCGGTTCAGGTCGCGGCCGAGAGAATCTGCCCCATGGCCCGGTGGCCTTCCACACCGTCGTGGTCGCCGAGCCGGTGACGCTCCAGCCGGATGGCGTTCGAGGTGCCGGGCCCCGTAGGTTTTCTGGCGCCACGCAGCGTTCTCGGACTGGTCCAGGGACTGTAGGTGTCCCAGAACGCGGTCCGTTCGTCGGGTCTGGCCGTGACCATGCGGATGGTCCAGTCAGCCGCAGGGTCGCCCCATTCCGTACGGTCGAAGTCGTACGGCGGAGGGTCCCAATGATGCGACCACCGGGGCCCTCCGCTGCACCCCGGCTCCTGAGCGGGCCGCAACCGCTCAGCGTTTTTCCGCGAGAACTACTGGGACCCCACGACCCCCGCGAGTTCGCGAAAACTGAAGGCACTTCGACGGGAACCCGCAGGTCCGATGCCCTGATATTAGGGGGTGGACCCGTGGGTTCGCGGTGAAGTCGCGGGGTCGGTCTCCAGCGGCCGTTCCAGGGGAGCGCGGGCGGAGTTCGCGTAGCAAATCGCGCGGCAAGGTCCCCAGCCCGCGTGACGTGTACCTGGACACTGAGGTCGCACGGCTGTCGTACGGGCAGGCCCGCGCTCTGCTGGACGTTCCCCGGTGCCTGAGCTGGGACTACGGGGCCGTGCGGATCCGGTTCATGCGTGACTGCGGCCGGTCATTACAACATCCATGGGGCGGGGCCGGTGCGGGTGGCCCATGCGGCCAGGACGGTTTCATCGAAGAGCCGGATGCCGTGGTTGTCTGCGTACTGAGTTGCTGGTTTGGTGAATACGGAAGTAGTGACGACGACGGCGATTTGGGCGTTGTGGACGCTGTAGCAGGTGCCGCCGAACCTCTGGAGATCGGGGCTTCCGACCTTCGTGGTGGGCCCATAGCGCTTGCACTGGATGACGATGCGCCTGCCGTCGGGGGTGGTGGCGATGACGTCGGCGCCGAGGTCGCCTGCTCCGCCGACGACGCGGGCACCATGGCAGCCATCGCGCTCGCAGAGGTACGCGATGGCTATCTCGAATTCACGGGGGTTCATGGCGTGGTAGCGGGCGATCTCTGTGGACTGGATAGCGCGGACTCTGCGCAGCTCTTTGTCGTGCTTAGCCAGTCCGTGGGCGTAGAACGCACCCGCGCCGGCAATGAGCGAGAAGAGGATGCCAGGGACGACGAGTCCGTCACTCCACGTCCCGATGGCCACGAGCCCGGCGATGACGGCGAGTGTGATGCCGCAGCCAACGCCGCAGCCGCCGCCTGAATCGGGCTGTATTTCTCTGCGGCGTGCAGGTGTGGCCATGAGTCCCCCAGGGGTTGTGCGTGGTGAGGATGTTATCGGCCTGGTGGGGTGGAGCGACTAACGACGATCACGCTGCCCGTCAGCGCAGGCGCCAGGGGCACATCACGGCCTCGACGGCGCAAGGTCGTTGGTCTCCAGGGGCCGTTCCAGGAGAGCGCGGGCGGAGTTCGCGTAGCGGATCGCGGTCTTCTCGTCCAGGCCGAAGACCTCGGCGAGATGAAGGGGGTCGGGGCCGTGGACCAGGGCTTCTTCGAGCCGGCGGTCCATGCGAAGCCGTTGCAAGGTGGCGGTCTGGCCGCGGAGGGGTTCGGAGAGGGTGACGCCGCTGGTCGGGCCGGTGCCCAGGGCGGTGATCTTGTTGATCAGCAGGTGCGGGTTGGCGGTGTCGGGCCAGCGTCGGCGCCGGAACTCCAGCCACTCGCGGGCAACGTGCAGTGTGAGGTCGTCCAGTCGCCGGGTGCGGCCGTCGATTGTGATTTTGCGGTTGCCGAGGTCGATGTCGTCGAGCTGGAGGCGGCGGATCGCTCCGGAGCGTGCAGCGTGCACTGCGGCGAGGGCGAGGACCAGGCGGTCCGCGGGTCTGGTGACCGCGGCGACCGAGTTGTCGATGTGTCTGGGCTCCAGGGGCTGGAGAACGCCCTCTTCGCGCTGACCGACGCGGATGCGGCTGGTCGGGTTCTTGAAGATGGTGCCGTTCCTCTTCGCCCGGCTGAACAGCGACCGCAGCACGATGAGGGTGTGCTGGCGCTGACTGCCGTGGAGGGTGTCGAGCTGGGCGAGGACGTCGTCGCGGGTCACCTCGCGCAGGTGCTCGTAGCGGACGGACCACGCCAGCAGCACGGGCCGGGATCCGGTTGAGGTAGTTCCAGACCGTGGCCTCGTCGCGGGCCTTGGATCGGGGGCCGCCGTCGTGCAGGAGCCGGGCCCAGTGCTCAACGTCGCGGCGGATCCCGGGGCGATGCCGTCGAGCTTGCGCTCCAGCCACTGCTCGAACGACGGCGTCCGGTCGTCGTGGAAGACGCCGATCTCTTCGAGGACCTCGATGGTCAGCTCCATGTTCAGCCGCCGGGGTTGCAGGGCCGGGTAGAGCTCGGAATGGCGCACGACATCCCCGCCGACGTGCCGGGTCATCAGGATGATCAGGGCCTGGTCGATGGCGAGACGGATATTGCGGGGCCAGCCGCGGGCCTCGCCGAGGCGGTGGGCGGTATGCCGAGCCCAGGCCAGCCACGGATTGTCCGGTCCCGTGTGCTCGGCGGGGTCGATGCGGGTGAGGTCGCGGCAGACCGGGAACAAGGAGGGCTGGAGCCAGCCGCCGGGCGGCGGCGCCGGAGACGGGTCGGGCTTGCGGGGGCGTCCCCGCCGTTCGTACTTCGCCGGCCGTGGCCGTGGGGCCCGCTCCCACAACGGGGCCATATGCGCGAAGAACAGCTGGTGATACCGCAATCCGGGTAGTAACGACTCTGCCTTCGCGCCGGTGGTCGCGGCATCCGTCCGTGCCTGGCACCAGCACAGACGGCAGTATTCCTTTCGCAGCGGACCTTGCCGTCGGCAGCCGGCGCACTGCCCATCCGAGCCGGGACGGGCGAAGGAGGCACAGCCCCCGCAGCACCGCATGAACAGCAGTCCCCAGCCCAGGCAGTACGGGCAACTCTTTGGCTCAAGCACGAAGTTCTCGCTCCCGGCCTGTTACGACGGCGGCAGGGACCGGCCGTCCCGGCGGCGTGGAACCACCGCCGGGGCCGGGCCGGACGAGGCGGCGGCCTGCTGTCCGGTCTCCGCGCCGGGATGGCGGACCTTGTCCGGTTCGGGGATCAGCAGGTCGCCGATCTCGCAGCCGAGGACGACGCAGATCACGTCCAGGTCGTCGAGCTTGAGGGAGACCGGCTGGCCGGACCACAGCCCGGACATCTTTCCGGCCGAGATGACCAACCCGTGCTCGGCTAGGCTCCGCTGAAGCTCGGATGCCTTCCAGATACCCTTGTTCGCGGCGGTCAGCCGCAGGTTCCACCTCATCGGATCAGCCCTTCCAGCCGCTTCGCGGCCCGCTCGGTCCCGGCGGCCCAGGCGTCCTCCACCCTGGTCTGCTGGACGTGGACGTATCGCATCGTCGTGGCGATCCAGGAATGTCCCAAAACCTCCTGGATTGCGAGCAAGTCCAGCCCGTTCTCATAGAGTTGGGACGCGCAGAAGTGCCGCAGGACATGCGGTGTCAACTTGTCCGTCCAGCCGGGCAGATGGGCCTCGACCGCTTTGTCGAGGCCGTTGCGCAGGGCGTCGTCGCCGACCCGGCGGGCGGAACCGTCGGTGTTCTTCCGCTCGCTCGGGAACAGTGGGGTGCCGGGGCGGGTGTGGTCGTCGTCGAACTGGCCCCACACGTCCTCGATGAACCACCGCAGCGTGCGGTCGGCACCGTTGATCAGCGGGACCATCCGCTCGCGCGGACCGGAGCCGCGGGCGCCCTTGCCGTGGCGGACGTGGAGCTTGCCGAAGCGGCCGAGGTCCCATTTGATGTCGCCCAGGTCGAGGCCGCATGCCTCGTTCACCCGCAGGCCGACCTGGGACATCAGCTTTGCCGCGGTGTAGTTCCGGGCGGTCGGGGCGAACTTGCGGCAGGTGGCCAGCTCGCCGCCCCAGCCGGTGAACAGCATCGCGACCTCCGGCTCGGTCGGAGGGATCCGCAGTGCCGCGTCCTTGGCCCCGCGCGGCCGGTTCATCTCGTCGATCGGGGACTCGACGACGCGGCCGGTCATCCGGTGGAGCTCGACCTTGTGCCGCAGCTCCAGGAACAGGAAGTACGTGGTCAGCGCCTGCGACCGGGCGAGGCGGGTGCCACTGGGTGAGTTCCGCAGCACCTTTCCGAAGTACGCATCGGCGTCGGCCGGCTCCATGTCCCACAGCGGCCGGCCGAACCAGGTCCGGATCTGTTCCAGGTGCCCGACGTCCCCGCGAATGGTGCCGTCCGCCAGTCCCGCCGAGGCCCGCGCGAGGACGAACCCGGACAGCACGTCGGTCTCGAACCGCTCCAGCTCTTCCGCCGACGCGGGCGCCCAATGGTCACGCAGGTCCCGTACGACCGCCAGCGCCAACCCGAGCCTCCTCACCTTCAGCCCGACTACGGATCGGTCGGACGAGGTGAGAACGCTTCAAGAATCCCGAAGTTACGTCAGTCGACGACAAGACACTCCGACGAGGGAGAAAGCCCTGGCCACGGGGTCAGCGGCTCAGCAGGGCTCAGGGGAACTCACGGGATGTCGCACAAGGCACGGTAGCGAGCTGGTGAAGCACTCCGGGTCGGGGAGGAGAGCCACTGGCATGGCGGCGCCTGCGGCGAGGGGGCGTTGGTGACACCGTGCCGCTCAGCGAGGGCGTATCCGACATCCCGGTAGCCCTATTCACCTTGCCCCTGCGCCGCCCTGCCTGCCTGCCAGATGAGAGCAGCGGCAACTCAAGCGCGAAGCCTTACACAATGGGGATTCGCGTACGGGTTCCCGGGTGCCACGGTTCAGGATTCTGCGAACCCGCGCGCTTTGTCGTGTTGTGCGGGCCAGACGCTTCCGTGGTGGAGCCGGACAGGCACACCCCACCGCGAAGGGAGCACCACCATGGCAACCGTCATCGCGCAGAAGACCGAGGTCCGCGACCCCCGTTCGTTCGTCTCCCCCGATGTGTGGGACCGGGAGATCAAGCTCCTGGTCCGCGACAACCCGTTCGACACCGTGACGGCCGAGCGTATCTTCGGCCAAGCCGTCGCCTACCTCATCACCGCCATGGAGAAGTGGGGCCAGGGCCTGGAGATCGGCTGCGGCTACCTGGTGGACATGGGCGTCCACGCCTTCATCATCGGCGCGGTGATCGGTGGCGGCGCCAACGCCGCCCTCGCCACTCTGGCGGTGAGGGCCGCTCGTCGCGCGTTCGGCCCGGCGCCGACGTCGTGGCCGGAGCTGACGCACGGCACACCGCCGATGCCCGAGGGCGCGCAAGGCTGACGCGCGGCGCGCTGTCACCGACTGGCGGGTTGCGCCTGACGAACTCACGCTGTGACGACCTGCTGGGCCAGCAGCAGCGCGAGCGGGCCCCCTTGGAGCAGGAAGCGTCCCTCGGTGGCGGCCCGGATCGCGTCCGGCATCGGCCACCACATGAGTTTGAAGCTCTCCTCGCTGCTGGATGCGGGGCTGGACGGCGTTGAGGAGTTCCTTCGGGTCCCGCGTGCGCGTGCTCGTGGGTCGGTCGAGCGTGACGGTCATGGACTACTCCTTCAGGGAGACGTGACGTTCGGGGTTCGAGCCCGTACCGCCCGCCGGTCTGTCCGGGGCTGGACGGGCGGCACGGGCACCTTGTGGAGCCCGCCCTTGCGAGGGCGGCTGGGTGCCCTGGCGGTCGCATCCGTGGCACAGGCAGGTGCAGCGGTGAACGAGCAGGAGTCCGGTGGCGTAGGGCAGGGGAACATCCCCCGTCTGACGGCACTGTCCGTGCAAGTCCTGGTAACCGGGACGTGCGGCGACGGCGCACTCCGGGGACAAGGCGGGTGAGGCGGTGCCGAGGTCCGGCGACGGGATCACGATGCCTGCAGAGGAGAGTGCCGTCTTGGGGCCCCTGCGACCACGAATGGAGCGGCTTCCTGCGTCTGTCGTACTGCAGCCATGAACGGAACGGTAGGGAAGGACAGCGGCCGGGAGACAGGGAAGTTCCCCGAAGTTGCTTGACTTCGAGGGAGAGTTCCCAGAAGTTCCTCATATGGCCCGGCTGAACAGCGCGCACGGCGCGCCATCCATGGGGAGGCTTGCTGCATCGATCCCCAGCGAAGGGAACAACTCATGGTGCGACGGCTGCGCTTCAACGGGACGGGCAGCGGCGACGACGGATGCCCCTCGGTGCACGAGGACCTCGATTCGGGCGAGGTCATCGTGCACGGCCCGCCCCTCACCGACCCCGAGGACATCGCCCGGCTCCAGCACCTGGGCGAGGGGGAGGTGCCGATTGTGGTGCCGCGAGCACTGCTCGTGGACTGGGGCCCAAGGACATGACTCGCGAGGCGAAGATCATCGATTTGGACGGCTTCGGTCGACTCTTTACGCAGTTCGAGCACACAGCGTGGCGGCTGGAGACTCGGCGGCGCTACGCATCCGACGAAACCACCGAAACATACGCCCAGTTCACGCGCGGCGAGTCCGTCGACTGGAACGAAACGGACTCGGAGTGGTGTGCCAACCGTCGCAAGCAGGCTGTACTCGGCAAGCGCATCGAACGTGTCCGAATCGTCGACAGCCCGCCTACGACCGGTCAGTTGTACCTGCTCGACAATGCACGTCGTAACAGCGCCGTAGGCGAGCGGATCATGAACCTCTGGCGTGCGGAAGCCGACCAGCTCAACCTGCCCTCCGAGGACTTCTGGCTTTTCGATTCGCGCATGGTCGCGCTGCTCATGTTCGACGACGCCGACAACCTGACAGGCGTCGAACTGATCACGGAGCCCGCGGAGGTGGTGCGATACTCCATGGTGCGCGACGCGGCCATGCATCACGCGGTCCCGTACGAGGAGTTCGCGGCCGGCCTGGCCGTGAATCAGTAGCAGAAGCAGGCGTGTACCGGTGAGCACGGACTACCAGAAGGCGCGCGAAGCCCTCGGCATACGCCTGCGGGAGCTTCGGCTGTCAGCCCCTGGCGGCAGGCTCACCGGTACCGAACTCGCCGACAGGTGCGGATGGCACAAGTCGAAGGTCAGCAAGCTGGAGAACGGCCGGACGACGCCCACGCCAGAGGACCTGCTGAAGTGGGCCGAAAGCACTGGTCGGCCAGAAACGCACGAAGAATTGCTTGCCAGGCTCCGAGGCTTCGAGTCGCACATCCGATCGTGGCGTCGGCAACTCGCCGGCGGGCACATGCCCGTACAAGACGCGCGCAACGCCGAGCATGCAAGGACACGCACCTTTCACGCCTGGCAGGGCTCCATGATCGTCGGCGTTCTTCAGACACCGGACTACGCCCGGTCGATCTTCACGCACTTCACGGAGCTGCATCAGTCGCCGCGCGACATCGAAGAGGCAGTGGCGTCGCGTACAAGACGGCAAGAAGCCCTGTACGACTCGACGAAGCGGTACCACATCCTCATGTGGGAAGCCGCCCTCCACGCCAGGATCTGCCCTCCGTCGGTGCTCGCCGCCCAGCTCGATCGCCTCATGGGAGTCATCGGCCTCACCACGGTCGAACTGGGCATCGTCCCGCTCTCCGCAACCCTCAAGATTCCTCCGGCCACCGCCTTCTGGATCTACGACGACCGCCAGGTGATCGTCGAGAACTGGCACGCGGAGTTGTGGATCGACGACGCGGCAAGCGTCGACACCTACGCGCGGACCTGGAGAACGCTCCGCGAGTCCGCCGTGTACGGCGCGGACGCGCGCAACCTCATCAGCGCGGCACGACGGGCGTTGCACTGACCGCTCGGGTCGAGGGAGCACGCTTCGACGGAAGTGCGCACGGGTTTCCCCTCCGCCCCTCATCGTGGGTGGGCTATGAGGACCGAGGATGCTCCGCCGTGACGGCGGTTCCGTCGAAGGCAGAGCCCTCGGGAGGTTTCGGGACGACGGTCTCGCGAACCTCCTCGGCCTCCACGACCACGACGCGGTGCGTCGGCTTCGCCAGTACCGAGGCGGAGAGGTGCTTCTTCAGCCGCCTGGCCATGGGGCGGTAGGTCGTGAAGGTGAGCGTGCCGGACACAGCGGCCCCGAGGACCGGGATGGCCTTCGAGACGCTCTTCGCAAAGGTCTGCTTCGTCATCTGAACACCGATGTAGGCCGCGACCTTCTTCACCACGGGGTACACGACGCCCTGGGTGAGCGCCTTCTGCGGCAGCTTCTTGGCGACCTGCTCCGCCATCATCCCCGCGACCTTCCCCACGGCGGCATTCGCCGACTGGGTACCGAACATCACGCCGAAGAACAGCGTGAGCATCCCCATGGTCGCGTCGTCGACGTCATCGCCGTCGTCGGAGAACAGGTCGGGCCAGCTGTAGAGGTAGGCGAGCTTCTGCGAGATGCGCAGCATGTGGCCGAAGTACTGGGCCAGGTCTGCCGGCACGGTGGCGGGGAGGGCGATGAGGCCCGGCAGCCCGGCAGCGGCCGAGAGAGCGCTGACCTTGGCGGTCTCGTAGCGGATGGAATCGTCGGCCGCTCGATCCAGAACGTCGGTGGCGATACCCGCCGCCGCGGGGGTCTCCTCGACCGCCCTGCGGATCTCTTCCTCGGAGCAGTAGCGTGCCAGCGCCTTCCGGAGGTAGGTCTCTCTGTGGATCCGCACGCCCGGAAGCCTGGCCGAGCCCACCAGCACCGCGGAGAAGCGCGACTCCGGGTTCTCGCTCACCTTGCCCTGATTCATAGCAGGAACTTACAGTAACTCCGCCTTTCAGGAGCCCAGTTGTGCTCACTCGGTCCGGACCGCCTCGTACGGACGGCGGCGGGCACGCGGGCCGGTCGCAGCGCACGGCCCGTGCAGCGGAGTCAGACGCTCGGCGTTGCCCTGCCACCGTGGACTTCGACGGCGCCGGAGCCCTAGCAGTGGCTGAGCCCGGCGACGACGGCGTCGAGGTCCTGGCGTGTCCGCCCTGCACGGCTTCGTCAACGGCCTCGGCGGGAATCTACTTGAGCTACTGGGCCTGGTCGGCGTCGAGCCGAAACAGTGCTGTGCGCCGGCGGTGGTTGTGGGACGCACACAGGCGCGTCCCACAACCACCCTCCTCAGAGCAGACTCAGCGCCTGTTCGATACGGAGCACCAGTGGCGCGGCCGCGACAAAGCCGCCGGCACCCCACCCCAGGGCGGCGGGCAGTCCAACGCCGACTGCTGCCCCGATGATGCCGACTGTGAGCCCAGCGACGATGCCGATGAGAACTGCGATGATCACGGCCATGGCCTTCACCGTGGTCGATACGGGAGAATGCTGTGGGTTCATCGGTGTGCGCCCCCCACCTTTTCGATCACGGAGTGATCACTGGGCATGTGTACCTTCATAAGTGGGCCCCCTTGGCGGCTCGAAGAAGAGGATCCTGTCTGCTGGATTCCGGGCAAGGTTGCAGGCAGGCAGGGTTCTTGCCGTCGCCGGGGCTATGACGGTGTCCGTCGTAGCCCCGGCGTTCTCAACTGAAGCACACCGTTCAGGTGGTATGGCTGGCGGTGCGACAGGAGGCGCACCGTGCGGTCCCGCTGGACCGAAACACCTGGTGCACCCGTGATAGGCGAGTTAAAGCTTTGAGCGGCCTTTACCGAAAATCGCCGTTAGAACAGATGCAGGTGTGGCGTATGGGTCACATCAAGAGGACATTGAAGCAAGCCCGGATCACGACTGCGGGAACCGACGGACAGCGGCTCTGATCACGGCGTTTACCAGTCTCGGTCACTGCATCCGCGCGGGAGTGCATCACACGGGAAAGCATGCTCCGCAGGCTCGTGCTGCATTGCGCCCCTTCATGCTTGTGTGCGCCTGCCGTGCAATTCGCGGATCTCCGGAAACTCTCCGGCGGGTGCCGGCGCCCCTGCCACAACCCCACGTGCCGCTTCAGACCACGGCACGCCGACAGGCCAGTGCGGGCCGCGGCGACCGGGCCCGTCCCGCGCACAGGCCCTGCCCCGGACGGTACCGAGCAACCCTGACGCCGGAGGCGAGCGAGGACCCTGCCTCTGCCAGAGCGCCTCGAACTCGACGAACGCGGTCCGTCCTCCCTGACAACCTCGGCTGGCCCCGCTTTGTCGGGTGAGCCTGGATGGGCGAGGCAGGGGTCCACGAGCACCGCGCAGCCGAGGCCCAGCTTGTGGGGACGGCGGGGTTGGCGCTCTGGCTCCCGGTGGGACGTGCGCAGGGCCCTCGGCAAGCACACGCCTGCCGAGGGCCCAGCGCCTGTCAGAGTGCCGCGAACCCGACGAACGCGGTCCACGCCGTGGGGTCTACGGCCAGTGCGGCACGAGTTGTGTCCTTCGAGTCGCGGACGTGGATCCTGGCGGGGCGGACGGCGACCTCTACGCACTGGCCGCCATCACCCGCGCTGTAGCTGCTCTTGAACCATGCCAGGGCGTCGGTGGCCGGCCCCGCCTTTTCCCCGCTCATCTCTCTCCCAACAACTTCTCGATCAATGCCAGTGATTCTGTCGGAGTGTGGGCCTGCGCGCGAAGGATCCCGAACGTACGTTCAAGCTCCCGCACCTTG
This sequence comes from Streptomyces sp. NPDC027962, assembly GCF_055566095.1. Lineage (NCBI taxonomy): Bacteria > Bacillati > Actinomycetota > Actinomycetes > Kitasatosporales > Streptomycetaceae > Streptomyces > Streptomyces sp. NPDC027962. The sequence goes on from NZ_JBVHTA010000042.1 coordinate 65,429, forward strand.
TGACGCTCTGCGTGTACACGGCTGTCGCCTTGTACCTCCGTGTACGCGATCCTGCGCCCATCCTTGGCCTCCATCAAGGTGAACGGTCCAGCGAGTCCCGCGTGTTCCTGGCGGGACAACGGCATCACCTGGATCACCACGTTGCGCTTCTCCGCGATCAGCATGAGGTGCTCCAACTGTCCTCGCCAGACTGCCTCTCCGCCGAGGGGCCGGAGCAGGACAGCCTCCTCGATCACAAAGCTCAGGTGCGGCGCCGGGCGTCGAGCGAAGATCTCCTGTCGCGCCAGCCTCGCGGCGACTCGCTGCTCCATGAGCGCTTCGTCCAACAGCGGCTGCCACATGGCGAACACCGCTCGTGCGTACTCCTCCGCCTGCAACAGGCCGTTGACCAACTGAGTGTCATACACATGCAGCTCGACCGCCTCGGCCTCTAACTTGGCCGCGTCCCGAAAGAACGCCGGATACTGAGCCCGAGCCACCTCCTCCTTGCTCGCGCTCAACACCCCACCCGCATCCAGCACTTCATCAGCCTGGTCGATGAACTTCGGCGGCGGAATACGTCTGCCCTGCTCGAACGACGCGATCGTCGAAGCCGAGTACCCGGTCAGCGACCCGAGCGCCGCTCGGTCCATCCCCGCCCGGTCCCGGAACAGCTTCAACTGCCGCCCGAACACGCACAACATGCCTGTTCCGACCTCGTACTCCGGCTGCTGAACCTCGTCGTCCACGTCGCAGCTCCTCCCGTACGACCACCACGGTCACCGGACTCCGCCCGCCCAACGCACGGCCCGGGAACCGGTCACGCCCAACATCACGTACAAGCGCACCGCCCACGTGTACAGCCCGCACCCGTCAGCACGTCGCTCCTGGTCAACGCTACGCAGGGTCCGCGACCGTTTACCTCATGAAGTCAGCAACTCCCCCGAACGGGCATATGCCACAACGCCTTGCACCCGAACGCGAGTTCGCCATGCGCTTTACCTCGACGCCACGCGGTGCCCGCCTCGCCCGCCGACTCGTCTCGCACCGCCTGAACGACTGGGGCCACCCGTACACGACCCCGGTCAACGAGACGCTCACCCTCATCACGGCGGAACTCAGCGCCAACGCCGTACGCCACGGCCACGTCCCCGGCCGGGACTTCCACGTCCACCTCACCCTGGCCGAGGACATCGTCCGCGTCGAGGTGACCGACACCCGCGCCGAGAAACGGCCTCCCGCCAGTCCCCCGGCGACCGACTCGCTTTCCGAGTCCGGCCGGGGCCTGCTTCTCGTCGCGGCCCTCGCGGACGATTGGGGCGTCAGCCCTCGCCGGGCCGCTCCGGGCAAGACCGTGTGGGCGAAGCTGCACGTGCGAGCCCAAGGCCACCCGCTCACGCACCGGGTGGCCCTTGAACCGACGGAACTCGATCTACTCCTTGCTACTGCTTCACTGCTGCGCGACGACCTCGGGTCGCGGCCGGAGGACGCCAGCCGCGGAGGTCGTCGTCCGTGAGTCCGTGCTCGCCCTGCTTCTGCTGGCGGTAACCGGCAAAGAAGTCCGCCGGGGACCCGCTGTAGAGCATGTCGAACCCGTTGTGCCACTGGGACAGCCACGGCTGGAGTTCCAGCAGGCCGGCGAGGAACGGCGTGATCTCCTCGGTGGACAGCGCGGTGTTGGTGAAGTACGTGGCGAGCGCCTGCGCCTGCTCCCGCTGGTCCCAGCCGGCCCACCCGTACAGCTCGGGGGTGGCGGCGTTGGTCTGCCCGTAGGAGATGAACCGCTCCTTGGGCACGTCGAGCTTGCCGCGCGCCCTCCAGTAGGACGGGCGGAAGAAGTCGGCCGAGGTGTACTTCGGCGGCACGGGGATGGAGTCCCGAATCTTCCGCTTGGCCTGCTCGTCGGGCGCGGCGTCCTCCTTGCGCTGGAGGTCCCACACCTCTTCCCAGTCGGCGCGCTTCTTCAGCCCGGAGGGCTTGTAGCGCAGGGCGGGGAGGAACGGCACGTGCTCGTCGGTGATCAGCTCGGCGACGACCTTGGCCAGCTCCTTGCGGGGCGAGTAGAGCTTGGCGACGGAGATGAAGTCCTCGTCACGGGAGAGGGCGTCGGTCAGACGGGCCAGGGTGAGGATGGTGGGCTGACCGTTCTCGTCAAACCAATGGTCGCGGTTCTCCATACGGTCGAGCAGCCAGGACCGGAGGGCCTTCTCCTGGAGCGCGTCCCAGCCTTCGGTGGCCCAACGGCGCTTGTACTCGGGGCGCTCGACCATGCCGATGGCTCGGTTCGACTCGATGGCGTCGATTCGCTTCTGGACGACCTCACGGTAGGGGGCGGGCCAGTGGGCGGGGATCTCGGTGATGGGCGTGGAGTTGTGCCGCTTGAACCACTCGTCACTGGCCTCGCCTGCGGCTACGCGGCGAGCGAGGACGATCTCGAAGGCGCGCTCACCGAGAGCGAGTTCGGGGATGCTGAGGTCGTCGGGGTCCTCGGAGACTCGGAGGTCTTCGGAGTGGAGGTTGTAGAGGGCGTAGACCTGCCAGTCCAGTTCTTCTTGGAAGGCGATCATGCGGGCTCGGGTGGAATGCCAGCGGGTCTTGGCCTCACGGAGGACAGCAGCAGTGGGCGTGGTCTCAGCTGCGACGGTTACAGGGCTGGCGGATGTCAGCCGTTGAGCCAGGGCATCGAGGGCGGTAGCCAGAATGGCGGGGTAGGCGACAGGGAGAGGAAAGTCCTGGAGCTTGGTTCCAGTGAACTCGTAGAACTGCTCCCAAGCCTCAGTCTTGATACCAGACTGATGTCCTTCAGTTCCCTTACTGTGGCTCACCATCTTCAACCAGAGCCCGGCTGTTGAGCTGTTGAGCAGGCCGAGCAGGCGCAAATACTCTTCCTCACTCGCCTCCTCCCGCAACTTAATCACTGGCGCATGACGGTTGAAGACTTTCCCACCCCGATCAAGAACGAAGTGCGCGTGGGTGGCCACCGCCGGAAACGTGATAGACAGCGATGAACGATGCCGCTCAGCGAATAGCATGCCGAGGTCGAACCAACGCAACCCACGGTCTTCCGGGACCCGGCCGAAATAGAGCCTCTTACGCAGACGGGTGCGGTACGTCCAGAGATGATTCATCGCTCCAGCACCGAGATCGCGGCGACTTCCATCCCATGAGCTGGGCATCAGAACCAGCTCATGGGAAGTGACGGAGTAGTCGCGCACCTCATCACCGGTCACGAAGGTGACAGAGTCTTCCATCAGGTTCTTGCGTGACATGAACGGAGCAGACACTAGATAAGCGTCATCTTCCAATGTCAGCACTGTCATACCAATGGCGGAAACGGAATCCGCCAAAGTCTTGGAAGTGGAAACCGCGATTCGGTCCACCATCTCCAGCCCGCCGTCGGTAAGGATCCACGGCTGCGAACTAAAGTACTCATCACGTGGCAGATCACTCACAGACACCCACTGGCTCACCGAACCAGGTTTGTCGATCTGCTCGACGATCGCCTGCCAGACCACACCTTTCGCAGGGTCGTCCGGCGCAGACGGTTCACCCTGCACGCTCCGAACAGTCCGGATGAGGGGCGATCGCCCGTCGCCTCCTCGCTGCCTGCCCACGAGAATGACCGTCGGTGTCCCATGCCCTGGAATATAGGCGCCCGAGGTGTCGATAACCTCGGTCAACTCCACGGCGTGCCCGAAGTAGCCTTCGATGAGCTGAGTTCCGAACTCCCGCTTCATAAACGAGTTCGCGGTGATCTGGCCGACCATGCCGTAGTCGCGCGCCTCAGCATCCCCACGCTTGGCCAGCTCAAAGAACCGCTGCGCGAACGGCACCGACAGCGCATACTTGCCCGCACACGCCGGATACAGCTCCCGGTAGAGAGCATTGAGCGTCTTATCCTTGACCGTGATGTACGGCGGGTTACCCACCACCACGTGATACCGCCCCGGCCGCAGGATATCCGGGTACTCGTGCATGTCCTCGGTGGCGTACTTGAACTCAGCCAACTCGTCCACGAAGTCTTGGTCCACCTCGTCGAACAGGTTGCCCTGCTGGGAACGACGAGCCTTGATCAGTGAATCCCCAACCGCCAAATGAATCGGCCACTCATACTTCCCCGCCTCCCAGGGCGATTTCAAAGTCGGGGTGATCTTGTAGGCGTGCAGGTCACGGCGGTGTGACGATGTTCTGTGGGCGCGCGACGTACGCAACGAAG
>NZ_JBVHTA010000043.1:0-12041 GCF_055566095.1 Streptomyces sp. NPDC027962
TACTGCAGGGGGGACCCTGTGGGAGAGTAGGACGCCGCCGAACAATTATTGTGGGAAAGCCCCGCACCCTCGAGGTGCGGGGCTTTTCCGCGTTTCAGGACGTCTTCACCAGCCGGGTGTCGTACGCCAGGATGACCGCCTGGACCCGGTCCCTGGCTCCCGTCTTCGCCAGAATGCGGCTCACATGGGTCTTCACCGTCGATTCCGCCAGATGCAGCCGGCTCGCGATCTCCGTGTTCGTCCACCCCTGGCCGATCACCGTCAGGATTTCCCGCTCCCGTTCCGTCAGCCTTGCCAGACGCTCGTCGAGGGAAGGCGACGATGCTCCCGGGCCGGTGTCCGGGAGATGCTGGACGTATGTGTCGAGGAGGCGGCGGGTGAGGCTCGGGGCCACGACGGCGTCGCCGCCGGCCACCGCGCGGATGCCCGAGAGCAGTTCCTCGGGCAGCGCGTCCTTGATGAGGAATCCGCTGGCGCCGGCACGCAGACCCTTGTACGCGTACTCGTCGAGGTCGAAGGTCGTCACGATCAGGACGCGGGTGCGGGCGCCGGAGGCGACGATTCGGCGGGTTGCCTCGATACCGTCGAGGCCGGGCATGCGGATGTCCATCAGAACGACGTCCGGGTGGAGTTCCGCCGCTGCGCGCACTGCCTCTGTACCGTTGCCCGCCTCGCCCACCACCGTCATGTCGTCCTGGCTCTCCAGGAGCATCCGGAAACCGAAGCGCTGCATGGGCTGGTCGTCGGCGATGAGCACGGTCGTCATTGGTCGGATTCCTTCGGGATGTGGAGGTGAACGCGCCAGCCTCCGGGAGGCCGACGCAGCGGACCGGCCTCAAGTGTGCCGCCGTACATGCTGGTTCGTTCCCGCATCCCGGCCAGCCCGCGACCGGCAGCGACCGATCCGGCAGAAGCACCGGCACCGGCACGGACACCGGCGCCGGCACGGACACCGGCGCCGGTGTCCGTGACCGTGGCTGTCACGCCACCGCTCCCGTACGCCACCTCCACCGTCGCCGTCGCCCGCGGTCCCCCGTGCTTCAGGGTATTGGTGAGGGCTTCCTGCACCACCCGATAGACGGCGAGCTGGCGACCCGCGGGGAGGGCGGCGGGACTGCCCTCGACGGCGAGCCGCACGGACAGGCCCGCCGCCCTTACGCCCTCGACGAGTTGGTCAAGGTCGGTCAGGCCGGGCTGCGGGGCGAGCTCGGCGGCAGCCGGGGTGTCGTCGCGCAGTACGTCGAGCAGTCGGCGCAGCTCCGTCAGGGCCTGGCGGCTGGTGGTGCCTATGGCCTCGAGTGCCTGGGTGGCGCGTCCGGGGGAGGTGGCTGCCGCATAGGCACCGCCGTCGGCGAGGCCGGTGATGACGGAGAGGTTGTGGCCGATGATGTCGTGCATCTCCCGGGCGATACGGGTGCGTTCCTCGGCCGCCGCGAGCCGGGCCTGCTGATCGCGTTCGACCTCGAGCTGCCGGGCCCGCTCGACCAGGGAGGCCGTGTACTCCTGACGGGAGCGCACCACGAGGCCCAGCAGCGCGACCAGGGCGAAGCTGTACAACATCGGCACGAACTGCTGGTCCCAACTTCCCACCGGGTAGAACGTCGCCCCCACGGCGAGCGGTACGAGCACCGTGCCGAAGCAGACCACCAGGGTGCGCAGCGGCAGGCGCAGCGCGATGTGGAACACGGCGATCATCTGGAGGAACGACGCCTGCAGATGGGCGCCGCTCGCGCCGTTCGCCAGGGAGAACGGCAGCATCAGCAGCAGCACGGCGAGCGGGTGGCTGCGCCGCCACAGCAGGGGCGCGGAGAAGCCGACACTCATCGCGACGACGAGCCACAGCGGCACGTCAGGGTTGAAGGCGACGTTCCGCCAGCCGCCCGCCGCATCCACCGCCGCGGCGAGCACGCATGCGCCGGTGAGGTGAAGGTCCCAGACCATTGGGCGGCGGTCGTCGAAGGCGCGCAGTCGCGCGGTCAGGCGTTGCAGCCGGTGTGTGAGTGGCTGGGCGCCCGTCGACCAGCCCTCCGGAGCAGGGCCGGCCGTCGGGCGGTGGTTCTGCTGGGCCATGCGCACTCCCACATCCTCGTACGGCAGCTCGGGGTCAGACGTCCCGGCGCCTGAGCATCGCACCGGCGACGGACAGTGTTCCCGCCGCCCAGAGGGCCAGTGCGAGCAGTGCCGCTCCCGGGGAGGCGGCTCCCGGCACGGCCTCGGCGGAAGTGAGGGCTTCCAGCGCATTGACCGGGAAGTACTCCACGGCGTCCGCCACGTCGTCGGACGGGATCATGGTGATCACCTCGGGGAGGACCATGACGCCGCCGATGAACGCGCCGATGGCTCCCGGCACCGACCTCAGCAGCGCGCCGAGCCCCAGAGCGATGAGCCCCAGCAGCGTGAGGCCGGCGGAACTGCCCACCAGGGCGCGGACCACGCCCGGGTCGCCGAGTGACGACTCCTGGTCGGTGCCCGCGAAGAGGAGTTGTGCGGCGGGGAAGGTGACGAAGGCCGTGACCAGGGTGACGGTGAAGGTGACCGCTCCGAAGACGGCGGCCTTGGACCACAGGACCGGCAGCCGGCGCGGCACGCTGGTCATGGAGGCGCGGATCATGCCGGTCGAGTACTCGCCCGCGGTGACGAGGATGCCGAGTACGGCGAAGGCGATCTGCGCGAGCTGGAGCCCGATGAGGGTGAGAACGACGATGTCCACGTCATCGTCTCCGCCGCCGGTTTCGTAGGTGCCGCCCATGAGCAGACCGATGCCGAGTGTCAGGGAGCTCGCTGTCAGCAGCGTGATCCAGGTCGATCGCAGCGTCCACAGCTTGTGCCATTCCGAGCGTAGGACGTGTGCGGAAGTCAGCCGGTGCTGTGCGGGAGTCAGCCGGTCCGTGCTCATGCTGCGGCTCCTTCGAGCGTGTCGGCTCCTGCGTCAGGAGCAGTCTGGTACTCGACCGCGTCGTGTGTCAGGTCCATGAAGGCCTGCTCCAGCGAGGCGGTGACGGGGGTGAGTTCGTAGAGGGCGATGCCGTGCGCGGCGGCGGTGCGGCCGACTGTCTCGCTGTCCGTGCCGCGTACGAGCAGTTCGCCCGGACCTGCCCCTTCGACGTCGACGCCCGGGCCGGCGAGGAGCGCGGCGAGCGAGCCGGCCTCGGGGGAGACAACCTTCACGGCCGAGGCGCCGGAGTCCCGTACGAACGCTTCGACGGTCGTGTCGGCGAGCAGTCGGCCGCGGCCGATGATGACGAGGTGGTCGGCGGTGAGCGCCATCTCGCTCATGAGGTGGGAGGAGACGAGGACCGTGCGCCCCTCGGCGGCCAGGGACTTCAGCAGGGTCCGGATCCAGAGGACGCCTTCCGGGTCGAGGCCGTTGACCGGTTCGTCGAGGAGGAGTGTCGCCGGGTCGCCGAGCAGGGCGGCCGCGATGCCGAGACGCTGCCCCATACCGAGGCTGAAGCCCTTGACCCGCCGTCCTGCCACGCCGGTCAGTCCGGTCAGTCCGATGACCTCGTCGACGCGGGCCGCCGGGATGCCATGGGTGTGGGCGAGGGCGAGCAGATGGTTGCGTGCGGTGCGGCCGGGATGGATGGATCGGGCCTCGAGCAGGGCGCCGACCTCCCTGAGCGGTGCCGGGTGAGCGCTGTAGGGGCGTCCACCGATGGTGGAGTGGCCGTGGGTCGGGGCGTCGAGGCCGAGGAGCATGCGCATGGTCGTGGACTTGCCGGCGCCGTTCGGTCCGAGGAAGCCGGTGACGGAGCCGGGCCTGACGGTGAAGGTGAGGTCCGTGACAACGGTCTTCGCGCCGTAGCGTTTGGTGAGTTCGACGGCTTCGATGCCGTGGGGCCTGGTCATGTTCCCGACGCTACGGAGCAGGGGACGCCCGGGCGTCCGACCGGAGTCGGCAGCGGTGCGCCGGGCGTAGTACCGGGGTACGACGGGGAAACGGCGTTGCCCGGGGGCGCAGCTCAGGGCCAGTATCAGGGGATGGAATACGTCATCCGGCGCGTGCGTGCCGAGGAGTGGGCCCAGGCGCGGGACCTTCGGCTCGCTGCCCTCCAGGACCCTCTTGCCCCGATCGCGTTCTACGAGTCGTACGAGCAGGCCGTCGCGCGGCCCGACTCCTTCTGGCAGGAGCGCACTTCGTCCGCCGCGGCCGGGGTGGACGTCGTCCAGTTCGTCGCAGAGGGGCCGGACGGCCGGTGGGACGGCACGGTGTCCGTGCTCGTCGAGCACAAGGGCGAGTCGCGTATCGGGAAGCCGGCACCGGTCGAGCAGACGCATGTGGTGGGGGTGTTCGTGCGCGCGGAGGCGTTGTTCCGGACCGCGCTGGAATGGTCGTGGGAGCGTCAGTCGCCGCCGGTCGAGCGGGTGCGGCTGCTCTTCCACTCGGACAACACGAGGGCCGCGGCGCTCTACCGCAAGATCGGTTTCGTCCCGAGCGGTGACACGGCGCCGGTGCCGGACGACGAGATGGCGCTCGAGTACGAGGTCCGGCGGTAGCGGCAGGCCGACAGCCGGGCGGTGCTGCCGGGGAAGCCGACTGACGCTCTCAGGACAGCGGCAGCGGCTCGGACCAGCGGGCGCGGGCCTGTTCGGCGGAGCGGAGCAGGACGACGGCGGGCATGCCCCGGTCCTGGCCGGTCGCCAGCAGTTCGGGAAGGAGGGGGAGCGGGGCGACGGCCGCGACGTCGTCGAGCACCAGGGCCATTGGTGGGTCGAGCCGACCGTCGGATGACCGTGCGGCCATGCGGCGGCCGTGCTCGACCACGTCTGAGGCGAGTGCCGTCAACAGAGGCATCGCTCCGGGGTGGGTGCGAGGGTCCTCGATCGGTTCACCCACCACATAAAGGGTGCCCGCTTCCTTCACGAATGATTCCAAGGCGAGCGAATCGGTTTTGTTCGGTGCGCATGCCTCACGGATGTGGACCGAGGAGAGCGCCGAGAAGGCACGCACCACCAACTGCTGGGCGACTTCACGCCGTTGCGGATGGCCGGTGAGCGCCGACTCGAGCAGACCGGCGAGTCCGGCAGTGGCCCTGGGATGCGTGCGGAGGATGCGTACGGGTTCGTGGGCGCCGCTGCCCTGGGCCCAGCGGTGGACCTGGCGGAAGGGGCGTTTGTCCACGGCAGCGGCGTGCAGCCAGCAGCGTAGGAGCGTTTCCGCGGTGTCCGCCACGGCGGTGTCGATGACCGCCCTGGGGCGAACGGGAGCGAGGAGAGCAGTCGCGCGGGCGGCGGCGGACCGGTCGTCCTCACAGTGGGCGGTCGGCGACCAGTGCAGGCGGGCCGGTGTGTCGCACAGGTGCTCGGGGTCGTAGACGAGCACAGGGCCGAGCTTGGCGCGGGCGTTCTTGGTCTCGGCCCACACCGTGGGGTCGGAGGTGACGACGAGCGCGGGACCCTCGGCGTCCAGGAGCGCCTGGAGAGCGGTGGGGCGCCGGGTGGCGGGGTCGCCGTACAGCACGCGGGGCGTACGGGCGCGGGGCGCGGGGACGGTGGCGAGCGGCGCTATGGGGGGCGGCGCTGCGGGCGGGAGTCCGTCCGCCGGGGGCGCGGTGGCCGGGGCAGGAGCCTCGTGGACCGCCTCCAGTACCGCCCCGGGGCCGGGTACCTGCTGCTGTGCGACGGGCCGATCCTGACTGCCAGGCACGCGAGGCCGATACGGCTCCGCCTCCGGCTCGCGTTCCCCCTTGCGTACGTCCCTGCCCTCCCGCGCCGCGGCACGGACCGCGCGCCAGCGGGCCACCGTGCCGAGCGTGAACACGGTCAGCACGATCAGTACCATCAACTGGCCGATCAGCAGGCCCCAGAACAGCCCGTACCCGGAGAGCTCCGCGGGCGGGGTGGCGGGCCAGGCACCGGCCAGGTCGTGCGGGGCGGAGACCAGTGCCCGCATCGCCGCGGGTGTGTTGGTGAAGGTGACGCCGGCCGGCCACGCGCCGTGCGCGAACAGGCCCGCGAGGCCCGTCGCCGACCACATGAGCAGCGTCAGACCGAGAAGGAAGCCGAGCAGCCCGACCAACAGGCCGTCGGGTACGCCCCCTTCGCGCCCACGCTGCTCCCGGCCCCGTTCCTGACGGCTGCCCTCGTACATCTCACGCCACCGTCGACTCTGACGACTCGTCCAACTGCTTTTGTTCGATCAGCTGTGCGCGCTGCTCCGCCTCCCATTCCGCGGCCTGGACGTGCTCGGGCACCGCGGGACCCGAGGACTCCGTCATGGCGCGGTCGGTGAAGACGAGTGGTCGCTCCGCCTCGGTCACCAGGTGTTTGACCACCTGGACATTGCCGTTGACGTCCCACACGGCGATACCGGGCGTGAGCGTCGGGATGATCTCGACCGCCCAGCGGGGCAGCCCCAGTACCCGGCCGGTGGCCCGGGCCTCGTCGGCCTTCTGCGCGTAGATCGTCCGGGTGGACGCCATCTTGAGGATGGCCGCCGCCTCCCGCGCCGCGGCACCGTCCACCACGTCGGACAGGTGGTGCACCACCGCCACGAACGACAGGCCCAGCCGGCGCCCGAACTTCAGCAGTCGCTGGAAGAGCTGGGCGACGAACGGACTGTTGATGATGTGCCAGGCCTCCTCCACCAGGAAGATGCGCTTCTTCCGGTCGGGGCGGATCCAGGTGTGCTCCAGCCACACGCCCACGATCGCCATCAGGATCGGCATCGCGATGGAGTTGCGGTCGATGTGCGACAGGTCGAAGACGATCAGCGGCGCGTCCAGGTCGATGCCGACGGTGGTCGGCCCGTCGAACATGCCGCGCAGGTCGCCGTCGACAAGCCGGTCCAGGACCAGCGCCACGTCCAGGCCCCAGGCGCGGACGTCGTCTATGTCGACGTTCATGGCCTCCGCGGACTCGGCTTCCGGGTGCCGCAGTTGCTCCACGATGTCGGTGAGGACCGGCTGCCGGTCGGTGATGGTCTCGTTGACGAAGGCGTGCGCCACCTTGAGTGCGAAGCCGGCCCGCTCGTCGAGGCCGTGGCCCATGGCGACCTCGATGATGGTGCGCAGCAGTGCCAGCTGCCCGGTCGTGGTGATCGACGGATCGAGCGGATTGAGGCGGATACCGCCGTCGAGGGCGGTCATCGGGTCGAGCCGGATGGGAGTTATTCCCAGCTCCTGTGCGACGAGGTTCCACTCGCCGACGCCGTCCTCGCCCTGCGCGTCCAGCACCACCACCTGGCGGTCGCGGAACCGCAACTGCCGCAGTACGTACGTCTTCTCGAGCGCCGACTTGCCGTTTCCGGACTCGCCGAGCACCAGCCAGTGCGGGGCGGGCAGCTGCTGCCCGTACAGCTGGAAGGGGTCGTAGATGTATCCCTTGCCGCTGTAGACCTCACGGCCGATGATCACGCCCGAGTCGCCGAGGCCAGGCGCGGCGGTGGGGAGGTAGACGGCCTGGGCCTGGCCCGTCGACGTACGGACGGGCAGGCGGGTGGTCTCCACCTTCCCGAAGAGGAAGGACGTGAAGGAATCCGTGAGGACGGACAGCGGATCTCGCATCACACGGGCCCCTATCGGCGGATGCCGGTCGCGAACGGCAGGGTGTTCACAAAGGCCCTGTGGTGCTCGCGATCGCACCACTCCAGCTTCAGGTACGACTTGCCGGCCGAGGCCCTGATCGTGCGCTTGTCCCTGGCCAGGGCCTCGGGCGAACGCGACGACACAGTGATGTACCCGACGAGGTTGACCCCCGCCGCACCGCTCGCGAGATCTTCACCCCGCTGGTCGAGCCGACCGTGCGCGGCGATGTCGCGAGGGTCGACGGTCCGGTTCATCTTGGCGGCGCGGCTGGCGTCCGCCTCGTCGTGGGTCTTCTCGGTGAGCATCCGCTCGATGGCGACCTCGGTGGGCTCCAGATCCATGGTGACGGCGACCGTACGGATCACATCGGGGGTGTGGACGAGCAGCGGGGCAAGGAAGTTGACGCCGACGGGGGTCATCGGCCACTCCTTCACCCACGCGGTGGAGTGGCACCAGGGGGCGCGGGTCGACGACTCGCGGGTCTTGGCCTGGAGGTAGGTGGGCTCGACGGCGTCCAGCTCGGCCGGCCAGGCGTTCCGTTTTGTCATCGCCTGGATGTGGTCGATGGGATGGTCCGGGTCGTACATGGAGTGGACGAGGGAGGCGAGCCGGGACTGGCCCAGCGGCTGCCGTACGCGGATGTCGGCCTCGGCGAGCCGGGCGCAGATGTCGGTGAGTTCGCGTGCCATGACGACGGCGAGACCGGCGTCCTTGTCGAGCCGCTTGGCGCCGGATGCGTGCCGGGCGGCACGGGCCATGGTGTGCGCCTCGGCGGCCAGGTCGCGGGAGTAGTGCATGCAGGCGACCAGGTAGGCGCGGTGCTGCTCGCTCGAGGTCGACACCATCGACTGCAGCTGCTCGTAGGACTGCTGGAGCCAGGCGGGCGAAGCGGCGTTGCCGCGCTGGGCGACGTCCTTGGCGTGCGCGTCGGGGTCGGCGGGGAGCGTGCGCGCCAGCATCTGAAGGCGCGTCACATAGCCGTCCCCGTTGGCGACGTGCTTCAGCAGCGTGCCGAAGCGGTCGACGAGGGCCTCCTGGTCCTCGCTGTCCCGCAGCCCGACACCCGGGCCCTCGATCTCGATCGCGGCGGTGACCGTACGGCGGTCGGCGTGCAGCAGTACCGCGATCTCGTCCGGGCCGAACGGCGCGGCCAGCCAGTTGATACGGCCGATGCCGGGCGGCGGCCCGACCTCGACCTCCCGGCCGTCGAGCCGGGTGCCCGCCTCGACGGCACCGGAGCGGTAGAGCGTGCGGCCGCCGCGCAGCGAACGCTTGTAGCTGCGGTTGATCTCGAACCATTTGTAGAAGGTGCGCTGTTTGTAGGGCACGTACACGGCGGCGAGCGCCAGCATCGGGAAGCCCATCAGCAGGACGATCCGCAGGGACAGGACGGGGACCAGCAGCCCGCTCATCATGCCGAGGAACGCGCCGGCGATGATCAGCGCGATCTCGCCGGTCTCGCGGTTCTTGCCGATGACCGCATTCGGCCGGGCCCGGCCGATGAGGTACGTGCGGCGGGGCGTGATCGGTTGGGACTGGGTCGTCAACGCCGGCCACCTCCTGTGCTGTTGCGATTGCTGTGCGGGGTGCCACTGGTCGGGGCGCTGTTACGCGGCGCGGGCGCGGCGCCCGGGTTCGCGGTACGGCTGCTGTGGGCGGCCACGCCGCCACTGACGGCGTTGGCGGGGCGGGCGCCGGCCCTCTCCCCGCCGGTGTTCTGGTTGCCGCGGGTGCTGTGCGTCTTGATGCCCTGCGACACGAGCGCCGCGGGGGAGCTGATGACGGCGGCCGCCTTGCTCTCGGCGCCGTTCTGGATGCGGTTGTTGCGGGACGCGGCGATCTCGTCGCCGAAACCCGGGACGAACCGGTAGATCATCGCGGAGGCGAAGATGGCGAGGAGGATGATCGCGAGCCCGGAGACGACGGCGGAGAACGAGTTCGGCCCGTCGTCGGCGGAGAGCGCGCCCGCGAGGCCGAGCACGATCACGATCACCGGCTTGACCAGGATGATCGCGATCATGATCCCGGCCCAGCGGCGGACATGCCCCCACATGTTCTTGTCGACGAGCCCCGCGTAGACCACGACGCCGAGGAGCGCCCCGACGTACAGCAGCACGGCACGGATGAACAGCTCGAGATAGAGCACACCGGCGGCGAGGATCGTGACGAGCGAGACGACGATCAGCATGATCGGCCCGCCGCCGATGTCGTCGCCCTTCTTGAGCGCGTCGGCGAAGTTCCCGAAGAACATGTCCGTCTGATCGGACGAGCCGCCCGCGATGACCTCGGTGACGCTGTCGGTGACCGAGACGATCGTGAAGAGGATGAGCGGCGTGAACGCGGACGCGAGAACGGTCAGCCAGAGAAACCCGATCGCCTCCGAGACCGCGGTCATGAACGGCACGCCCCGGATCGCCCGCTTGGCGACGGCCAGCAGCCACAGGATGATCGTGAGGATGGAGGCGGCGGCGAAGACGATGGCGTAGTGGGCGAGAAAGGTCAGGTTCGTGAAGTCGACGGTCGCGGTCGACTCCACGGCCTGGGACAGCTTCCCGATGGTCCACACGGCGGCGTCGGCGCAGCCACGGGCGAGGGAGGACAGGGGGTCGAGGGCGGCGGTGGGGTCGTCGAGGGACGACCGGCCGGGGTTGGCGGGGCCTTCGCCGTCGTCGCAGTAGTCGCGGGCGGGGCCATGGATCAGGTCGCAGGGGTCGTTGCTCCGGTCGGGCTCCGGGGTAGGGCTCGGGGCGGCAGGCGCGCGGGCTGCCAGGGCGATGGCCGATCCCTGGACCGTTGCCAACATGGTGCCGATCGAGATCGCGCGGCGTCGTGTACTACCGGGCATACGTGAACCCTCCGTACCCATTGACTGCGCCAGCGATCTCTTCGGCGCTGGACGCCCTGTCGTCGCCGCCCACAGGAGCGGGGCCGTCCTTCTGGGAATGGGTGACGGCTTTCCAATCGCCATTGACCCATGCCAGTTCCATCGTGATGGTGAACCAGCCGTCGGTGACAGGGTTTGTGGAGCCTTCTCCGGCGAGCCCGATCAGTCCGGTGCACCAGACCTCGACCGTCGCCTTGGCACTTGAGAAGCCGGTTACCTTCGTCCCGACCGGCGAAGTTCGGGAGATGAAGGTGAAGCCGGCGGGCGTCGAACCATCCTCGTTCAGCCCCACGTTCTGGAAGAACGAGGCTGAGTAGGCTTTGTCCAGCGTGACCCGGAACTGGTCCACTGCCGTAGGCGTGATGACGACGGCAAGGGTCTGGTCCCGCTTAGCCTTGTCGAACATGTCGGCGGACCCCAACGCCACCGCGTAATTCGCCGCCGCGCTCTGCGCCCCCTGCTCGTCCCGCGCGTACCCCGTCGGGATGCCGCCCGCGTTGCCCTTCACCGGGCGGACGCCCGTCGGGGCCGTCGGCTGGGCCGACGGGCCCTTGCCGCCGGACTCGCCGGACGCGCCGTCGTCCGCGCCGCCCCCGCCCTGGTTGGCGAAGGCGATCGCTGCGATCAGCAGGACCACCACACCCACCACCGTGATGAGCGACCGCGAGCCGCCGCGCCCGGTGCGCCGTGCGCCGCCGTAGACGTCGGTGTCGGTGTTGCCCGGGAGGCGGGTGCGGGTCTGGCCCGAGCCGCCGAAGTCCTCGCTCGTACGGCCGCCCGGCGCGCCGCCGTAGCCGTGATCGTCGCCGAGGCTCATGTCGCCCAGGCCCCCTCAACCAGTGGTGGACGTACTGCTTGCCGCGTCGGCGCGGTGTGGTGACTCGACATCAGGGAGACGCAACCTCGAACGGTGGGCCCGGGCGTGCCCGGAGAGGACTGACGGGCGCTTAGACAGCCATCCCGTAGACGATGGTGAACAAGGTCCCCAGTGAGCCGATGATGAAGACGCCGGTCAGACCGGCGACGATCAGGCCCTTGCCCTGTTCGGCGCTGAACGTGTCGCGAAGTGCCGTCGCGCCGATGCGTTGTTTGGCCGCGCCCCAGATCGCGATGCCGAGGCACAGGAGGATGGCAATGGCCATCACGACCTCGATCATCACTCTGGCCTCGTTGCCCAGGCTCCCGAACGGCCCCCAGTTCGGGGCGATTCCGCCGATGATGGTGGTGATGTCGCCTTTTTCGGCTGCCAGGATCATGTAACTCACCGCCCCTGTTGGGTTGTTCGCCGCCCACGCCCCTCGGCACGGGCCTGGTTCTATCTTCGCTGATGAAACCGCCCGCGTAAGCCGACTTGGAGGGTCTCTTTACCCGATCTCCGCACGTATGACCGAACCGGCCGCCCTGACCTGCGGCGGCGCGTCCCGTGTCCGTGCGAGTGTGTGCATGGTTACTCTGTGTATCACGGGGTGTGACTTCGGGCAATGACTGTCGTTGTTCCACCTTTGGGGTGGTTCGTGCCGGGCATGACGACGGCGGGGGGGGGGGGGGGGGGGGGGGGGGGGGGGGGGGGGGGGGGGGGGGGGGTTGTCCGCGTCGTAGTCCGTGGACCGGCCCTCCACATCACTACCCCG
>NZ_JBVHTA010000043.1:12051-69461 GCF_055566095.1 Streptomyces sp. NPDC027962
TGTGTCCGGTCTTCTTTTTTCTTTTTCTCTTTTTTGTTTTTTCCCCCCCCCCCCCCCCCCCCCCCCCCCCCCCCCCCCCCCCCCCCCCCCCGCCGTGGTTCTCCTGCCGTCTCTCCCTGCGGGATCAGCCGCTGACGACCATGTAGCCGAGTAGGCCCAGGGCGAGGGCGAGCAGCGCGATGAACGTCACTGTCGCCAGCATGCCGCCGGAGTCGCTGTCGCGGCGTCCGGTCCGTCCCCCGTTGCGCGCGTCCTGTGTGGCGGGTGTGTCCGTCACGCTCGCAGCGTTCTTCACGTGTTGCTCCCGTGGTGCTGTGTTGCCGGCCCCTGCCGTGGTCACCGGAGGGGATCTGATCGCGGCTTTCTGAGCCGTGTGACACAGAGTAGCGGCTACTGGTCCAGACCAGTTTTCGGGGTCGGGAGGGTCGGTCTCCAGGCTTGACGGGTTGTCTGGATCGGAGTGGGGCCGCCCTCTTGCCCTTGATGGTGCGCGGGCCCGGACCGGGCGTCCAGGGCGCTCGGTCGTTCCTCCCTCGCGTCGCCTGCGGCGATTCCGCTGCGCTCCACCCTTGACCCCCGCCCCGTCCCCGCTTTGAACGCACTTGGGAGGGCGGCCGGGGGAAGGGGGCCCGACGAGGTGGTCTGTCGCGGGCCGCCGTGGGGGCCCGCTGGCCGGTGGGTGGGGGTGCGGTAGTTGCGTGGGGCGGCCCGGCTCGGCTCGGCGGCCGGCGGTGCCTTTTTGGCTGAGTTCATGCCCCGCTGGTCACTGTCGGGATAGGGCCTCGGTGGCCGGGCAGGGGTGTCGGGGCGGTTCGAAGGGTGACCCCGGCGTGCATAGTGGTCATATCGGGCATCATGGAGTGGGGATCTGGAGTTGTGAGCACTTTGGGTCGCATTTGTGTCCGTTTCGCCCGGATATGGGTGTCCTCTGGTGATGACAACTTCCCCCGCGGCTTGATGCTTCGGCGGGGACGGGCAGGGACCAGCGGGGCATGAACCCCAGCCCATCTGTCGCCGCAGTCGCTGAGCCGAGCCGGGCCACCCCAGGCAACTGCTGCGCCTCCACCCACGCCCTGCGGGCCCCCACGGCGGCGCGGAGCGGACGGGCCTGATGGGTGCCCCTTCCCCCGGCCGCCCTCCCAAGTGCGTTTCCAGCGGTGGAAGGTCGGGGGTCAAGGGTGGGCGCAGCCCATCGCGCAGCGACGCGGAGGGAGGAACGACCGGAGCGCCCTTGATGCACGATCTGGAACCGCCATCATCGAGACCAGGAGGGCGGCCCCACGCTGCGCTTGCGGGCTTGGCAGGGGCAGGGAGCGTCGTCGCTAGCGGCCGAAGTGGTCGAACTCGCCGGCTCGTACGCCGAGTACGAAGGCGTCCCACTTCCCACGTGTTGTGGTGACGACGCCGCCGATGCGGACGAGGCCGCCGGTGGTGTGGGTGACGTCTATGCGCGGGCTCGGGGTGCCCGTCTTGAGGGCGTGGGTGAGGGCTGCGAAGGCGGCGGGGGTGGTGTGGAGTATCGCCCCGTCCGGGTCGCTGCTCTCGGTGACTTTGACGCCGGTGGCGTCTGCCGCAACGTTCAGGCAGGCGTCGCCCTCGCCGCAGTACGACGACTTCTGCCAATCGGATTTGAGCACGGCCGGTCCCTTCACAGTTCGTGGGCAATCTTCTGGACGAAGTCCCGGGACGCTGCGGGCGTCAGGGCGACAGCTTCCATCCGGTCGAGCAGGGTCCGGTAGCGGGCGAGCTGCGCTTCTGCGTCGAGCAGCACGGGTCCGTGCGACTGGTCGAGATGGACGGTGTCGAGCTGGGGTACCGGTCCGAGCCCGTAGGCCAGGGACTGCCCCGAACCGGGGAACGCGCCCGTGGTGAACGGGATCACGCGCAGCGTGACGTGTGGCCGTTCGCTCATGTCGAGCAGGTGTCCCAGCTGCCTGCGCGCGACCGGCGGGCCGCCGAACTGCATCCGCAGCGCTGCCTCGTGCACCACGGACGCGTACGGAATCGGGTCCGGCCGGTAGATGAGGTCCTGGCGCTTGATGCGGTGCGACACCCGGTGCTCGATCTCCGGTGGGGTCAGTTCCGGCACCACCTGGCGGAAGACCTCACGTGCGTGGTCGGCGGTCTGGAGCAGCCCAGGGATGTGGGCGGTGTAGGCCGTGCGCAGCCCCATGGCGTGGTGCTCGAACTCTGCGAGGTCCAGCAGGCCTGTCGGGAGGAGGTCTCTGTACTGCTCCCACCACCCTCGGCTCCGCTCGGAGGCCATGGCGGCAAGGGCGTCGATGAACGCCTGGTCCGAGCAGGAATAGGCGCGGGCCATGGCTCGTACGCGGTCGGCGCTGACGCCGAAGCGGGCGGTCTCGACGTTGCTCAACTGGCCGGAGCTGGTGCCAAGTTCCTTGGCCGCTTCGGTGGCGGTCATCCCTGACCGCTCGCGAAGTCGCCGCAGCTCAGTGGCGAGACGGACGCGGCGCGCTGTGGGGGTTGGCCTCGCAGCCATGCGACTCCTTCGGTGTCAGGGGTGGTTTGGTCACCCACACGAGGGATTCAAGCATGGAATTCCTCGAATCGATGCAAAGCTTCTTTGTGAAGCCCTAGCCTCTTTCTCAGGCCACCCGCCCGGAAGCACCCCGCTCGACGGAGCGACCTGGTCACCGGGCCACCACCACAGCCCCAACGCCACCTCCGCCAAGGAGACTTCCATGACCACCGTAGCCGCGCCCTGGACCTATGCCCTCCAACTTCCCCAGGATCCCCGGGCTCCCCGCATCGCCCGCCGTATCCTGCGCGCGGTCCTCGACGCCCATGAACTCGCCACCCTCACCGAAACCGCCGAACTGCTCGCCTCCGAGCTCGTCACCAACGCGTTCCGGCACACCGACGGCCCGTACGGCCTCCGCCTGCGCGCGCCGGAGCGGGGGCGGCTGCGGCTCGGGGTGTGGGACACGCACCCCGACGTCCCGCCGCCCTTCGCGGGCGTGCCGCGCCGTCCCGCGTCGGATGCGGCCGGTGGGCGCGGCCTGTGCCTGGTCGCGTACTGCGCGGACGCGTGGGGCGCGACCGCCTTGCCGCAGGGCGGGAAGCTGCTCTGGGTCGAACTCGGCGGTGCACGTTGACCGCCGGCCGTCGTGGCCTGCTCTCGCGCCTTCTGCCGCGCAGCCCCCGCGAGGTGGCGCGCATGATCTCGCGGGCGACCGACTTACGCGTGGAGATCCTCGCCGGCAGTCTGATGCTCTCCCGTACCGACTGCGTGACGCGTGCGACCGTCGTACGGCAGCTGGTCACCGGCATCGCCCCGTACGCCACCGCCCTCGAGGGCCCCTTGTTGCAGATGCCGATGGACGCCGACGACTTCGTCGTGCCGGACCTCGTGGTCCTCCCGCCCGCCATCTCGTCCGCCCTCTCGTCCGTCCTCCCGGCCGTCCGTGCGGACGACACCGTGTGCACACAGGACGTCGAGCTCGCCGTCGAGGTCGTGCCTCGGCGGGAGAAGGGGCGGGGGCTGGACCACAAGGTGGACTGGTACGCGGTCGCCTGTGTGCGCGGCCTGCTCGTCATTGATCCCCGCGAGGGCACGTGGCGGCTGTGCCGCCGACCGCGCGACGGTCGCTACCGGGACGTGCGCTCAGGCGCCTACGGCGACGTGATCGCCCTTCCCGCCCCGTTGTCGTTCCCGCTCACGACCGCCCGGCTGCCCTGCTACGACCCACCGGGCCGGCCACCGATCGGGTAGGACGGACGGGACAGCCGCTCACGGCGGGATCGACCACAGCTTCAGCGGCGAGGACCGGCGTTGGTGCGCGGTCGGCGGCTCGGCGTACGGACCACCACGTGGTGACAGAGAGCGTGAGCGTCGCCTGCTTCGTCATGGGCGGCCGAAGGCGGACTTCGCGTCCTCCTTTGCTCCGTGCCGGGGGATGTGGCGTCCGGCTGCCTGTTGCGTACGGGTGGGGGCGAGGGGCCGACATAGCGTCAGGCCATGAGCGCAGTCCGAGGCGTCCGCGGGAACGCCCTGTTCCACGTACCGCATCCACCGCACCTTGCCGGCGGGGCCCCGCAGAGCGCGGGTCCCTCCACTGCGCGGCCCGGCGTCGTGATGGCGGTCTCGGGCGCGGCGCTGTTCATGCTGGGTGTCAACACGACGGCGATCAACGCGGCGCTGCGCGCGATGGCCGACGACCTGGGGGCGGGGACGGCCGGGCTGAGCTGGGCCGTTGGGTCCTACATGCTGGCGGTCGCGGCACTGGTCGTGGCGGGTGGCAGGCTCGGCGACATGCTGGGGCAGCGCGTCACGGTCGTGACCGGCAGCATCGTCTTCGCGGTCGGTGCCGTGGTGGTGGCGGCCTGCGGTACCGAGTGGCTGCTGATCGTCGGCCGGGTGCTTCAGGGCGCGGGGGCGGCGGCGCTGATGCCGTCGACGATGGCCGTGCTGCGCCTCGCGTGGCCGCGCGAACGGCAGGGGTTCGCGCTCGGTCTGTGGGGGGCGGTGGCCGGTCTGGCGTTCGCGGTGGGCCCCCTCATCGGCGGGGCGTTCACCGACGGGCTGTCGTGGCGCTGGACGTGGTGGTGCAGTGCGGTGTGGGCGCTGCTGGTGGCCGTGCTCGCGTGGGTGGGGCTGCGGGGGTTGCCGGCCGGCAGGCGGGAGGGTTCGTTCGACGGTGTCGGCATGCTGGTGCTGGCCCTGTCGCTCGTATCCCTGCTGGTGGGGCTGCAGCAGATCCCGGCCTGGGGCTTCTGGTCGGCGGGGACGCTGCTCGCGCTCGCCGTGGCGGTGGCCGGGCTGGTGCTGCTGGTACGGCTCGAACTGCGGCGGGCCTCACCGCTGCTGCATCTGCCACTGCTGCGGAAGCCGCCGTTGGTCGCCGCGTGTCTGGGCACGGTGGTGAACACGCTCTTCCTCATCGGCTTTCTGTACTTCTTCAACCTCTACGCACAGTCCGCCGCCACCCTCGACTACACGGCGGTCACCGCGAGCCTGGCCCTGCTGCCTTACGGGTTCTGCGTATTCGCCTTCTCGATGGGCATCGGCCCGATCTGCGACCACGTGGGCTACCGGTGGCCGGTGGCCGCAGGTGTCGCGCTGACGGGCGGCGGCGCGCTGTGGCTGTCGGCGGTCGGTGCCGACAGCGGATACGGCGCGATCTGGCCCGGCTCCCTGGTGCTGGGGGCGGGCGTGGGCATCACGCTCTCCGCGCCGTCGGCTGCTGGACTGCGGCCGCTGGGGGAGGAGGTTGCCGGTGAGGCGTCGGGCATCATCAACGTGGTCCGGTATGTGACGGCGGCGTTGGTGGTCTCGGTCGGCACGCTGATCTTCCTCGCCGCCGGTTCCGGCCGGCTGAACGCGGCAGTGGAGCGCGTGGGCCTGCGGCACCTCGATGCCACGGAGGTCGACAGCCTGCTGACGGGGGCGTCGCTGCCGGAGGAGCAACGACTCGGCGCCGCAGGCATGGAGGCGGTGCACCGGGGCACGGCGGACGCGCTGACGACCGGATTCTCCTCGGTGATGTTCTGGCTGGGGCTGGTGGCGGTGGCCGCCGTACCGGTGTGGCTGCTGACACTGCGGTCGTCGCCGGGGGACAGCGATGCTCCGGGCTCCGGGGAGCGCTGACCACGGTCGGCGCGCTCAATCGGCGCGCTCAAGACATCGGTCGGCTGCTCAGGTGCTGGTCGAGTCGCTGGAGGTGGTGCCAGGCGGTGGGGTCGGTCCCGTTGCCGAGGGCGTAGTGCAGTGCGGGGTGGGAAGCGGGGCCGAGGCGTGTGGGGCGCGGCTGGTCGACTGCTTCGGCGTGGGTGCGGCCGATGGCGCGTATGGCGTGGGGGCCGAGGGTGAAGGAGACCGGTACTGGGGGTTGTTCGTGGTGGGGCGGGGTGGTCACGTCGGCGCGGGCGGGGCGCAGGTGGGCCAGCATCGAGGTGAGGTTGTGGCGGGTGGCGAGGGTCTCGGCGAGTTCGGGGAGAGCGTTGAGGGGCGGCGGCTGGTCCGGGGTGTGGCCGGTGACGAGGGTGATGTGTTCCTCGACTCCGGCGGGGGTGCGCGTGACGCGGCAGGTGGCGATCGCCGGTCTGTCGGCGGAGCCGACGGCGACCAGCCAGGTGGGGGCACCCTTCTGGGCGCGGGTGCGGGCCAGTTCGGAGATCTGTCTGGGTGACCACGGGAGGTTGACGGGTTCGGCGGTCGCCCAGCCGGCGGGCGGGGCGCCGGTGAGCGTCTGCCAGGCGGCTTCTATGGCGCCGCCGAGGAGTAGGCCGTCGGTGACGGGATGGGTCGTACGTATGGAGAGGTGGAGCTGGTGTTCGCCGGTGGTGCTGTGGTGGGGGTGGAAGGCGTCGGCGATGGGGGTGTTCCCGCCGGTTGCGGGGGCGGGGGCGAAGCGGCCTTCGTACCAGTGGAGTACGGCGCCGGTGAGACCGTCGTAGTACCCGCACCCGGGGTCCTGGACCACCCAGCGGGCGGAGACGTTGGTCAGCAGGGTGCGCACGGGGAAGGTTAGGCGGCTGGTGGACGGGGTGACGATCTGCAGTTCGCGGCCCGTGGGGATGCTGGTCCGCAGAAGGTCGGTGAGCCAGGTGGTCGCGGCGACGGCCGGCCGGTCCTGGAGGACCACGGCGGCGTGGCGGGTGAGTACGTCGACGGCGAGGGCATCGTCGCCCAGGCCGGGGTTGTCGTGCGCGGCCGGTGGGATGGGGACGACGTCGGTGTGCGCGGCGTCGGCCGGCCAGGTGCTGCCGCCGAGCAGCGCGGTCAGCCGCCCGGCGGTCGACCCGGCGAGCCGCCGGGCCTCCACCACGTCCGAGGCGGCCCGCACTTCCGTCCACCACACCGGCTCCTCGGCCCTTGCTTCCGCCCCGAGCAACCGGCGCACCTCGCCCGGCACTTGGACGAGGACAGGTACCTCGACCGTCGCCACGTGCCGCCCGCCTGGCGTGCGCAGGTGGACGACGGCCCCGCCCGCGCTGTTGTCCATCCGCAGCTCGGGCCCGCCGGCGTAGAGACCGGCGAGCATGCTGCGGGCATCCGGCATGGCCGGGGTGAGAGCGATGACGTCGTAGGTCATGTACTGCTTTCTGGTGGGTAGGGCTGTGCGCGAGGTTTCAGTACCGCCCCGGAAGGACCGAACTCACTTCCTGACCCACGGCAGAACGAGAGGCTGCCGGTGCCACCACCAGCCGTATTCCTTCGTATTGGCGAAATTCTCAGACAGCGCTGCCTTGCTCACCCATTCGTCATCCCGATGACTGTGCTTCTTGAACTCTTCGTCGAGTTGGTTCACCGCCTTGCGTAGGAGGTCGGCCGCAGGCTTGGAAAGCTTTGCTGGCAGTCGCTCGAGATTGTCCCGCGCCCGCAGGGCTTCGCAGTACAACTCTGCCGGATAGCGTCCGGTCGGCCGCCAGCCCGACTCCATGACCCGCACCATCCGCTCCCATTCTGTAAGGTAAACCCGGGAGTGGTATAAAGAGGTTCCGGGTTCATCGATAAATGCGGGATCACCCTGTGCCTGTCGGAGGGTGTCCATAGCGAGGGAGAAATTCGTGGTGGTGGGCGTAGCAACGTGCCGCTCGCGAATGATCTCCGGCAACTGCATGACGCGAAGATGGGGAAGTTGAGGAACGGCATCTTCAACGGCGTCGATGGAGTATGCAGGGCGCTCGTCATCCGATGCCATGAGACGGGCACGGGTCACCAAACCAGCCGGAGTCACCAGCCAGTACGCGCTGGGGGGCCGCTCTGCGGCCGGGTAGAGGATGACGGTCTGTGCCGCTGCAGCGAAATCCCTGGCGAAGTCTGCTTCGCCCGGCTGATCGGGCACGGCTTCCTGAGCGAAGATGTCCAGAGCCAGCGAGGCGTCACCGGGAACGAACGAGTAGTCACACAGGATCAACGCATCCCAGTTGCGGGCATCCTGATCGCCGTCCACGTCAGCAACGTCGACGGCGCTCGGTGCCACACGAAGGCATGACGCCAGAGCGTCGCGCATTCGGGACGGCTGCAGCCGATCGACGGTGAAGGAGTTGTAGGTCATTGATAAGTCCCGTTGTAGACGTCCAGCGCCTTCTGGACGGATCTCGGGTTGTTGACGAACCTGGGATTCCCAATCCTGTTGTGCAGGGTCACTCTGGCGGCATGGGTTGCTCTATCCCATCCTCGAACAAGTAGGCATAGAGGTTCTGCAGATAGATCCGCAATGTGGCCGCATCAGGGAACTCGATGTTCGTGAGGCGCTCATACTCGGCCACCCCGAAGGAGCTATCGGAAAGGATTTCCGTGAACCCCTGACGCACTGCTTTGACATATGACTCGCTAAACCCCATCAAAGTCGGTCGCAGGTATCCGCTTGTATCGTAAGCCTGCTCAATGTCTAGGTAGGTGTTAAGGAACCCCTTAAAGCGATCGTCCATTCATCCGTCTTTTCTATGGGTGGCGTCCGGGTGCTGGGTTGGCGAACATTGTATGGAGTTTCCACTCGCCGTTGTGCAGCCGGTACACCGGCTTGATCGATCCGCCTTCGAAGTCGACGGGCCTGAACTCGGACATGTTCGCAGGATCTCGATAGTATCCACTGAAGCGCTCATGCCCTTCGGGGCCGAGGATCTGCTCAATCGGTGTTTCAACGGCGGCGTCGCCGGTACGAGCCATCTCCGCGCGGAAGTAGGCATCTGCCTTCACCATGTCCTCCGCGACGTCAAAGCGGGTGGCGTAAGGGCCGACTCGATGCACGCCACCCGTCACGCCGTCAACTGTCGTTCCTGTGATTGGGTCGATGTTGTTCTCAGACTTCAGTAGCCCTGGGTAACTGGAGTTGGGGCCGTAGAGCTTAGGTGCGCCATTGTTGTCGTGGAGCACACTGCCCAGCCGATCCCGCAGGGCCTCATCATCTGGGTGGAGGTGGCGCCCAGGCGCGTGCCCTTCACCGCCTTGGCGGTCATCCAGCTCCTTGATTCGGGCATCGACCAATTGCGAGTCCATGGGATTCTCGGGGCCGCTGTTGCCAGAGTCTGGAGTGGGGTCACCAGAGCCTTCGTTGCCGTGAGGAGAAGCATTGTCTACAGGTGAGCCGGAATTTCCTTCTGGAGCGGCATGAGTATCATCGGTCGTCGGTGCTTCAGTATCGCCAGAAGCGGCTCCGCCGCCTCCATGAGGGGTCCCGTTGCCAGCGTTGTTCGTCGGCCCATGGCCCGCGCTTCCGCCACTGTGACTGACGGACCCACCACCAGGTACAGCGGTCCCCGAGCCGGCTGCTTGTCCGGCACCACTGTTGCCCCGCGGGTAGCCGTGCCCCCCTGGCGGCAAATTGTTTGCCCCTCCCCCACCGTCAGCAGAATCGTGCGGCACGTTGTGGCTGGCCTGCGGCGGCAGGTTCTCGCCTGCTTGCGCAGTGCCATCTGATGCCCGCGCTCCCGCCCCGACCAGCTGGCGGTCGTCGGGCCGGGGCTCGATCGAAGGTGTCCGGTCGGCGGCTGCCGCTTCCGATGGTGCCGGGGTGGTGTCGGGGACGCCATTGTTGGCGGGGATGAACGTGCCGTCTTCGATGCGGAGTTGAGCGCCGTTCGGGTATTCGATGACGCTGTAGGCGGCGTCCGAGGTCGCCGCGGCGTCGGTGGCGGCGCGGACGCCGGCGGTGAGGTCGGCGATCTTGGGGAGGGTGCGGGCGGCGGTGCCGGCGGTTTTGGC
Organism: Streptomyces sp. NPDC027962; assembly: GCF_055566095.1. Lineage (NCBI taxonomy): Bacteria > Bacillati > Actinomycetota > Actinomycetes > Kitasatosporales > Streptomycetaceae > Streptomyces > Streptomyces sp. NPDC027962. The sequence continues at coordinate 21,722 of NZ_JBVHTA010000043.1, forward strand.
GGCTGCGCCGATGGGGTCGAGGACTTCGCCGATTTTGGCCGCGGTGCCCGCGATGCGGGAGGCCGTGCCGGCCTTGCCAATGGCGGAGCCTGCCTTGGAGGCTGCGCCGAGTGGTCCGGCGCCCAGGGTGAGGCCGTTGAAGATGACCGTGCCCGCCGCCTTGCCGGGGTTGGTGTCCCAGTCGTCCCAGCCGACGAACGCCTTGGCGAAGTCCTTCGCGTACGGCTTGCTGTCGTCCATGAGCTTCTTCTGGAACGGGGAAATGTCCTTCCGGTCCCCGTGCGGGTCCAGAAGGTAGCCTTCCGCGCCGACGATCACCCGCAGCAGTCCTTCGCGTGCGGCGCCGCCGTCCTCGCCGGGGCTGAAGAGATCGATCAGTCCCTTAACCGAGCCGACGGCGTTGTCGACGATGCTGATCCCCGCCTGCTCCAGGTGGTAGTCGATCCCGAAGGGCAGGTTCTCGCGATGCTCCGGGCTGCCCCACGGCAGCGAGTCGGCCTTGGCCAGCTGATCGGCGCTGAACCCGTAGGGATTCTGCAGCCCCCGGCTGCCGTCGTTGATCTGCCACCGGGTGCCGCCGTCCACCAGCGCAGTGATCTTGTCCGCGCAGCCGACTTCGGCCGCCTGGAACGCCGCCACCGCCGTGTTCACCCCGTCCCAGATCCCCTGGTGCTCGTCCACCTTGGCCTGGTCCTTGCGCCAGTTGCGCAGCGGCCCGTCCTGGTCCGCGACCGACTCCACGAACCGTGTCGCCTGAAAGCGCAGCAGGTCGAGCTGCTTGACGATCTCGACGACCTCGAGCGCGTACGTCTCCAGCGCCCCGGCCACCGTCTCCAACCGGTCGGCGAAGCGGCCCGAGCCCTCCTGCACGGCCTGCGTCGTCGAGAACAGCTCTCCCGCCTCCGGAGCCCGGTACGAGGCGGCCAGATGCTGGAAGCGGCTGTGCACGTCACCGCCACCGTCCCGGATCGCTTCGGCCGCCTGCCGCAGCGCGATGATCTCCCGCCCCAGCCCCGGAAGGTCTCCGGTGAAGACCGGTATCTTCTCGGGGCTGATCACTGCTGAGCCGCCCGGTCGCGTGCAGCCTGCAGCAGAGCAGTGACGTCAGGCACGAGCATCGCCTGCCGCTGCGCGTTCCACGCCTGCTCGAGGTTCCCGGCGATGTATGCGTTGGTCGCCTCCACGGCACCGTTCGCCGAATTGCTCGCGCGCAGCGGGAGGAACGCCACGTCCGCCTCGGTGCCCTCTGCGAACTGCCCCAGCGCTACCGCCACCAGCCCGCCGGCCCGGCCCCCGCCCGTGGCAGCGGCGCCGCCGACAGCCAGCGTGCCCGCAGACTCCATCGCCCCCTGCACACATGCCCCGTACAGCTTGATCCCGGCGCTCATGCCGTCAGCAGCCTCCCGCACCTGCGAGATCACCGACTGCACACCCCCAGGCGAAATGTCCCACCCCGTCACAGCCAACCCCCGTGAATCCATTGTCGGATACGCCCGGTGCCGGCATCAGGCGTGGTCCGCGCCGCCGACAGCGGATCTTCATCTCTAGCAGGCGGACAATCGTACGAGCAACACGCTTCCGGCCGATGGTGCCTACCGTCCACGCCGGGCGGTGGAACGCGAAGTTGTCCGTACGATCAGCGCCGGCACCAGCGGAGCCGCGGCGGGTCGGCCGGCGAGGCGTGGCTGAACTCTGTTGCCCTGCAGGGGAGTTGGCTACGGTTCGAGCTGTGACTGACCACGCGCAGATCCACAGTCGGATCGACACCACCCGCCCGCACACCGCCCGTATCTGGAACTACTGGACCGGCGGCAAGGACAACTACCCGGTCGATCAGGAGGCAGGCGACCAGATCCGTGCGCTGCACCCCGGCATCGGTGACTATGCGCTGGCGGACCGGCGTTTCCTCGGCCGGGCCGTGCGGCATCTGGCGGCCGAGGCGGGTATCCGGCAGTTCCTCGACATCGGAACCGGGCTGCCGAGCGCCGACAACACCCACGAGGTGGCGCAGCGCGTCCGGCCCGACGCCCGCATCGTGTACGTGGACAACGACCCGCTCGTCCTCGTCCATGCGCGGGCGCTGCTCACCGGCACGCCCGAGGGCCGGACCGACTATCTGGACGCGGACCTGCGGGACACCGACGCGATCCTGGCGCAGGCGGCGCAGACGCTCGACTTCTCCGAGCCGGTCGCGCTGATGCTCCTGGGCGTCGTCATCTTCGTCGAGGACGACGAGGAGTCGTACGGCGTGGTGCGGCGGCTCATGGACGCGTTGCCCGCCGGCAGCCACCTGGTGCTGTCCCACACGATCACCAGCCCGTCGATGCCGGACGTGGACGAGGCGGTGGCGTTCTGGAACGAAAACGGCACCCCCCGTCTGACCCAGCGCACGCCGGACCAGGTGGAGCGCTACTTCGACGGCCTGGAACTCCTGCCGCCGGGCGTGGTCTCGTGCAACCGGTGGCGCCCGGACGCGTCCGATCCGTCGGCGCCGGACGAGGTCGCGATGTACGGCGGCGTAGGCCGCAAGCCGTAGGCGCGAGGGGCGCGACGGCGGCGCGGGGGCGCCGGGGCGGTGGGGGGGTACGGCGCGGAAGTACCCGCTCGGCGGAGCGATTCGGTCACCGGGCACGTATCACACCGCAACCGCACCTTTGGCAAGGAGACTTCCATGGCCACCGTGTCCCCGCCGCCCTGGACCTACGCCCTCCAACTCCCGCACGACCCCCGCGCCCCGGGCGTAGCGCGGCACACCCTGCGCGCGGTGCTGCACGCCCACCGCCTCGGTGCGCTCGTCGAGACCGCGGAGCTGCTCGCGGGCGAACTCGTCACCAACGCGCTCCAGCACGCGGGGGGCACCTGCGGTCTGCGGCTCCGCGAGCCACTGCCCGGGCGGTTGCGGATCGGGGTGTGGGACGCGAACCCCGACATCCCGCCTCCCTTCAAAGGCGATCCGACAGCACCGCCCGATGTGGACGCCGAGCACGGCAGAGGCCTGCGCATCGTGGAGATGTGCGCGGACAGCTGGGGGGGCGACCACCCTCCATCAGGGGGCCAAGCTTCTGTGGGTGGAGCTGGTCGAGGGGGACTGATCGCAGTGCGCGGCCAACGTGCCGGGACCCCGTTCGGCCGTCCGTTCGGCGCTGGAGTCGTAGCCGGCCGGGCGTGCCCGCACTCGGCGTACACGTCGACGAACAAGGTTCGTGTTCCGGCGAGTACGCCGCCGGGTAGTCCACCGAGCAGCGAAGCGGCTTGCGGCGCTGCCGCTCATTCCGACCTGTGCGGGCAGGTGCTGCACCTAAACTTGTCCCGGGTGGACTACCGGGCGCTGAAGGGCGGTTGACGGTGCGTAAGGCGTGGGTCGTCGCGGGGGCGTCCATCGGGGTCTGCCTGTGCTTCGTCGCGCTGCTCGTCGTCGGTACGTACTCGGCGGCGGCCGGGCTTCTCGGAGGAAACGGCAAGAACGGTGCCGTGGACCTCGCCAAGGGGGCCGTGCCCGCGCGGTACCAGACGTTGGTGCAGAAGTGGGGGAATCTCTGCCCGGCCATCAACCCGGCGCTGCTCGCGGCCCAGCTGTACCAGGAGAGCGGCTGGAACCCGAGAGCGCAGAGCCACGCCGCGGCGCAGGGCATCGCGCAGTTCATTCCGGGCACCTGGGCGACGCACGGAATCGACGGGGACAAGGACGGCGACCGCGACGTGTGGGACCCGGCGGACGCGATTCCGTCGGCGGCCTCGTACGACTGCGAACTGGCTGGATATGTTCGCAAGGCGCCGGGCGACCCGACCGACAACATGCTCGCCGCGTACAACGCCGGTGCGTACGCGGTCATCAAGCACGGGGGCGTTCCTCCGTACCGCGAGACCCGGAACTACGTGAAGGTCATCCGGACCCTGGAGAAGAGTTTCGCCCGGCCGGTCGGGCGGGTGGAGCCGTCGAGGCAGGCGGCCGGGGCCATCTACTTCGCCCAGCGGAAACTCGGTACCAAATACCTGTGGGGCGGGAATGGAACGCCCGAGCAGGGCGGGCGTTTCGACTGCTCGGGGCTGACGCAGGCGGCCTACCGCACCGTGGGGATCGAGCTTCCGCGCGTCGCGAACGACCAGTACAACGCGGGGCCGCACCCCTCGCGCGACGAGTTGCTGCCGGGCGATCTGGTGTTCTTCTCCGACGACTTGACCAACTCGCGGGCGATCCGGCACGTCGGACTGTACGTCGGAGGCGGATACATGATCAACGCTCCGTACACCGGCGCGGTGATCCGGTTCGACAAGATCGACACTCCGGACTACTTCGGCGCGACCCGCGTGACCGAGGACGGTGCGCGGGCCCTGCCGACGGACTTGCCCAAGGCTCCGGACGCTTGAGCGGAAGACGATCGAGTGGCCGGAATGCGACGGTACCGGCAGGGCTCTGAGCTGCAATGACGTGTCACTCTTCGATAACGTGATCGTGATCGTTCGGTGGAGAGTGGAACGCAACCACCGATGACGTCGTTCCCTGGGCAGGGAAGGCCGCACTGACCATGCAGCACACACCGTACTGACCACGGGGGTTGGCAGGGCGGCGCACAGGCACGTGCGTCCTGGTACAAGGCAAGGGGCCGCAGCAGATGGCTGGACTCGCAACGGACGGGGCGAACCCGGATGTCAGCCTGCTCTACGACATCAACGGCCTCGCCAAGGACGCGCCCACGTGGCTCGATCGCACGATGGAGTTCGTCGGCGAGTACGGAATCATGCTCGCCATGGTGCTGGTGGTGCTCTGGTGCTGGTGGAGCGTGCGCCGGCGCGGCACCGCGGAGGACTCGGTCTCGGCCGTCGCCGGGCTGATCTGGGCTCCGCTCGCCGCCGGAATCGCGCTGCTGATCAACATCCCCATCCGCGGTTTCGTCGAACGGCCGCGGCCGTTCCTCGACCACCAGGGCCTCGAGGTCCTCGTCGCCGGCAAGACCGACTACTCGTTCGTCAGCGACCACGCGACGATGGCGATGGCGATCGCCGCGGGGCTCTTCGTCGCCCACCGTGGATTCGGCCTCGCCGCGCTCGGCCTCGCCGTCGCGGAGGGCTTCTGCCGGGTCTACATGGGCGTGCACTATCCGACCGACGTCATCGGCGGCTTCGCGCTCGGCACGGCGGTGGCGCTGCTGCTCGCCCCGCTCGCCCTCGCGCTGCTCACCCCCCTGGTGTCGGCGATCGCGGCCTCGCGCCGCCTCGGGTGGCTCGTGCGGTCGAAGCGGGCCGCGGCAGCCGGTGCGCTGCAGCCGGAGACGCTGGACATCCCGGAGCCGACGGCCGAGGACCACGGCGAGAATGGCCTCGCCGCCTGAGCGCACCACAGGCGGCGTACCACCCGGCAGATGCCGGTTGCCGGAGGCTTCCGCGCCTCTGACAGGCTGGGCGGGTGACGTCAGGGACCGCCGAGGGAGTTCACCGCCCACCGCCCCAGGATGTTCGGTCCGGCCTACCGGTTGCCCGGCTCCGCCGGGGAGGCGGAGGACGCGGTGCAGGACGCGTATCTGCGCTGGAACGGCGCCGATCGTGCGGCGATCGAGCACCCCGGCGCCCGGCTCGCCAAGTCGTCCACGAGGGCCTGCCACACCTCTGGGTGTTCGTCGGTTCTCGGCGGATGACGTGCGTTCCACCGGGGAGCGCACGCCCACCGAAGGGATGAGATCTGCGATGACCACGATCCTGGTGACCGGCGGCACCGGAACGCTCGGCCGGCCCGTCGCCGAGCGGCTGCGGGCGGACGGGGCCGAGGTGCGGGTGCTGAGCCGGCACTCCCAGCAGTACGCCGTGGACCTGCGCGAGGGCACCGGGCTGGGCGCGGCCGTCGACGGCGTGGACACCGTCGTGCACTGCGCGAGCTCGCCGCGCGGCGGCGACGAGCAGGCGGCACGCCATCTGATCGAGGCGGCCCGCGGGGCAGGTGTGCGGCACCTGGTGTACATCTCGATCGTCGGCGTCGACCGGGTGCCGCTCGGCTACTACCGGACCAAGCGTGCTGTCGAGGGACTGATCGAGGAATCGGGACTCGGCTGGACCGTGCTGCGCACGACACAGTTCCACGACCTGGTGCTGCAGCTCCTGCAGGGCTCGGCGAAGCTGCCGGTCATGCTGCTCCCCGCGGCGGTCTCCGACCAGCCGATCGAGGTGGCGGAGGTCGCCGCACGGCTGGCCGAGCTCGCGACCGGGGCGCCCGCAGGGAGGGTGCCGGACATGGGCGGCCCCGAGGTCCGTACGTTTCCGGAGCTGGCCCGGGCCTATCTGCGCGCGAGCGGACGGCGCCGTCCCCTGCTGAACGTGCGCCTGGCCGGCAGGGCCTACCAGGGTTTCCGCGCGGGCGGGCACCTGACGCCGGAGCGGGCCCTGGGCAAGGTGACGTTCGAGCAGTTCCTGGCGGGGCGTTTCCCTGCGGCAGGCTGACGTACGTGCGGAACGTGCTGTCCACGAAAGGGAGTTGATCGGGCTCCAGTCGGAAGCTCCGCGCGGGTCACAGCATTAGATCGCCTGCGGGTAGTCGAACAGGCGGTCCGGGTCGTACTGCCGCTTCAGGCGGGTGAGCCGGTCGAGGGCCGGGCCGTAGTAGGCGCGGCGCCAGTCGGCCAGATTCGGGTCCGCGTAGTTCTGGTACGCCGCCCCCGACGCGTACCGGCGCATCGCCGCGTGGCTCTCCTTCAGCCAGCGCTGCTGGGCGGTGCCGCCGGTGCGCGGTTGCCAGGCGGCGATGTACTGGGCCAGCATCCGTGAGCGCCGGTGCACGAACGACGTCGCCAGCGGATCCACCCGGTTCACCGCGCCGCCGAGCGCGGTGAGCGCGATCGAACCGGCGCCGCCGCCCGCGGTCGCGGGGATACGGGTGAAGGCCTCTGCCGCCGCGATCAGCGCGGCCCGCCCGCCCGCCGGGAGGTCGCGGTCGAAGAAGTCCGAGGCCGACGCGTACGTCTCGCGGGACAGGGCGCCCTGCCGGTCGCGGCCCGGGGTCGTGCCCGGCAGACGGCACTGGGCGTCGGTCAGCGACAGGCAGTTCGCGTAGCCGAGCATCGCGTCCCGGTAGCTGCGGGGCCGCAGCGCGACCGACGACGCCGGTGAACCGGCCGCGTCCACGAGCCGGTCGACCGCGTTCCGCAGGTCGCTCTCCGCGCCGAGAGTGAAGGCGGACACCGAGAGGGTGGGCCGGGAGCCGCCGGGTCCGGCGGCGAGATGCAGCGAGGACCAGATCTCGTCCGGTTGCTCCGGTCCCCAGCGCTGCCATGCGGCGAGCACCGACTCCGCTTTCGTCCAGGGCCAGTTGAGGAAGGCGGTGACGGTGTCGGGCGTGGGGTGTGTACGGAACCGGAGCCGGGTCACGACACCGAAGTTGCCGTTGCCCGCGCCGCGTAGCGCCCAGAAGAGGTCCTTGTTCTCGTCCGCGCTCGCGGTGAGCCGCCGGCCGTCGGCGGTGACGATCGTCGCCTCGGTGAGGCTGTCGCACGTCAGGCCGTAGGCGCGGGAGGTGACGCCGTGGCCGCCGCCGAGGGTCAGGCCGGAGATGCCGACCGTGGGGCAGGAACCGGCGGGGACGGTGCGCCCGTGCCGGGCGAGGGTCTGGTAGACGTCGACGAGTCTGGCGCCTGCGCCGGTCGAACCGTCGGCTTCGACCCGGTCCAGGGAGGACACGTCGATGACGAGGCGTCCGTTGCCCGAGGACCAGCCGCCGTAGGAGTGGCCGCCGTTGCGGATGGACACCGGGGTGCGGTGCGCCTTCGCGTAGGCGAGGCACTCCTTCACGTCGTCCTCGCCGGCCACGTAGGCGACGGCGGCGGGCTTCAGGGAGTCGAAGCGCGTGTTGTACAGCTGCCGCGCGCTCGCGTACGCGGCGTCTCCCGGCCGGATCAGCTGCCCGTCGAGACCGCGGGCGAGGGCGGCCCAGTCGGGAGCGGAGGACGGGGCGGCGGAGGGGCGGGGCGGGGTGGGCGCGGTGGCGGTGCCGCTGGGCGCGGCTGCTTTCTCGCCCTTGCCCGTACAGCCCGTTGCGGCAGTCGCGGTGAGGGCGACAGCGGTGGTGAGCAGCGCACGCCGGTCCATGGAACCTCCTGGGAAACGAGACGGCTCCCTGGTCACGCAGGTTCCCACGCCGGTGCACTCAGGCGCACCGGTACGGGCGGATCACGTCCCTGCGGACAGCCGGACCGGGTCGGACGGGTGGCCCGTTACGGGTCGGACGCGTGGTCCGTTACCAGGTCGGATCGGTCCGGGACCGGCCGGTTCAGGGTGCACGGCGCGGCCGGGGACGGGCGGAGTGGGGCGGTCAGGCCGTGGGGACGTGGGAGCGGGCATCGGCACGGGCCCGGTCCCGTGACCGTCGCGCCGGGCCCGCCCATCCGCAGGTGCAGCGGGCGAGGGCGAATGCGCCGCGTTCGACGGTCGTGGTCACGTGCGGTGCCGGAGGGTCGGCGGAGGGGTCCTGGGGCACGGCTCCACCGTACTGCTGCCGGAAGGGCCGGAAAGCCCGGCCCCGGCGTGACGACGTGACGAGGCCGTCGTTATGCGAATGGGTGTCCCCAGGCTTCCTCCGGCTCGAGGGGAAGGGCGTGGGACTCGTACAAGCAGCGGTCCGGCGTAGGGGGTTGGCAGGCGATGGTGGTGCAACAGCACATGCGCAGGGGCGGGGCGTTCGCCGTCGCGGCAGCCGTGGCCGTGGTGACGGCCACCGGATGCCTCCGCGGCGGCGCCGCCGCGGAGGAAGGCAAGGGCGGGGCCGGCTCGGCCGACGAGGTGCGCAGGGCCGCGGACACCCTCACGGGAGCCGGGAGTTCCAAGGCGCGTACGTCCCTGGAGATGGCCAGCGGCGGGACCCGGGTCACCATTCGCGGCGAGGGCGGGTACGACTTCGAGCGCGGCATGGGCCGGCTTCGGGTGCTCCTTCCGCCGGACGCCGCCGGTGAGGACGAGCACAAGCCGATCACCGAGCTGCTGACGCCGGGCGCCCTGTACATGAAGAACCGGGGCGCGGGCGTGCCCGCGGACAAGTGGGTCAGGGTCGACACGACCACCCTGGACGACGGGAATCTGGTCACGGGTGGCGCGACCGACCCGCTCGCCGCCGCGGCGCTGCTGCGCGGCGCGGACCGGGTGACCTACGTCGGCGACGTCGAGCTCGCCGGCCAGAAGGTACGGCACTTCCGGGGCACCACCGACATCGGGCGGGCCGCGCGGGTCGCGGAACCGCATGCCAGGGCGTCGCTGACCGCGGCGGCGAAAGGGTTCGTCAAGGGCGCGGTGCCGTTCGACGCCTACCTCGACGACGAGGGCAGGCTGCGCAAGGTGAAACACCGTTTCACCTTTGCCAACGAGGGCGGCACGGTCGACGTCACCTCGACCACGGTCCTCTTCGACTTCGGGTCGCGGGTCGTCGTACGGCTTCCGGACAAGCGGGACATCTACACAGGCAAGGTCGAGGCCTGACGGCGTGCACACGGCGGCCCCGGCCGGGGAGGCCAAGGGGATCCGAGCCGGGAGAGTCAGGGCCGAAATGGTCCGGACGTGCCATGCGCGGCGCGTGCACCGCTCCCTACGCTAGGAAACCGACACCGGCCGGAAGAGGTGAATGCGCGTGGCTCCGCCCAGTACGACGACCGTCCAGGACGACCACGTGGCCCTCGCCGAGATCGAGCTGTGCGGCGAGCTGATGATCGCCGCGTCCGCCGCGCGTGAGGAGCGCCTCAGCGCGGACCGTATCGACGAGGTGCTGATGGTGGCGGCTGAGCGCAGCTGCCACCAGTGACCGGGGATCGTCCGGGACCGAAAAGATCAAGCCACACGCCGCGTCCGCCGAGGCGCGGCGTGAGAGCGGATCGGCGCATTCGGCGAGGCATGCGCAGGCCGGGTCGGACGCTGCCCGGTTCGCTCGGAGCAGACCCGGGACCGGCTCGGCTCTGCGGGGCCGGCTCGTGAGCGGACCCGGGACCGGCCCGGCGTCAGGTGCGGAGCAGGCGCGCGATTGCCTTCGTCGCTTCTTCCACCTTGGCGTCGACCTCGTCGCCGCCCTTCACCGCGGCATCCGCGACGCAGTGCCGCAGGTGCTCCTCCAGCAGCTGGAGCGCGAACGACTGCAGGGCCTTGGTGGACGCCGAGACCTGCGTGAGTATGTCGATGCAGTACACGTCCTCGTCGACCATCCGCTGCAGCCCGCGGATCTGGCCCTCGATCCGCCGCAGCCGCTTGAGGTGCTCGTCCTTCTGCTTGTGGTACCCGTGCACGCCGCTGTCGTGGTCGGTCTCGTGGTCCGTGACCGGGGGGCCGGCCGCCTCGGTGGTCGTCATCGCGTCCTCCCGTTGTCCAGAAAGGGGCGTATACCCCTCGTGGGTATATGTTAACGAATCGTTCGGAATCCGACGGGGGCCCGTGCTGATCGCCTTGCGCGATGGGCGACACTGGGATACTGCCGGTTAGCCGTGGCCGGATGATGCACCTAGCATCAGCCTGACCGAATCCAAGCACCCCGAGGACCCCACGTGCGATTTCGTCTGACCCCCAGGGAGACGAGCTTCTACGACATGTTCTCCGCATCCGCGGACAACATCGTCACGGGCTCGAAGCTCCTGATGGAACTGCTCGGAGCGGAGTCCTCCGCCAGGGCCGAGATCGCGGAACGGATGCGGGCAGCCGAGCACGCCGGGGACGACGCTACCCACGCGATCTTCCACCAGCTGAACTCCTCGTTCATCACGCCTTTCGACCGCGAGGACATCTACAACCTCGCATCGTCGCTCGACGACATCATGGACTTCATGGAGGAGGCCGTCGACCTGGTCGTCCTCTACCAGATCGAGGAACTGCCCAAGGGTGTCGAGCAGCAGATCGAGGTCCTCGCGAGGGCGGCCGAGCTGACCGCGGAGGCCATGCCGCACCTGCGGACGATGGAAAACCTCACCGAGTACTGGATCGAGGTCAACCGGCTGGAGAACCAGGCGGACCAGATCCACCGCAAGCTTCTCGCCCACCTCTTCAACGGCAAGTACGACGCCATCGAGGTCCTCAAGCTCAAGCAGATCGTCGATGTGCTCGAGGAGGCCGCGGACGCGTTCGAGCACGTCGCGAACACGGTGGAGACCATCGCGGTCAAGGAGTCCTGAACCTCGTGGACACCTTTGCCCTGATCGTGACCATCGGGGTCGCGCTCTTCTTCACGTACACCAACGGCTTCCACGACTCCGCCAACGCGATCGCGACATCCGTCTCCACCCGGGCACTGACGCCGCGCGTGGCGCTGGCGATGGCCGCGGTGATGAACCTCGCGGGCGCCTTCCTCGGACAGGGCGTCGCCAAGACCGTCAGTGAAGGACTCATCGAGACGCCCGTCGGGGCGCGCGGAATGGGCATCCTCTTCGCCGCGCTGGTCGGAGCGATCGTCTGGAACCTGATCACCTGGTACTTCGGCCTGCCGTCGTCCTCGTCGCACGCGCTGTTCGGCGGCATGGTCGGCGCGGCGCTGGCCGGCGGGACCGAGGTGATCTGGACCGGTGTGCTCGAGAAGATCGTCATCCCGATGTTCGTCTCGCCCGTGGTCGGCATGGTGGTCGGCTATCTGGTGATGGTCGCGATCATGTGGATGTTCCGCAAGGCGAACCCGCACAAGGCGAAGCGCGGCTTCCGTATAGCGCAGACCGTCTCGGCGGCGGGCATGGCGCTCGGTCACGGTCTCCAGGACGCGCAGAAGACGATGGGCATCGTGGTGATGGCCCTGGTCATCGCCGATGTCGAGAACGCCGGCGACCCGATCCCGACGTGGGTCAAGATCGCGTGTGCGGTGATGCTGTCGCTGGGCACGTACGCGGGCGGCTGGCGCATCATGCGGACGCTGGGGCGCAAGATCATCGAGCTGGATCCGCCGCAGGGGTTCGCGGCGGAGACGACGGGCGCGTCGATCATGTTCGGCTCGGCGTTCCTCTTCCACGCGCCGATCTCGACGACGCATGTGATCACGTCGGCGATCATGGGTGTCGGCGCGACGAAGCGTGTGAACGCGGTGCGCTGGGGTGTCGCGAAGAACATCATCCTGGGGTGGTTCATCACGATGCCGGCGGCGGCGATGGTGGCGGCGGCCGGCTATGGCGTCGTGTACTTGATCTTCGGCTGACGGCTGACGGCTGACGGCTGGCGGGCGGCGCCTGCGGCGGGCGGTTTTCCCCACCCCGCCCCTTCCCGGAACCGGGGCAAGCCCCCTACTCCGTGTCGGGCCCGCGCGGTGTCCGTCGGTTCCCTGTGGCCTTGCGGCCGTTGAGGGGAGGCGTCTCCCCCGCTGTCCGCCGGGGTACCCGCCCCGGACGGGCCGGACCATCGCTGCCGGTGGCGACCCGAGCCACGCTGGGCGCGCCTCCTACGGCCGTCGGCACCGGCACGTCCCGCCTCGCCGGCGGGGCGGGCGAGTTCCGGCCTTGCCGGCGACTGAGGCGCAGAGTTCGGGGCGGGGCCCCGACGAGGGGGCATGCTGCAGCCTCGCCGGCGATCGAGGCGCAGGGGCGCGGGGGCGGGGGCCCGCACCGGGGGAACGGGTGGGCCCGCCCCCGGGAGAGGGGCGGGCCCGTCGTCTTGCGGGTGGCACCGCCATGCAGCACCCGCAGACGGATTATCCGAAGCGCCCCGAGATGTAGTCCTCGGTCGCCTGGACGGACGGGTTGGCGAAGATCCGCTCGGTGTCGTCGATCTCGATCAGCTTGCCGGGCTGGCCGACCGCCGAGAGGTTGAAGAAGGCCGTGCGGTCGGAGACGCGCGCCGCCTGCTGCATGTTGTGCGTCACGATGACGATCGTGAAGCGCTCCTTCAGCTCGCCGATCAGGTCCTCGATCGCCAGCGTCGAGATCGGGTCGAGCGCCGAGCAGGGCTCGTCCATCAGCAGCACGTCCGGCTCGACCGCGATCGCGCGGGCGATGCACAGACGCTGCTGCTGTCCGCCGGACAGGCCGGAGCCGGGCTTGTTCAGCCGGTCCTTGACCTCGTTCCAGAGGTTCGCGCCCTTCAGGGAGCGCTCGACGATCTCCGCCAGCTGGTTCTTCTTGTACGAGCCGTTCAGGCGCAGGCCCGCCGCCACGTTGTCGAAGATCGACATGGTGGGGAAGGGGTTCGGCCGCTGGAAGACCATGCCGACCGTGCGGCGCACGGCGACGGGGTCGACGTTCGAGGCGTACAGGTTCTCGTCGTCCAGGAGGACCTTGCCCTCGACGCGGCCGCCGGGGGTCACCTCGTGCATGCGGTTCAGCGTCCGCAGGAAGGTGGACTTGCCGCAGCCGGACGGGCCGATGAAGGCGGTCACGGAGCGGGGCTCCACGGTCATGGAGATGTCGTCGATCGCCTTGTGGGAGCCGTAGTAGGCCGTCAGGCCCGATACATCGATTCGCTTGGCCATGGTGGTTCTACTTTCCGGTCTTCGGGGCCTTCCAGCGGGCGATGCCGCGGGCCACCAGGTTGAGGATCATGACGAAGGCGATCAGGACCAGGGCGGCGCCCCAGGCGCGCGCGATCGAGGCGTCCGTGCCGACGGCGTACTGCTCGTACACGTACAGCGGCAGCGAGGACTGGGCGCCTTCGAAGGGGTTCGGGTTGATCAGCTTCGTGCCGAAAACGAGGAGCAGTACCGGAGCGGTCTCACCGGTGACACGCGCGACGGCGAGCATCACGCCGGTGGTGATACCACCGATCGCGGTGGGCAGAACCACCTTGAGGATGGTCCGCCACTTGGGTACGCCCAGGGCCAGCGAGGCCTCGCGCAGCTCGTTCGGGACCAGCTTCAGCATTTCCTCGGTGGAGCGGACGACCACCGGCATCATCAGGATGGCGAGGGCCATGCCGCCGGCGAAACCGGAGGGCCCGAAGCCCAGCATCAGGTTCCACGTGGCGAGGACGAACAGTCCCGCGACGATCGACGGGATGCCGGTCATGACGTCGACGAAGAAGGTGACGGCCCTGGCCAGTGTTCCGCGTCCGTACTCGACGAGGTAGATCGCGGTGAGCAGGCCGATGGGGGCCGCGATGACCGCGGCGATGAGGACCTGCTCGATCGTGCCGAGCAGGGCGTGGTAGATACCGCCGCCGGGCTGGGTGTCGAGGACGCCGTTCATGGAGTGGCCGATGAAGTAGCCGTCGACCACCTCCATGCCCTTGGTGATCGTGACCCAGCCCAGGGAGAACAGCGGCACGACGGCCAGGACGAAGCACACCCAGACGACGCTGGTGGCGACGCGGTCCTTGGCCTGGCGGGAGTTCTCGACCTTCGTGGTGATCACGTAGGTGGCGAGCACGAAGATCAGTGCGGCGATGATGCCCCACTGGACGCGGCTCTGCCAGCCGGCAGCCAGGCCGATGGCGCAGCCCGCGGCGATCGAGCCGACGGCGATGGCGGCCGGGGCCCAGCGCGGGAGGCGGGCGTGGGAGAGGGGGCCGGAGCGCACGGGGGTCGTCGGACGGTCCTTGACGAGCTGGCTCATGCGTTGGCCCCCGAGTACTCCTTGCGGCGGGCGATGATCGCGCGGGCCGCTCCGTTGACCAGCAGAGTGATCACGAACAGGACGAGACCGGAGGCGATCAGCGCGTCACGGCCGAATTCGTCCGCCTCGTTGAACTTCGCGGCGATGTTCTGCGCGAACGTGCCGCCGCCCGGGTCCAGCAGGTGCCCGGAGATGATGAAGCTCGGCGAGAGGACGACGGCGACGGCCATCGTCTCGCCCAGCGCACGCCCGAGGCCCAGCATCGAGGCGCTGATGATGCCGGAGCGGCCGAAGGGCAGCACCGACATGCGGATGACCTCCCAGCGGGTGGCGCCGAGCGCCAGGGCGGCCTCTTCGTGCATCTTCGGCACCTGGAGGAAGACCTCGCGGGTGACGTTGGTGATGATCGGCAGGATCATGATCGCGAGCAGGATGCCCACGGTGAACAGGTTGCGGGCGACGCCTTCGCTGGTCTTGTCGAAGATGTACGTCCAGCCGAGGTACTCGTTGAGCCAGCTGTTCAGGCCGTTGAGGTAGGGGACCAGGAAGATGGCGCCCCAGAGGCCGTAGATGATGCTGGGCACGGCGGCGAGCAGGTCGACGACGTAGGCGAGCGGGGCGGCGATCTTCCGCGGCGCGTAGTGCGAGATGAACAGCGCGATGCCGACCGCGACCGGGACGGCGATGACCATCGCGATGACCGAGCTCACGACCGTGCCGAAGGCGAGTACGGCGATGCCGAAGACCGGCGGGCTGCCGGCGGGGTTCCACTCGGAGGTGGTGAGGAAGTTCGCCCCGTCCTTCGAGATGGCGATGCTGGCGCGGTACGCGAGGAATCCCGCGATCGCGGCCATGATTACCAGAAGGGCTATGCCCGATCCCCGGGACAGGCCCAGGAAGATGCGGTCACCGGGGCGGGGTTTGCCGCGGGTGGCGCGCTCGTCGTGCGGCGCGCGGGGCGGTGGGGATGCGGTGGTTGTGGTATCCATCGGGGTCTCCGGTCTGCGGAGCCATCGGGCTCCAGGCGGCGGTGCACCGGATGCCGGGGCCGGTCCGCGGTGGCGGACCGGCCCCGGCCGGACATCAGGACAGGGTGGGGACGATTTCGCGGACCTTGGCCGCGATCTCGGCGGGCAGCGGCGCGTAGTCGGCATCGGCGAGGACCTTCTGGCCCTCCTCGCTGACGGCGTAGTTGAGGAACGCCTTCAGGGTCGGCAGGGTCTCCGCCTTGTTGCCCTTGTCGCAGGCGATCTCGTACGTCACGAGGATGATCGGGTAGGCGCCCTCGGCCTTGGTCTTGTAGTCGAGGGACAGGGCCAGGTCCTTGCCGGTGCCCTTGATCTTGGCGGCGGCGATGGCCTTGGAGGCGTTCTCGGTGGTCGCCTCGACCGGGGCGGCTGCGCCGGTGTCGAGCTTGACGGAGGGGATCGACTGCGAGGTCGCGTACGACAGCTCGAAGTAGCCGATGGAGCCCTGGGTCTGCTTCACCTGGGCGGCGACACCGGAGGAGCCGTTGGCGGCCTGGCCACCGGGGGCCAGCCACGACTTCGACTTGGGGTCGTGCTTCCAGTCGGCCGGGGCGGCCTCGCTCAGGTACTTGTGCAGGTTCTGCGTGGTGCCCGACTCGTCGGAGCGGTGGAACGCCTGGATGGCCGAGTCCGGCAGCTTCGCGTCCGGGTTGAGCTTGGCGATGGCCGGGTCGTTCCACTTCTTGATCTCCGAGTCGAAGATCTTCGCGAGGGTGGCGGCGTCGAGGACGAGGTTGTCCACGCCCTCCAGGTTGTAGCCGATCGCGACGGGGCCGCCGACCATCGGGAGGTTGATCCCCTGGCCGCTCTTGCAGATCTTCTTCGACTCCTCGACCTCTTCCGGCTTCAGCGCGGAGTCGGAGCCGGCGAACGCGACCTGGCCCTGGTTGAACTTGGTGATACCGCCACCGGAGCCGATGGCCTGGTAGTTGACCTCGACACCGGAACAGGCGGCCTGGAAGTTCTTCACCCACAGGTCCATGGCGTTCTTCTGCGCGGTCGAGCCGGCCGCGAGGATCTGGCCCTTGGCGTCGTCGCACTTGATGTTCGACGCGGCGTTGGTCTTGTCGCCGCTGTCAGGGCCGGTGGCCGCGTTGTCGTCCGAGCCACACGCCGTGAGGACCAGGGCGCCGGACAGGGCGAGGGCACCGAGCGCGGTGGCGCGAAGCCCGTTCTTGCGCTGAAGCTTCACTTTCGGGTGTTCCTTCCAGTGGCCGCCCGAGTTGGCGGCGTGCGTCGGGGTGGGGGGACCGACTCTGTGCCGGTCACCGCGTAAGGCCGAAATTAGGCAGATCAGATGAAGCGGCCGACGGGAGAGAGTGAACGCAAGGTGAACCGTGCCCGGCGACGCGGTGCTCGCCCGGACGTTCACCCCTTCGGCGTATCGGGGCTGCTGGAGAGGCATACGGCACGCTTCCGGAAGCTCACGCTGTGTGCAGCGCCTGCAGGAGCGCGTCGACGAGCGCACGGTCCCGCGGGTGGGTGAGCCGGTTGCGGGCGGCGGCGGGCGGCAGCCACACGATGTGGTCGACCTCCGCGCCTGCGGCGAAGGAACCCGAGGTCGCCTCCGCTGCCCAGTAGGTGACCTCCTTGGGCCGGCCGTTCGCGAGGTAGCGGGCCGTGGGGAGGCGGGCGCCGGGCACGCAGCGATGGCCGGTCTCCTCCCGGACCTCCCGCATTGCGGCGCCCAGGGCGTCCTCGCCCCGCTTCAGCTTGCCTTTCGGGTGCGACCAGTCGTCGTACTTGGGCCGGTGGACGAGACAGATCTCGATGCCGTCGTCCCCGTACGGGGAGCGGCGCCAGAGCACGCATCCCGCGGCGAGCACGGTGTCGCCGCCGTTCATGGCGCCGTGACCGCCGTCGTGGCGTGCCGCCACTCCTGCTGGAAGGCGAACCTGGCCGCCTCGACCTCGTGCCGCTGGTCGGCGTGCAGCACACCGAGGGCGTACGCGGTGGCCGGCGCGATCCGCGGGGTACGGGCCGCGGTGGCGGCCGCGGTGGCCGCCTCCGCGGCGTCACGATGCCGGTCGAGAACCTGGCCCGCGTGGAGAAGGACCGAGCTGCTGCCCGGGCGGAGCACCTCCAGTGCGTAGCAGTGCAGACGCAGGAGCCTGCGGACCTCGTGCCAGGGCGCGTCCTGTGCCTCACCGGCGGCCGCGGTGGCGAGCCCGTTGACCAGGGCCTCCGCGTTGTACGGATGGGCGGCCCGGCCCAGGGGCAGCCCGGCGACCGCCTCCAGCAGCCGCCGTTCGGCGGCCTCGGCGGGCAGCGCCAGCGTCTCCTCTGCGGGGCCGGCGGCGGCCGGGCCCAGCGGGAGGTCGGAGGCCAGTAAAGCGACGGCGTCGGCGACGGCGTGGAAACGGGAGGAGCCGAGTGCCTGGAGCGCGGCGGAGTGCGCGCGCGTCCGGGCCAGCGTGAGCTGCCGCTCCAGCAACGCCCCGGCCCGTGCGGCCCCGACGGCGAGCGCGCCGCCGCCTGTGGGCGTGCCGCTCCTGCCGCCCGTGCGGGCGGGCTCACGCTTGGTGCTGGTGCTGGTGCTGGTGCTGGTGCTGGTGCTGGTGCTGGTGCTGTCGGTGCTCGTGGGGTCGTCGGTGCTCGTGGGGCCGTCGGGGGTGCCGAGTGCCGGGGCGTCGTGCCTGGTCCGACCCCGATCCGCGATTCCGCGCCTGCTTGCGCCGGGGCTCTCGCCGCCTGGGGCGTCGGGCCGGGCACGGTTGCCCGGGGCGGGGCCGTCGATGACGGCGCTGACGCGGCCGGCGTTGGCCTCCCCGTCTGTGGCGCCGAGCGCCGACGCGTCCTCCGTGGCGCTCGGCGCGGCCGGGTAGCGCAGGGTGCCGCGTTCGCCAGGGCCGTTCCCCTCGCCGGCCGTGGCGGCGGGTGCCGGTGCGCTGTCCGCGGTGCTCGACCCGGTCGAGGTGTGCGCGGCCCCTTCCGGAGCAGCGGATCCCGTGGTGCTCGACACGGTTGCCGCCGATCCCGTGCCGGAGCCGGTCGTCCCGAGGGGGTCCGCCGACCGCGCGGAGCCGTTCAGCGGCAGGCTGTCGCCACGGGCGGACGGCAGCGGCGCGGCGCCCGACAGGCGGGACAGGGCGTCCAGCAGCCGGGAGAGGCAGGACGTGTACGCATGCTCCTGGGCCAGGGTCGTCGACAGCCATGCCAGTTCCGTGCGCAGGCCGTCCGCCCAGGCCGGGTCCAGCAGCGGGCGGAACGTGTGCAGCGTCCCGCTGATGCGGCGGGACGCGGCCCGCAGCGCGCGGGCCGACTCCGCCACCGCCGCCGTCTCCGCGCCGCTCTCGCCGTGCCGGCGCAGGCTGCGCAGGAAGTCGCCCGCCTGCGCGTGCAGATAGTGGGCCACCGCCTCGCCCGCAGTGCCCGCGAGAGCGGTGTCCGGCCGGGAAAGTTCAGGGCTGTGCACGCCGGCGCCTCCGGGCGTCTATGAGCATCTCCTGTACGTTCCGCAGCGGCTGGCCGTCGGAGTCCGTGGCATGCCGGGTCCAGGCGCCGTCCGGGCCGAGGCGCCAGGAGGACGTGGTGTCGGACATGCCGGTCTCCAGCAGCCTGGTGAGGGCCGCGCGGTGGGCCGGGTCGGTGACCCGTACCAGTGCCTCGATCCGGCGATCGAGGTTTCTGTGCATCATGTCGGCGCTGCCGAACCACACTTCGGGCTCGCCGCCGTTGCCGAAGGCGAAGATCCGGGAGTGCTCCAGGAAGCGGCCGAGGATCGAGCGGACGCGTATGTTCTCCGAGAGGCCGGCCACGCCGGGGCGCAGCGCGCAGATGCCGCGCACCCAGATGTCCACGGGCACGCCCGCCGTCGCGGCCCGGTAGCAGGCGTCGATGACCGCCTCGTCCACCATCGAGTTGACCTTGAAGCGGACGTAGGCGGGGCGTCCGGCCCGGTGGTGGGTGATCTCCTTGTTGATCCGGGAGATCAGCCCGTCGCGCAGCGACTTGGGCGCGACCAGCAGCCGCCGGTAGGTCTCGCGGCGGGAGTAGCCGGACAGCCGGTTGAACAGGTCGGACAGGTCCGCGCCGACCTGCGGGTCCGCGGTGAGCAGCCCGAGGTCCTCGTAGAGCCGGGCGGTCTTGGGGTGGTAGTTGCCCGTCCCGACGTGCGAGTAGCGCCGCAGCGTCTCGCCTTCCTGGCGGACGACCAGCGACAGCTTGCAGTGGGTCTTGAGGCCGACGAGCCCGTAGACGACGTGGCAGCCGGCCTCCTCCAGCTTGCGCGCCCACTTGATGTTGGCCTGCTCGTCGAAGCGGGCCTTGATCTCGACGAGGACGAGGACCTGCTTGCCCGACTCGGCGGCGTCGATCAGCGCGTCGACTATCGGGGAGTCGCCCGAGGTCCGGTACAGCGTCTGCTTGATCGCGAGGACGTCGGGGTCGCCGGCGGCCTGCTCGAGGAAGGCCTGGACGGACGTCGAGAAGGAGTCGTACGGGTGGTGCAGCAGCACGTCCCGTTCGCGCAGCGCCATGAAGATGTCGGGCGCGGACGCCGACTCGACCTCGGCCAGGTCACGGTGGGTGCCCGCGACGAACTTGCGGTACCGCAGCTCCGGCCGGTCCAGTGCCGAGATGCCGAACAGCCCGGTCAGGTCCAGCGGCCCGGGCAGCGGGTAGACCTCGGCGTCGGACACCTTCAGCTCGCGCACCAGCAGGTCGAGGACGTACGGGTCGATCGACTCCTCGACCTCCAGGCGTACCGGCGGGCCGAACCGGCGCCGCATGAGCTCCTTCTCCAGCGCCTGGAGCAGGTTCTCCGCGTCGTCCTCCTCGACCTCCAGGTCCTCGTTCCTGGTCACCCGGAACATGTGGTGCGCCAGCACCTCCATGCCCGGGAACAGCTCCTCGAGGTGTGCCGCGATCACGTCCTCCAACGGCACGTACCGCTGCGGCGAGGCCTCGAGGAAACGGGAGAGCAGCGGGGGGACCTTGACCCGGGCGAAGTGGCGGTGACCGCTGACAGGGTTGCGGACGACGACCGCGAGGTTGAGCGAGAGCCCCGAGATGTACGGGAAGGGGTGCGCGGGGTCCACGGCCAGCGGGGTCAGCACCGGGAAGATCTGCTGCCGGAAGAGCGTGAAGAGGCGGGCCTGCTCCTTCTCGGTGAGCTCGGGCCAGCGAATGAGGTGTATGCCCTCGTCGGCCAGGGCCGGGGCGACGTCCTGCTGGAAGCAGGCGGCGTGCCGGGCCATGAGCTCACGCGAACGGGTCCAGATCAGGTCGAGGACCTCGCGGGGCTGCAGACCGGAAGCCGAACGGGTGGCGACACCCGTCGCGATCCGGCGCTTGAGGCCGGCCACCCGGACCATGAAGAACTCGTCCAGGTTGGACGCGAAGATCGCGAGGAAGTTGGCGCGCTCGAGCAGCGGTGTGGCAGGGTCCTCCGCGAGCTCGAGGACCCGCTCGTTGAACGCGAGCCAGCTGCGCTCCCGGTCGAGGAACCGCCCCTGCGGGAGCTCGGTGCCCAGTACCGCCTCGAGGTCCTCCTCGTAGGAGTCGAGATCCGAGTCGATGTCGGGTTCGAGGTCGGAGACCGTGGCTGCGACGGTGTGCGGCCGGTGCGCGGCTATGGAAGCGACGGACGGCTGGGGGTGCTGGACCGGTACCTCGGCGGGCTGCTGGCTCATGAGCCCATTGTTCCGCGCGGACGGCGTCACCGGCGCGTCGGAAAGGGCGCGAGTGAGAGGTTTTCTCCCGTTGGGGGAGGCGGGCACAACGGGCTGCATTGAGTGAGGGTCGCAAGGGCGTCTGAATGCCCGGTAACAAGGACATGACGTGAGGGAAAGCGTGGCACGGCCCCCGGGGGTCGTTCCCGGGGGCCGTTCGTTCGTCCGGCCCCGGTCAGGAGGCGCGTCGGTCCGGTCAGGCGGCCCGGTCAGGCTTGACGGCGGCGGAAGATCCGGAAGGCCGTGTATGCAACGGAGGCGGTGAGCGCCAGGACGATGCCGGTCTCGACGAGCTGGAGCGGCCACAGGTGCGAGGAGGGATGGTACTCCCACCGCCTGCCGACGATTCGTGCTCGGTGTAGCAGGCCGCGTACTGCGGCGTAAAGCACACGCTGTCGCAGAGCCGCTCTCCCGACGCGGTCAGCGGGCCGCTGTCCAGGATGAACTCACCGGGTGCGAACTGCATGCTGTCCGGGTCGTCACTGATGGCGGGGCGGGCGCCCACAGGCGCTCCCACAGGGCGATCATGACAGCCATGACGGCCCCGGTCGCCAGACCCGCGACGGACATCGCGACCATGGCGCGGCGTACCAGCAGGCCGGTGAGTGCGCCGACGGCGACCGCGAGCAGGCAGTGGGCGGCCAGTGTCGGCCCGAGGGCGAAGAACACCTGCCGCTCCTGCCGGCCCAGCCTGTGGTCACCGACCGCTGGCCCCCCGTACCAGCGCGGTCGGCTGACGGCTCGTCGTGCGCGATTCGACGACGGTGTGGTCGGGCAGGCCTGCGATCGGCCCGGTGAGGAGGGTGTGGGCTGCGAGCAGGTCGTCCGTCTCTCCGGCGAGGCGTACACGGCCGTCGTCGACAAGGAGCACGTAGTCGCAGGTGGTCTCCAGCTCGGACAGGATGTGCGAGGAGATCACGATGGTGGTGCCGTGGTCGGCGGCCTGTGTCATCAGCGCGGCCATCAGCCGGGGCCGGGCGTGGGGGCACCTCCCATGCCCGGAGGGCCATGGGGGAGGGGCGAGATCGGCCATCGGCTCGTCCAGGGGGGCGGTGTCAACGGACGCCGCCCCCTGGCCTGTTGACCGGTCCGATCTGTCAGGTCTCCGTGCGGTACATCAGATCCACCTCGTGCGTGACGAAGCCCATCTGCTCGTACACCCGCAGCGCCGCCGGGTTGTCGGCGTCGACGTAGAGCATCGCGGTCGGCAGCCCCTGCGAGGCCAGGTAACGCAGGCCGGTCGCGGTGAGGGCCTTGCCGAGGCCGCCGCCCTGGGCGTCGGGACGGATCCCGAGGACGTACACCTCGCCGAGCTGCTCCTCCGCGTGCACCTTCGTCCAGTGGAAGCCGATGATCTCCCCGCCCCGTTCCGCCAGGAAGAAGCCCTTCGGGTCGAACCACGGCTCGGCCTTGCGGTCGTCCAGGTCCCGCTGGGCCAGCGAGCCCTGTTCGGGGTGGTGCGCGAAGGCGGCGGCGTTCACCGCGAGCCATGCGGCGTCGTCCCGGCCGGGAACGAAGGTGCGTACGGTGACTCCGGCCGGGTAGATGGGCTCGGCGATGCTCGTGAAGCTCAAGGGCCGCCGCAGCTGGCGCAGTTCGCGGAAGAGCGTCAGGCCGAGGACCTGGGCCATGTGCCGGGCGGCGGACTTGCCCCCGTGCGCCCACATGCGCAGCCGCTTGCCCGACGCGTCCAGCAGCGTCGTGCCCAGCGCCCGCCCGTGGCCCCGCCCGCGGTGGCTCGGGTGCACGACCAGTTCGGCCGCGGGGGCCTCCACGGGGTCGGTGTCCTCGAGCTGCGCGTAGCCGACGAGCTGGTCGCCGACCGTGAGCAGGAAGTGCCGCACGCCTTCCCGCCGTGCACCGCGCAACTGCAGCCGCCCCTGCTCGGAGACGGCCTGCATCCCGTCGGACCGTGCAGCCTCCGCGAGTACGCCGAGCACGGCCTCTGCCTGCTCGGGGGTCAGCTCGTCGAGGGACTGGATCTGCCGGCCGGGCTCCGGAATCACTGCGTCGATCGTCATGCTTCGAGGGTACGGCGGAGCCGCCACGGCTCACCGGTCCTGCGGCGCGGCGCCGAGTACGTCGTCGGCGATCAGGGTCAGGTACCTCGGCGCTGGGCATCAGGGCCCGGACCTGGTCGGGCAGTCCGGCGTAGGTGCCGGCGGCCATCGGTGCGTTGTGTCCCCGCAAAGGCGAACTCGACGAACACCCGGTTCCGGCTCTCCGCGATGAGATGCCGGGGGTGGTGCCGTCGCCCTCCTTGTCCCTGAGGAGGTCGTCGGCGACGGACACGTGGAAGCCCGGCTGCCCGAAGTGCCCGGGGTGGGCTGTGCGGGCCGTGACCTCGTCGTTCACGGCGCACGCACTTGCGGCGGCCACCTGTGCGGTGACGCTTCTGCGTATATGTGTCCGCCATACGGGTGATGGGCGGCATATCGCCCGTTGACGGAAGACGGCAACCAGGTCGTAACCCACATCCCCCTGTCGCGCTACGCGCGTTGACTCTAGGCTGCGGCAGCGGGAGGCACTCGGCGGATGCAGTCCGGGCGGCCTCCACCCTCACACCACGCTGGAACTGACAAGGGGACAGATGTCAGCGACACCTCACAACCATCGCGCGGCCCGGCGGAGCCGTCGCGTTCTCGCAGCCGCCGCCGGGCTCGCGACCGTCGGCGCGCTCGTCGCCGCGCTGCCAGCCGGAGCCGCCTCCGGCGACCGGCACGGTCACGGCCACCACAAGCCGCGCACCGTCGATGTGCAGCTGCTCTCCTTCAACGACCTGCACGGCAACCTGGAGCCGCCGGCCGGCTCGGCCGGCAACGTCTCCGAGATCCAGCCCGACGGCACGGTCAAGTCGATCCCGGCCGGTGGCGTCGAGTACCTGGCGACCTCGCTGCGCGAGGCGCGCAAGGGCAACCGGTACTCGGTCACCGCAGCGGCCGGCGACATGGTGGGCGCGAGCCCGCTGGTGTCCGGGCTGTTCCACGACGAGCCGACGATCGAGGCGCTGAACAAGCTGGACCTCGACGTGACGGGCGTGGGCAACCACGAGTTCGACGAGGGCGCGGCCGAACTGGCCCGTCTGCAGAACGGCGGCTGCCACCCGACCGACGGCTGCTCCGAGGAGGGCAAGGAGTTCGAAGGCGCGGACTTCCCCTACCTCGCGGCCAATGTCACCAAGGAGTCGACGGGCAAGCCGATCCTGAAGCCGTACACCGTCTGGAAGAAGAACGGCGTCAAGATCGGCTTCATCGGTGTGACCCTCGAGGGCACGCCCGACATCGTCAGCGCGGGCGGCATCAAGGGCCTCAAGTTCCACGACGAGGTCGAGACGATCAACAAGTACGCCCGTGAGCTCGACCGCAAGGGCGTGAAGTCGATCGTCGCGCTGATCCACGAGGGCGGTTCGCCGGCGTCGACGTCGTACAACTACGACTGCGACTCGCCGGGTGCGGGCGACGGTATCTCCGGCCCCATCGCCGCCATCGCCAAGGGCATCACGCCGAAGGTCGACGCGCTCGTCACCGGCCACACCCACCAGGCGTACGTGTGCACCATCCCGGACCCGTCCGGCAAGCCGCGCATGGTGACCTCCGCGTCCTCGTACGGCAAGCTCTACACGGACACCACGCTCACCTACGACCGCCGCACCAAGGACATCGTGCGTACGGCGGTCAGGTCGGCCAACCACGTCGTCAGCCGTGACCAGCCCAAGGCGCAGGACATGACCGACCTGATCACGCGCTGGAACGAGCTGGCCGAGCCGATCGCGAACCGTCCGCAGGGCTTCATCTCCGCGGACATCAACGGCCGTGGCGCCACCACCCCGGAGAAGCCGCTCGGCGACCTCATCGCGGACGCGCAGCTCGCGGGCCTCGCTCCGGCCGACAAGGGCGGTGCGCAGCTGGCGCTGATGAACCCGGGCGGCATTCGCTCGGACCTGGTCTTCAAGGCATCGGGCAGCGAGGGCGACGGTGTGGTGACGTACGGCGAGGCCTACACGGTCCAGCCGTTCACCAACATGATGAACGTCGTCGACCTGACCGGCGCTCAGCTGATCACCGCGCTCCAGCAGCAGGTCAGCGGTGCGAACGAGGCGTCGCCGAAGATCCTTCAGGTGTCCGAGGGCTTCACCTACACCCTGGACCTGACGAAGACCGGTGCCGAGCGGATCGTCGTGGACTCGGTGAAGCTGAACGGTGAGGCGATCGACCCGTCGAAGAGCTATCGGGTCGCGATGAACGAGTTCCTGGCGGGCGGCGGTGACAGCTTCTCGGTCCTGAAGGAGCACACCAACAAGCTGGTCGGCGCCTCCGACCTGGACGTCTTCAACGCCTACCTGGCGGCGAACTCCTCGGCCACCGCGCCGATCACGCCTCCGGCGGCCGACCGGATCACGGTCGTCCAGTAGGTACGTGAAACGGTGGGGCGGCGGGCCGACGGCCTGCCGCCCCACCGGCGTTACCGGCGGGTACCGACGTCTGGTGAACTTGACGCGGACGCGACATACTCCGCTGCCATGGACCGACGGAGATTCCTCACGGGTGCCGCGGCTCTGACCGCGACCGCTCTCATCGGCGCCCCCCACGCCACCGCCGCACCGCGCCGCACCCCCCTGTCCGCACAGGACTGGATGGCCGGTGCCGCCGACTCCACCCCCCTGCAACGGCTGACGATTCCCGGCGCCCACGACTCGGGCGCCCGCTTCGGCGGACCGTGGAGCGAGTGCCAGAACACGACCATCGCCCAGCAGCTCGCCAGTGGGATCCGCTTCCTCGACATACGGTGCCGGGTCACCGGCGGCTCGTTCGCCATCCACCACGGCCCGTCCTACCAGAACATGATGTTCGGCGATGTCCTCGTCGCCTGCTGGGAGTTCCTCGCCGCGCACCCCTCGGAGACCGTGCTCATGCGGGTCAAGCAGGAGTACTCGCAGGACGGCGACGCCACCTTCCGCGCGATCTTCGACGACTACCTCGACAACCGCGGCTGGCGGCCGCTGTTCCGGATCGGCGACGGCATCCCCGCGCTGGGCGAGGCGCGCGGCCGGGTCGTGCTCCTCGGCGACAACGGCGGTCTGCCCGGCGTCCGTTACGCGGACGGGGAGCTGTTCGACATCCAGGACGACTGGAACGCCATGCCGAACCCCAAGTACTCGAAGATCGAGGCGCACTTCCGCAAGGCCGTCCAGCAGCCGGGCAAGCTGTTCATCAACTACGTCAGCACGTCGGCGTATCTGCCGCCCCGCTGGAACTCCGACAACCTCAACCCGCGCGTCCACTCCTTCATCGACGGTTCCGAGGCGAGCGGCTGGCGCGGGCTGGGCATCGTCGCGATGGACTATCCCAACACCCGCGCCGGCCTCGTCGACTCGCTCGTCCGCCACAACGGCTGAGCGGGCTCCGGAGCCGGCCTACAGGTCGTCGCAGATCCCGCGTGCGGTGGCCATGTCCTTCTTCGCCCGCGCGTCGAACTCGAAGACCTGCATATGGCGGTCGGCCGCCCGGCGCAGGGCGTCCGCGAGCGGCTTGTGCGCCGGGTCGCCCGCGGCCGCCGCGGCGGACAGCGTCACGGCTCCGTTCCAGCGGTTCAGTGCCACCATCCCCTCGTCGCCCTTGGCCGCGTACTTCGACTCGTCGAAGCCGGCCAGGGCGTCGCACGCCCCGCGGGCGTCGTCCGCGGGGCCCGTCGCCGACGTGCCGCCGCTCAGCGCCCAGGCCGCGCCCACGCCCCCGCCGCCGATCAACAGCCCGACGGCCAGCGCGGCCACCAGGAGACCGGTGCGGCGCGGCGGCACAGACGGCGGCGGCGTGAACGGGGCGGCGTACGGCGGCTGTGGTTGCATGGCCTCGACCGTACCGGGGCGGCCACCGGGCGACAGGAGCGGGTCACGGCTGGGGAGTTGCCGCGCCGCAGCCGGGTGTTCGGGGTGTCAGGAGCTGCTCACCGGCGGGGGGGTCGCCGCGCCCGGCAGCCGGATCGCCGCGCGGGTGCCGCCGCCCGGCGCCGGAGCCAGCACGATGCTGCCGCCGGCCTGCTGGACCGTACGGGCCACGATCGACAGCCCGAGACCCGAGCCCGGCAGCGACCGGGCGGAGGGCGAACGCCAGAACCGCTCGAAGACGTGCGGCAGCTCCTCCGCCGGGATGCCGGGCCCGTGGTCCCTGATGGTCAGCTCGCCGTTCCGCAGGCCCACCTCGATCCGGCCGCCCGGCGGGGAGAACTTGACCGCGTTGTCCAGGACGTTGACCAGCGCCCGCTCGAGCGCGGCCTCGTCGCCCCGCACGTACCAGGGCGCGAGATCCGTGGCGAACTCCAGCTCGGGCCCGCGCAGCCGGGCCCGGTCGAGCGCGCTCTGCACGATCTCGTGCAGCGCCACCACCTGCACCCGTGTGCCCGCGGCGGCGTCCGGACGGGACAGTTCCTGCAGATCGCCGATGAGTGCGGCCAGCTCCGTCATCTGCGCCTTCACGGAGGCGAGCAGTGCCCTGCGGTCGTCCGGCGGGATCGCCCGGCCGGTCTCCTCGCTCCGGTCGAGCAGCTCGATGTTCGTGCGCAGCGAGGTCAGCGGCGTGCGCAGCTCGTGACCCGCGTCGGCGATCAGCTGCTGCTGGAGGTCGCGCGAGGACGCCAGCGCGGCGGTCATCGCGTTGAACGAGCGCGACAGCCGGGCGATCTCGTCCTCGCCGTCGACGGGGATGCGTACGCTCAGGTCCTCGGTGCGGGCCACGTGCTCGACCGCGCCGGTCAGTTCGTCGACCGGCCGCAGACCGGCCCGGGCTACCCAGGCCCCCGCCGCGCCCGCACCGAGCACACCGGCGCCGGCGACCAGGGCGAGCACCAGCGTCAGATCGCCGAGGGTGTCGTCGACCTCGCTGAGGGGGCGGGCGACGATCACCGCACCCGCATAGCCCTCGATCGGATATGTGAAGACGCGGTACTCGTCGCCGTCGGAGGCGGTCGCGTTGTGGAAGGAGGACTCCGACCGGCCGTCGGCGACCTCGAGGTCGGCCTCCGTGACCTCGACCGACTCCTCGCCGAGGACGACGCAGCTGTTCCCCTCGCGGTCCAGCAACTGGATGGTCGACTTGAAAGGGTTCGTGTCCGGCCCGACCGGCTTGGCCCTGCGGCACTGGCCGGAGGGGTCGACGAAGACGAGCGCCTGCCGCGGTGTCATCCGGTTGGTGCTCAGGGCGTTGTCCAGCGAGTCGACCAGCGCGCCGCGCACCACCAGCCAGCACACGCTCGCCGCCGCCGCGACGGCGATCGCCACCGCCGTCGCCACCAGCAGTGCCAGCCGGGAGCGCAGGGGCAGGGCGCGGAACCTGTTCGTCACTCCGCGCCGCCGGTGCGCAGCGCGTACCCGACGCCGCGGACCGTGTGGACCAGACGCGGCTCGCCGGCCGCCTCCGTCTTGCGCCGCAGGTACATGACGTACACGTCGAGGGAGTTGGAGCTCGGCTCGAAGTCGAACCCCCAGACGGACTTGAGGATCTGCTCCCGGGTGAGCACCTGCCGCGGATGCGCCAGGAACAGCTCCAGCAGCGTGAACTCGGTACGGGTCAGCTCGACGCGGCGGGTGCCGCGGGTGACCTCGCGGGTCGCCAGATCCATCCGCAGGTCGGCGAAGGACAGGACGTCGTCGGCGGCATCCACGCCGGCGCCGGTCGCGTACGAGCTGCGCCGCAGCAGCGCGCGGATCCGGGCGAACAGCTCGTCCAGCTCGAACGGCTTCACCAGGTAGTCGTCCGCGCCCGCGTCGAGCCCGGTGACCCGGTCGCCGACGGTGTCGCGCGCCGTCAGCATCAGGATCGGCACCCTGGAACCGGCGGCCCGCAGCCGGCGGGCGGCGGTCAGGCCGTCCATCCGGGGCATCTGGATGTCGAGCACGATCAGGTCGGGCGTGTACGCCTCCGCCCGGGCGAGGGCGTCGACACCGTCGACTGCGACCTCGGTGCCGTATCCCTCGAACGCGAGGGAACGCTGGAGCGCCTCGCGCACGGCGGGCTCGTCGTCGACGATCAGGATGCGCTCGCCTTCAGTCATGGACCCAGCCTCGCACGCGATCAGTCGCCGTCGCCCGAGCGCAGGCCGTCCAGGTCGGCCTTCACGGTGTCGACGGGGATCGCGAAGCCGAGGCCGACGCTGCCCGCGGTGGAGCCGGTCGCCGAACTGGGTGAGTACATGGCCGAGTTGATGCCGATGATCTCGCCGTTCATGTTGATCAGCGCGCCGCCGGAGTTGCCCGGGTTGAGGGAGGCGTCGGTCTGGATGGCCTTGTAGGTGGTGGTCGAGTCGCCGGTGTCGCCGTTGAACTGCTCCCCGCCGAACTCGAAGGGCCAGTTCTCCCGGCGATCCGGCTGCTGCCGGCGGCCCTCGTCCCTGGCCACGGTGACGTCCCTGTCCAAGGCGGACACGATGCCGCTGGTCACCGTGCCGGTCAGGCCCTCCGGGGAACCGATCGCGACGACCTCGTCGCCGACCTTGACGTCGCTCGAGTCACCGAGCGCGGCGGCCTTCAGTCCGGACGCGCCCTTGAGCTTGATGAGGGCGAGATCCTTGTCGGGGTCGGTGCCGAGGACATCCGCCTCGTAGGCCTTCCCGTCGCTGAGCCGGACCTTGATCACCGAAGCGCCGGAGATGACGTGGTTGTTGGTGACGATCTCGCCGTCCGAGGTGATGATCACGCCGGAACCGGTGGACCGGCCGGCGCCGGACGTGGCGCTGATCTCGACGATGCTCGGCGACACGGCCTGCGCGACGCCGGCGACGGTGCCCTTGCTGCTCTGCGAGACGTTGGTGCCGGCGACCGAGCCGGAGCCGCCGCTGCCCGCGTCGCCGGTGAGCTCCCCGACGAGCGCGGAGGCGCCGCCCCCGATGGCCGCGGCGACGATGGCGACGGCGGCGATCAGCGCGACGGGCCGCTTGGCCCTCGCCTTCGGCTGGGGGACGGGGTGGTGGGCCGCGGGCGGCGGGTAGCCGCCGCCCGCCGACGGGGTGCCGTACGGCTGCCGGGTGTACCGGTGCTGGTACTGGGGGTGCTGGTGGCGATCGTCGGTGTCGTAGCCGCTGCGTCGGTAGTGGTCCGTCATGGGGACGACTGTCGGCGACGCAGATGAGAGCAGTCTGAGGCGGCGCTGAGAAGCCCGACAGAACGGTGTATGCCCCATATAAGCGCGGGCGTCCTGGGGCTCGGCCCCCGGAGTCGCGCGCCGCCCCCGCTACCCTCCGCAGCCGCACGAGCGGCGGACCACGAGCCCCGAGGGGAACAGCTTCACCCGCTCACGGCGCGACCCCGCCACCCGCAGACCGTCGTCGAGGACCAGATCCACCGCCGCCCTGGCCATCGCCGGACGGTCCGAGGAGATCGTTGTCAGCGGCGGGTCCGTCAGTGCCGCTTCCTTCACGTCGTCGAAGCCCGCCACCGCCAGCTCGCCCGGCACGTCTATCCGCAGCTCCCGCGCCGCCCGCAGCACACCGAAAGCCTGGTCGTCCGTGGAGCAGAAGATCGCCGGCGGCCGGTCCGGCCCGGCGAGCAGCTTCAGGGCGACCTGGTACGCGTCGTAGCGGTTGTACGGCGCCTCGAAGAGACGGCCCTCGGTCGACCGGCCGGATTCGAGCATCGCCCGGCGCCAGCCCTCGACGTGGTCCGCCACCGGGTCGCCGACCGCGGGGGTCGACTCGACGCCGCCGAGGCAGGCGACGTACTCGTGCCCGTGCTCCAGCAGGTGCCGCGTGGCGAGCTGCGCGCCGCCGATGTCGTCGGTGACGACGGCGACGTCGTCGATCGCCTCGGGGCGCTCGTGGAGCAGGACGACCCGTGCGTCCCACGCCTCGATCTCCGCCGCGGCCCGCTCGCTGGGCCCCTGGCTGACCAGGATCAGCCCGGAGACCCGCATTCCGAGGAAGGCCCGCAGATAGTGGACCTCGCGCTCGTTGCGGTAGTCGGAATTGCCGACGAGGACCATTTTCCCGCGCTCGGCCGCGGCCTGTTCGACCGCGTGTGCCATTTCCGCGAAGAACGGCTGCCGGGCGTCCGGAACGATCATGCCTATGAGGTCGGTGCGCCGGGACGCCATCGCCTGGGCAACCCGGTCGGGCCGGTACCCCAGCTCCTTGATGGCTGCGAGTACCCGCTCGCGCGTGGCCGGGGCGACCGGCCGGGGTCCGTTGTTGATGACGTAGCTGACGACCGCGGTCGAAGTCCCCGCCAGTCTTGCCACATCGTCCCGCGTCACCTTGGCCACGCGCGAAGTCTACGCGGGGTGACCTACCTCTGGGCAGGGCGTACGGCCTCTTCCTCCACCTCGGAGGTGTCCTCCGTACGGGCCACGGCATCGGAGGCCTTCGCCTTGGCCTCCTCGGCCGCGCGTTCGACCTTCTCCGGAGCGACGAAGCGGTAGCCGACGTTCCGTACGGTTCCGATGAGCGACTCGTGCTCGGGGCCGAGCTTGGCGCGCAGCCGCCGTACGTGGACGTCGACCGTGCGGGTGCCGCCGAAGTAGTCGTAGCCCCAGACCTCTTGCAGCAGCTGGGCCCGGGTGAAGACCCGGCCGGGATGCTGTGCGAGGTACTTGAGCAGCTCGAACTCCTTGAAGGTCAGGTCCAGGACCCTGCCCTTCAGCTTGGCGCTGTACGTCGCCTCGTCCACCGACAGGTCGCCGTTGCGGATCTCCATCGGGGAGTCGTCGACGGTGATCTGCTGGCGGCCCGTCGCGAGCCGCAGCCGTGCCTCGACCTCGGCCGGTCCGGCCGTGTCGAGCAGCACGTCGTCGACGCCCCAGTCCGCGGTCACGGCCGCGAGGCCGCCCTCGGTGACCACCAGGATCAGCGGGCAGCCGGGGCCCGTGGACCGCAGCAGCTGGCACAGCGACCGCACCTGCGGCAGATCGCGGCGGCCGTCGACGAGGATCACGTCGGCACCGGGGGTGTCGACCAGGGCCGGACCCTCGGCAGGGGCCACCCGTACGTTGTGCAGAAGCAGGCCGAGGGCGGGAAGTACCTCCGTCGACGGCTGGAGCGCATTGGTCAGCAGCAGCAGTGAGCTCATCGCGTCCCACCTGCCCTGATCGTCCTGCGTTCGTCGTTCTCGGTGTTCTCGGTGTTCTCGGTTCGCTCGTCGGTTCGCTCGTCCATGACGTCGGTTCCTCCTCGGTCCCTGCGAGGACGTGCACTGCTTCGTACAACAGCTCTCTCGCGCCTCGAGAGCCTTGTGAGTAATTGTTCACCAGTCCGTAACACCGGCCGGAAAACACAAAAGGACCCGGGGGCTGCATTGCCCGGATCCTCTGCCAGCAGAATAGCCCACATGAGATCTGTGGGAGAGGGCCGATTTCACACTGTGGACGTATCGAGGATCACGCCCCTTCCCCGGCACGCCACTCTCATGGCATCGGACGGCGTCCGGATCGAGGCGCTTTTCGAGCCGTGCGCGGCCGGTCCGGCCGACACCGCGATCGTCGTCGCGCACGGTTTCACCGGCTCTCTCGACCGGCCCGCCGTGCGCCGTGCCGCGCGGACGTTCGCGCAGTACGCGGGCGTGGTGACGTTCTCGTTCCGCGGGCACGGCGGCTCCGGAGGGCGCTCGACCGTCGGCGACCGCGAGGTGCTGGACCTGGCCGCCGCCGTGGAGTGGGCCCGCTCTCTCGGGCACACGAAGGTGATGACCGTCGGCTTCTCGATGGGAGGCTCCGTGGTGCTGCGACACGCGGCTCTGTACGGGCAGCGGATGCATGAGGGGCGTACGGAGGCACGTATGGAGGCACGCACGGACGCAGTGGTCGCCGTGAGCGCCCCCGCCCGCTGGTACTACCGCGGGACGGCGCCGATGCGGCGGCTGCACTGGGTCGTCACCCGGCCGACGGGCCGGCTCGTCGGCCGCTACGGATTCCGTACCCGTATCCACCACCAGGAGTGGGACCCGGTCCCACTCTCCCCGGTGGAGTCGGTGCCGCTGGTCGCGCCGGCGCCTCTGCTGATCGTCCACGGCGACCGCGACCCCTACTTCCCGCTCGACCACCCCCGAATGCTGGCCGCGGCGGCTCCCGAGGGAACGGCGGAGCTGTGGCTGGAGCCGGGCATGGGACACGCGGAGAATGCCGCGGACGAGGCGCTGCTCCGGCGCCTGGGGGACTGGCTCACCGGCAGATAGCCCATCATGGTGAGCGGCGCGCACATGAACGAAAGGAGTGCCGCTATGGCAGCGGGAACCATCCGCTTCTGGGCCGCGGCCAAGGCGGCGGCCCAGGTCGCGGAGGAGCCGTACACCGCGGAGACGCTCGCGGAGGCGCTCGACGCGGTGCGCGAGCGGCACCCGGGGGAGCTGACCCGGGTACTGCAGCGGTGTTCGTTCCTGGTCGACGGTGACCCCGTCGGCACCCGCGCACATGAGACCGTACGGCTTGCCGAGGGCGGCACGGTCGAGGTGCTCCCGCCGTTCGCAGGAGGGTGAACCGCACAGCATGAGCAGCGATCAGCAGTATCCGTACAGGCAGCAGCCGTACCCGCCTCACGAGGACCCGTACGGGCAGCAGCAGGCGGTCCAGGGCGCCGGTGAGACGCAGACCTGGCAGGGCGAGACCTGGGACACGCAGTACCAGCCGGTCGTGCGGCCCGCCCAGCCCGCGCCGGAAGGGGCGACGGCCTACGGTCAGATCGCCCAGCCCCCGCCCGAAGGGGCGACGGCCTACGGTCAGATCGCCCAGGCCGCGGCCGACACCGCGTACATCCCTGTGACCCCGGCCGGCGGCCGGCCACTGCCGCCGGAGGCTCCCGCGCCCGGCCCCCCGTACGGCCACGCACAGGCGTACGCCCCGGGCACAGCGCCCGCGGCGGGCCATGCGCCGGGTCATGCGCACGCGGCGTACGGCCACTCCGGCGAGCAGGGGCACACGGCTTACGCGGCGCACGCGGCTTACGAACCGGCGGCCGCGCAGGCGGCCACCGCGCCGGAACCGGCGGCCCACGCCACCGGGTACAGCACGCCCAGCGTCGGCGGCAACGCCCGGATCACCGACGCGCAGCGCGCGCGGGCGGAGGGCCGTTCGCCGATCATCGCGCCCGGGATGCAGTCCGCCGGACTGACCGCGGTGCTGGCACTGCTGCTCGCCGGCGGAGCGGCACTCGGCCCGTACGCGCTGCTCGTACCGCTCGTGCTGCTCCAGGCCGTCACGGCGGCCGGCTGGTTCAGGCTCAACGGCATGTGGCCGGCCCGGCAGGGCATCGCGCTCGCCTTCCTCGGCGGCGTGGCCGCCGACGCCGCGCTCCTCGCCTCCGGGGAGGGGAACGCGGCCGCCGCGATCGTCGGCACGCTCGGTGTGTGGGTGCTGCTCACGCTCGTCCTCCAGCTCCGCAGCCACGCGGGCCCCGAGGAGAGGATGTACGGGCTGATGGCGACCGTCGCCTCCGCGGCTCTGGCGATCCTCGCGACCGGCCATCTCGCCGCGGCGGGCGACGCCGTGGTCGTCGGCTCGGTCGCGGTGGCCGTGGCCACGCTCGCCCGTGCGCTGCCACCGTCGGGGCCGTCGTCCGTCGTCCTGTCCCTGCTGGCCGCGGCCGGTGGCGGTATCGCGGCGGGCGGGCTCACCGACCTGGGCGCCGAGGGCGCGCTGCTCGGCCTCGCGGCGGGCGGTTGCGCGCTGATCGGCCTGCGGGTCGCCTCGTACGACTACCCCTCCCGCTTCGTCCACATGACCGCGGGTGTGGCGCTGCCCCTGACGGCGGCGGCTCCTGCCGTCTACCTGATCGGCCGCGCGCTGGCATAGCCCCACCGTCTCGCGGGCAGGCGCGGAACCATCACAGGCCGCCGGACGTCGATCAATGCGCAGGCGTCGTCCGGACGGATTCGGGCTCAACGGGCGTCCGTGCCAGACAGGGTGGGGGACACCGAACACATGCGTGCACTGCGAATACTGACCGTCGTCGTCGTGATCCTGGGCGCCCTGTTCGTCGCCGTGGACCGGCTCGCGGTCAACATGGCCGAGTCGGAGGCGGCAGAGCGCATCAAGGTCCAGGAGGGGACGGCCGATTCGACGGACGTCTCCATCAAGGGCTTCCCGTTCCTGACCCAGGCGATGGACAAGAAGTTCGACGAGGTCACGATCAGCCTCACCGGCATCGAGACGAGGGCGGCGGGCCGGCCGGTGCGGATCGAGGAGATGACCGCCGACCTGTCCGACGTCCGCGTGGGCGAGGGGTATTCGAGTGCCACGGCCGCCCGCGCCGAGGGCACTGCCCGTATCTCGTACGCGGACCTCACCGCGGCGGCCGACGACGGTGTCAGCGTCGCGTACGGCCAGAACGGCAAGGTGAAGGTCACCGGGTCCGTGACGCTGCCGGTGTTCGGCAAGATCACGCGCAGCGTCGTCTCGACCGTGAGCATTGTCGACGGCGACACGATCCGGGTGCGGGCCGACAAGGTGCCCGGCGAGGGCATCCCGGGGCTCGAGGGCGAGGTCCGCAAGAAGACCGACTTCGACCGCAGGCTCGGCGGGCTCCCGGAGGGGCTCGAGCTGGAGAAGGTCGAGGCCGGGCCCGACGGTGTCGTGATCACGGTGACCGGCAAGGACGTCCGGCTGGCAGGCTGATCCGGGGCGTCGTGGCCGAATGGTGAGACGGCTGTGTCCGCTGGGCAGAAGGAGTCGTGACCCAGGTCACTCCAGGGTCCATGCCGAGGCGGTGTGCCCTTCTCGAGGTTTCACATAGTGGACGATCGCGTCTCACCATACGACACGCCGGTGACACGGCGGCCGACTCGTCCCTACGATCGGTGCCATGAAGCAGCGACAGGCGGATCTCACGAAGCGGCGGGCAGTAGACCTGTGCCGCGTCGCCGCCATGCTCTGTCGCACCATCTGAGCGGGAGCCCTGCCCCGTATCCCCCTGGCCCTTCGACCTCTTGTCAGGGCCGCCCCGTGCTGACCGACGCGACTTCCGCGTACCCGCACACCTCTCGCGCACAACCCCTCGCGCACCACCGCCGCACACTGCCCCGGAGGAGAACCACCATGAGCCGCAGCGACGTCCTGGTAGACGCCGACTGGGTCGAGGCCCACCTCGACGACCCGAAGGTCGTCATCGTCGAGGTCGACGAGGACACCTCGGCCTACGACAAGAACCACATCACGAACGCGATCCGCATCGACTGGACCAAGGACCTCCAGGACCCGGTCCGCCGTGACTTCATCGACCAGGAGGGTTTCGAGAAGCTCCTGTCGGCGAAGGGAATCGCGAACGACTCCACCGTCGTCCTCTACGGCGGCAACAACAACTGGTTCGCCTCCTACGCCTTCTGGTACTTCAAGCTCTACGGCCACAGCGACGTCCGCCTGCTCGACGGCGGCCGCAAGAAGTGGGAGCTCGATTCCCGCGACCTGGTCGCCGAGGTGCCGGTCCGTGAGGCGACCGAGTACAAGGCCAAGCCGCAGGACAAGTCCATCCGCGCCTTCCGTGACGACGTCGTCGCCGCGATCGGCAACCAGAACCTGGTCGACGTGCGTTCGCCCGACGAGTTCAGCGGCAAGCTGCTCGCCCCGGCGCACCTCCCGCAGGAGCAGTCGCAGCGCCCCGGCCATGTGCCCAGCGCCCGCAACATCCCGTGGTCGAAGAACGCCAACGACGACGGCACGTTCAAGTCCGACGAGGAGCTCAAGGCCCTCTACGAGGACGAGCAGGTCGACCTGTCGAAGGACACCATCGCCTACTGCCGCATCGGTGAGCGCTCCGCGCTGACGTGGTTCGTGCTGCACCAGCTCCTCGGCCAGGAGAACGTCAAGAACTACGACGGCTCGTGGACCGAGTACGGCTCCCTCGTCGGCGTGCCGATCGAGCTCGGCGCCAACAAGTAACCCACCCCGACCTTCTGCAAGGAGAAACAGCATGTGTGGAGCGCAGGTCGGTGGCCCCGACGCCTCGACGATCAAGCCCGGTGAGACCACCATCCAGGGTCAGGTGACCCGTGACGGCGAGCCGGTGACGGGCTACGTCCGTCTGCTGGACTCGACCGGAGAGTTCACCGCCGAGGTCCCGACCTCGGCGACCGGACAGTTCCGCTTCTACGCGGCCGAGGGCACGTGGACCCTGCGTGCGCTCGTCCCCGGAGCCACGGCGGACCGCACGGTCGTCGCACAGACGGGTGGCCTCTCCGAGGTCGCCATCGCCGTCTGATTCATTGACAGGCCGAAGGGCCGCACCTCCTGGGGGTTGGACGCTTACCGGGAACGAGGTGCGGCCCTTCGGTCGTGTCCGGGCGCGGTCGTACGCTGGAGACATGTACGCGCGACGGCGCCGCAACTACTTCCTGATGATGGGCGGATGCCTCGTCCTCTTCGTGTCCGCCTGGGCCGTGGTGCGGCTCTGGTCGGTCCCGGTGGCCGTGGGCATGTGCGTGGTCGCCATGGTCATTCCCCCGGTCGCGGCGATGGTCGCGAACCGGCGCGGCCCGGACGACCGCTGGTGGGACGACCCCAGCGGCGACCCGAAGTCCGACGAGTGGTGGGACGAGCTCGACGGCAAGCGCCGACCGCGTCAGTAGGCGGGGCCGGCAGCAGGGGTGTGCCGCGTCAGTAGACGAGCGCCTGCACGTCCTCCGGCATGATCTCGCTGACGAACACCTGTGCGCCCGCGATCCGTACCCCCTCGAGGGTGTCCTTCTCCGTGATGTCGCGACGTGCCGCGCACTGCGTGCACAGGGTGATGAGCCCGTTCGCCTGGATGGTCTCGATCAGCTCGGGCAGCGGCGCCGCGTGCGGCAGCTCGAACTCGGCCGCCCGCCCGGGCAGCGCGAACCACGCGGACTCGCCGGTCAGCCAGAGCGAGACCTGCACACCACTGGCCGCGGCGACGGCCGCGACCGTGAAGGCCTGGGAGCAGCGCTCGGGCGCGTCGGCACCGGCAGTCACCTTGATCACGAGCTTCTTCGCCATATGCCGAACTGTAATGCGCGGTCCTGCAACCCGGATCACCCGCTGTGGGGCAGCTGTGTGCGCGGATGGGGAATTCGCGCCTCAGGTCTTGCGGGGGGACCCCTTTGGAAAGTCAGGACAGGCCGGACAGCCCCGGACAGGCGGGACGGCGACACGCTCGCCCTGGTCGTGCAGAGCCGCAAGGGCGAGGCGGCCCAGGTCCCGTTCCGTCGGACGGTGATCCTGCAGAACCAGCTGCTGGGCTGACGCGGACCTCACAGAACGGGCCGGACCCGGGCCCACTAAGCTGGGGTCCGGCCCGCTATTGCCTTCACGCTCATTCGAGGAGCACCCCGTGATCGTTTTCTTCGAAGCCCTGCTGGTTCTGGTCTGCGTCGGCGTCCTCGCCTTCGCCGGTCTGACCGTGAAGAAGCTGTACCAGGGCCAGCGATAGTCCCCCGTATCACTACAGATCGACAGAGCTGCTCATGATCGAGATCCCGTCCGACCTGAATCCGGACCTCGTCCCCCTCGCGTTCCTCCTCGGCACGTGGGAGGGCGCGGGCGTTTCCGACTTCCCCGGCGCCGAGAAGTGCAACTTCGGCCAGTCCGTGACCTTCAGCCACGACGGCCGGGACTTCGTCGAGTACGTCTCGCACTCCTGGGTGCTCGACGCCGAGGGCAACAAGGTCAAGCCGCTGGAGAGCGAGAGCGGCTACTGGCGCATCGACAAGGACCGCAAGGTCGAGGTCGTCATGGTCCGCGACCAGGGCATCGTCGAGGTCTGGTACGGCGAGCTCGCCGACCAGAAGCCCCAGATCGACCTGGTCACCGACGCCGTCGCGCGCACCGCGGCCTCCGGCCCGTACACCGGCGGCAAGCGTCTCTACGGCTACGTCAAGAGCGACCTGATGTGGGTGGGCGAGAAGGCCACGCCCGATGTGCCGCTCCGGCCGTACATGTCGGCGCACCTGAAGAAGGTCGTCACCGCGGAGCAGGTCGAGTCCTGGGCCAAGGATCTGGGTGACCTGCCGGACGACGGGATCGCCTTCTTCAAGTAGGCCGTCTCTTTCGAGCAGGCCCCCTCCTTCACGCAGGCGTCTCCGGATGGTCCGGCGGGGCCGGGGGGACGGTCCAGCAGGGCCCGGGGCGCGGCTGCCTACACTGGGGGCGTGGTGAGCACCGACTGGAAGAGTGATCTGCGGCAGCGCGGTTACCGGCTGACACCGCAGCGCCAGCTTGTCCTCGAAGCCGTCGACACCCTCGAGCACGCCACCCCGGACGACATCCTCGTCGAGGTGCGCAAGACCGCGTCGGGGGTGAACATCTCCACCGTCTACCGGACGCTGGAGCTGCTCGAGGAGCTGGGACTCGTCTCCCATGCCCATCTCGGGCACGGCGCCCCGACCTATCATCTGGCCGACCGGCACCACCACCTCCACCTGGTGTGCCGGGACTGCACGGACGTGATCGAGGCGGACGTCACCGTCGCCGCCGACTTCACCGCGAAGCTGCGCGACACCTTCGGCTTCGAGACCGACATGAAGCACTTCGCGATCTTCGGCCGTTGCCGGGACTGCACAGTGAAGGCAGCGGAAGCCGAGTCGTAGGCTGGGGCCATGTCACCGACCAGTCCTCTGTTGTCCCTGCCCGGCGCGGTCCCCGCCGAGGGGCGTGACGAAGGGGTCGCCGCGCACTACGGCGACCTGTTCCGCGAGCAGCGCGCCCTCGCCGACGGCAAGGGATTCGTCGATCTCTCCAACCGCGGCGTCGTCACCGTGACCGGCGAGGAACGGCTGAGCTGGCTGCATCTGCTGCTCACCCAGCATGTGAGCGACCTCCCCGCCGGCCAGGCCACGGAGGCGCTGATCCTCACCGCCCACGGCCACATCGAGCACGCCCTGTATCTCGTCGACGACGGCGAGACGGTCTGGGCGCACGTCGAGCCGGGCACGCGCGAGGCGCTGATCGGCTACCTCGAGTCGATGAAGTTCTTCTACAAGGCCGAAGTCGCCGACCGCACCGACGAGTTCGCGGTCGTCCACCTGCCCGCCGGGTCCATCGCGGAGGTGCCGGAGGGCGTCGTCGTACGGGAGACGGCGCACGGCCGGGACCTGTTCCTGCCGCGTGCCGACCTCGAGTCGTACGCGGCCAAGGCCGGTCCGGCCGCGGGAATCCTCGCGTACGAGGCGCTGCGGGTGGAGAACCGCCGTCCGCGGCTGGGCTTCGAGACCGACCACCGCACCATCCCGCACGAGCTGGGCTGGATCGGCAGCGCGGTCCACCTCCAGAAGGGCTGCTACCGCGGCCAGGAGACCGTCGCCCGTGTCCACAACCTGGGGAAGCCGCCGCGCCGTCTCGTCTTCCTCCATCTGGACGGCAGCGAGGTGCACCTGCCACCGCCCGGCACCCCGGTGCGGCTCGCGTCCGACGGGGACGAGGGCCGCCAGCTGGGCTTCGTCACGACGTCCGCCCGCCACTACGAGCTGGGCCCGATCGCGCTCGCGCTGGTGAAGCGCAATGTGCCGGTGGACGCCGAGCTGCTGGCCGGCTCCACACCGGCCGCGCAGGAGACGGTCGTCGAGGCGTAGCGAGCCCGGAGGCCGGTCCCCCGGGCTCGAGGTCCTGGTCCCGCTTTTGTGCTCAGACCTCGATCAGCACGGTGAACGGGCCGTTGTTCGTGAGCGAGACCTTCATCCGCGCTCCGAAGCGTCCCGTCTCCACCTGCGCGCCGAGCACCCGCAGTTGCGCCACCACCTCGTCGACGAGCGGCTCGGCCACCGGGCCGGGCGCCGCCGCGTTCCAGGTGGGGCGGCGGCCCTTGCGGGCGTCTCCGTAGAGGGTGAACTGCGAGATCACCAGCAGCGGCGCGCCCACGTCCGAGCAGGACTTCTCGTCCTCGAGCATACGAACCGACCATAGCTTTCTGGCCAGTTGGGCCGCCTTCTCCTTGGTGTCCTCGTGGGTCACCCCCACCAGCACACACAGCCCCTCGCCGACGATCTCGCCGACGGTCTCCGGTCCCGAATCACCGGGCACCACGACGCTTGCACCGTCCACCCTCTGCACCACTGCACGCATACAGGCCAACCTATCGGGGCCGTCCGCACCGCCATTCAGGGCCGAACGGGTGCAGAGCGCCTGCGACGGGACGTATCGGAGTGGCACCATGCACCAAGGCGGTGCAACCCCTCGGCCCTCCGGGCCTGGGGAGGCCCATGCACCGGTCGAGGGGACGGACTACGCAGATGAGCACTTCTGGCGCCGGGCAGTCGCTCGGTCCCGTACCGATCCGGCAGCAGCGGCCCGTTCCGGCGAACCGGCCACCGCGGCAGCGCAGCGGCGCGGAGCTGCCGGAGCACCCGGAGCACGACCTCGGCGCACTGTGTCTGCCCGAGCTGCGCACGCTGCGCCGTGACTCCCAGCGCGACGAGGCAGACCTCAGCTACGTGCGGCGGCTGGTCCAGGGCCGCATCGACATCCTCCGCGCCGAGCTGGCCCGCCGTACGGCCCCCGGCACGCCGGCCGCGGGCCGGCTGCCCGTCGACCGGCAGCTCGTCGACCGGCTGTCGGAGATCCTCGCCGACGCACCCTCCCGGCGGGGCTCCTCCGCCCGCCACGTCACGCTCGCCACGCCACGCGGCGAGGAGTACCGGCGGCTCGCCTCCGACATGCTCGACGAGGTGGAGCTGTCCGACCTCGACGCCCGTACGGACGACGAGCTCCACGCGGCGATGGGACGGCTGCTCGGCTACGAGCAGCAGGTCTCGCACCGCCGCCGGCTGCTCCAGCGGACCGCCGACGATTGCAGCGCCGAGATCGCCCGCAGGTACCGTGAAGGCGAAGCGCAAGTAGACGACCTGCTCACCTGAAGAGATTCTTCCGGGCGCGGGTCCCCTGCCCCAGAAGGCCGCCGATGTCCTCCTCGTCCTCGTCGAGCACCCCCGCCATATCCCCGGTTCTCGCGGAGGTCGTCCGCTCCGGTTTCGTGGAGGGCCGCCACCGGGGTTCGCTCGTCGTCCTGGCGGCGGACGGCAGTGTGCAGCTGGCGCTCGGCGACCCGTCCCGGCCCGTGTTCCCGCGCTCCTCCAACAAGCCGATGCAGGCCGCGGCCGTGCTGCGGGCCGGGCTCGACCTGGGCGGGCAGCGCCTCGCGCTCGCCGGGGCCAGCCACTCCGGTGAGAGCTTCCACCTCGATCTCGTGCGCAAGATGCTCGCCGAGCACAGCCTCTCCGCACACGAGCTGCAGACCCCGCCCGATCTGCCGCTGGACCTGGCCGAGGCGGAGACGTACCTGGCGTCGGGGCACGTACGCGACAAGGTCGCCATGAACTGCTCGGGCAAGCACGCCGCGATGCTCGCCGCCTGCGCCGTCAACGGCTGGGACCGTACGAGCTACCTCGACCCGGCGCATCCGCTGCAGCAGCTGGTCCACACGGTGGTCGAGGAGGCGGCCGGTGAAGCGGTGACGGCCGTCGGCACGGACGGCTGCGGCGCGCCGCTCATGGCGGTCAGCCTGACCGGCCTGGCCCGCGCCTTCCGGCACTTCGTGCTCGCCGCCCCCGGCTCTGCGGAGCGCCGCGTCGCCGACGCGATGCGCACGCATCCCGAGTACGTCGCCGGTACGCGCCGCGCCGACACGTGGCTGATGCGCGGGGTGCCCGGCGCGCTGTCCAAGATGGGCGCGGAGGCGGTGCAGGCGGTGGCGCTCGCGGACGGCAGGGCGCTTGCCTTCAAGGTCGAGGACGGGGCGACGCGGGCGCTGGGGCCGGTGCTGGCTCGGACGCTGCGGCTGATGGGCGTCGACTCGCCCGAGCTCGACCGGATCGGGAGCATGCCGCTGCTCGGCGGGGGCGTCGAGGTGGGATCGGTCCGGGCGGCGTTCTGACGTGCCCCGGCGCCGACGGGCGGTGCGGGAAATCGGGGTGCGGGGCCCGGACGGGCGCGCCTAGCGTGTCGGCATGACCGTCGAAACGCGCCTGATCACCGAGTCCGAGTATCCCGACTGGCTGCGGGCACTGGCCACCGGTTTCCTCCGGCCGCCGGTGGTCACGGACGACGAGGCCGCCGAGCGCCGGGCCGGCACGGACCTCGGCCGGGTCAGGGGCGCGTTCGACGAGGGCCGGTGCGTGGCGACGTTCCGCTCCTTCGCGCAGCAGCTCACCACGGTGGGCGGTGCCCGGCTCGCCGCGAGCGCGGTCTCGAACGTCACCGTCTCCCCGACCCACCGCCGTCGCGGCCTGCTCAGCCGGATGATGAACACCGAGCTGTCCGAGGCCAAGGAGCGCGGCGAGACGGTCTCGACGCTGATCGCCGCCGAGTACCCGATCTACGGCCGGTACGGCTACGGCCCGGCCACCACGACCACCGAGTGGTCCGTCGACGTCCCCCGTGCCGGTCTCGACCCGCGCTGGTCGGGCCCGGACGACGGCGGCCGGATCGACCTGGTCGACGGCACGGACGTCCGCAAGCTCGGGCCGGAACTCCACGCGCGGCTCGCGGCCGCGCAGCACGGCCTGGTCGACCGGGACGAGCGCTGGTGGCACCAGGCAACGGGCCTGACGCGGCTCGCCCCGCACTCGTGGACGGAGCCGTTCCACGCGGTTCGCCGCTCGGCGGACGGCTCCGTCGAGGGGCTGCTGACATACGCCGCGGACGACAACTGGGGAGACGCCAAGCAACCCCTCAACACGGCCACCGTGCGTGATCTGATCACCCTCACCCCGGCCGCCGAGCGCGCGCTGTGGCGTTTCGTCTGCTCGATCGACTGGATCACCACGGTCCGCTCCGGCTACCGCGCCCCCGACGACCTGCTGCCCCACCTCCTCCCCGACCCGCGCGCGGCGCGCGTCGTCACGCACGCGGACTTCCTGTGGCTGCGCCTCCTTGACGTGCCGCGTGCGCTGGAGGCCCGCACGTACCCGGCATCGGCCACGCTGGTCCTCGACGTCCCCGACGGGGCCGGCCTGTCCGGCGGCCGCTTCCGCCTGGACGCCTCCCCGGACGGCACGACCTGCACGGTGACCACCGAGTCCCCAGACCTCACCCTGGCCATCGGTGAGCTGGCCACGCTCTACCTGGGCGACGAGTCCCCGACGCGCCTGGCGGCCCTCGGCCGCCTCGACGAACACCGCCCGGGAGCGGTGGAAACGGCGACCGGGCTGTTCCGCCCGGGGCGGCGGCCTTGGTGTCCGGACGTGTTCTGAGGGCGCCCGGGACGGGGCCTTCGCGGCGAGGCGCCGGACGAGTTCTCAGGGGCGCCCGGGACGGGACCTGTGTGGTCCTGTATCCCGGGCGTGGTCCGACAGTGTCGGGACAAATGCAGGTCACTGGCCCGGCTGCGTCAGCAGCAGCACGAGGATGATGGAGCCGATAGCGGTGCAGGTGGCGCTTTTGGCCTTCACCCCGATGGTCAGCATGGCCAGACCCACCACGCCCATGGCGCCGAACTGCCATTGGACGAGCTGCTCGAAGCCGAGGGCGAAGGTTGCGAGTACAAGGGCGAGCAAGGGCATGGGGGTCCCCTCCTTCAAACGGCGGGGAGCGCCCCCTGCCCGCACGC
This sequence comes from Streptomyces sp. NPDC027962, assembly GCF_055566095.1. Taxonomy (NCBI): domain Bacteria; kingdom Bacillati; phylum Actinomycetota; class Actinomycetes; order Kitasatosporales; family Streptomycetaceae; genus Streptomyces; species Streptomyces sp. NPDC027962. The sequence goes on from NZ_JBVHTA010000043.1 coordinate 66,353, forward strand.
CGTTGTACCCGGCCAGGGCGCCCCGTGGAAGTTCGCTCGAGCAGTCAAGTGTCGGACAAATAAATCCGGTTGACCTGTCATTTGTCTTCCCGTTTAAGGCGTGTCAGTAAACTTGTATGACTATTGTCTGGGATGGTTGACTGGAAATTGCCCGGTCCTGCCGAAGTGGACCGGTCCTGTCTCATTCGACGGGGCAATTACGCCTGGCCTCGCTGTAGTTGTACGGTGTAGCGGTGGCAACACGCGGACAAGCAGGTGACGACCGCAGGAAGTACGAGTACGTCGCAGAGCAGTTGAGGTCCCGCATCAGGGGCGGCGTGTACGGAGTCGGCAAGCTGCTGCCCACACAACGGGAGTTGGTGGACGACTTCGACGTGTCACGCGCGACGGTCACCACCGCCCTGCGGCTCCTGCGGGACGAGGGTCTGATCGAGTCCCGCCAGGGCAGTGGCGCCCGTGTACTGCCTGCTCAGGCAGGCTCCGTCGCCGCCTCGGCGCCGGGCCTGCCCGCGAGTGCCCGTCCGGCGCTGGAGACGCTCCACCCCCACCTTCAAGCCGCTTTCGAGGCCGAGCGCATCACTATGGATGTGTTCTCCCTGACATCGGAGACGATGAATCGGCACCTGGGGGCGCAGATCACCCGAATCCACGACGGCGAAATCCAGCCACAGAGCATCTCGCTGCGACTGATGCTTCCCGACCCGAAGATCAGGCTGGCGTTCCCCGCGTCCCTGGAGGACTCCGAGGACGAGCGGCCACGCCAACGACACCGGGACACGTTGATCCAATGCTCCCGGTCGTTGCGGAGCGAGTTGCGTACTCTCAAGCGACAGCGGCTCGTCGCGGAGGTGTCGGTGCGGATCAGGACCGTGCCTCTCACACCGACCGGCAAGATGTACCTGCTGAACAAGGATCTGCTGCTCGAGGGCTACTACACCCTGGAGGGCACGGATCCGGATCCTGTCGAGGGCGAGGAGCAGGAGGGCACAACCCTCAACTCCCTCGGACTCGGCGCCACGCTTTTTCCGTACTCCAAGCCTGACCAGGCACTGAAGGTGGAGACAGCGCAGTCCTTCTTCGACTCCTATTGGGACCTGCTGGCCCAGGATGCGGACTTCGTCGACCAACCGTGACCACAGAAACCTCCACCCCGCCCCGGGGCCTGCTGCCCAGTGCGTCCCTCGTCGTGTGGGACTTCGACGGCCCCGTGTGTGATCTGTTCGCCGGCAATGCGGCCTCGGGTATCGCCGAGAGGCTCTGCGCGCTGGTAGGAGCAGACGCCTGCTTCGAAGCCGGAATCATCGGTGAGCGCGACCCGCTGGAAGTGCTGCGGCGGATGCATGCCACCCATCAGCGTGATGCTCCCGACGTGATCAGGACTGTCCGCAAGTCACTGGACGAGGAAGAGACAACGGCGGCGGAGACCGCCGTCCCGACCCCGGGCGCACGGGAGGCCATGGTCCGTCTGAGGTGTGGTGGTGCCCGGTTGGCCATCGTCTCCAACAACTGTGAGGCGGCCGTGCGCGCCTATCTCGACCGCCATGAGCTCTCCGGGTTCTTCACCGCCGGGATCGTCGGCCGGCCCGACGATCCGTGCTTGATGAAACCGCACCCCGACGGGCTGCTTCGGGTGCTTCGGGCGAGCGGGACCCGGACCGCGGACGCGGTGATGATCGGTGACTCCCGGGCGGACGCGCGCGCGGCGCGTACGGCAGGTGTCCGCTTCATCGGGGTGCACGCCGATCCGGGCACATGGCGGGACACGGAGCCCGGCGACGTGGTGCACGCCGTACCCGATGTCGAGGCGCTGCTCCTCGACTTTGCTGCGGCGCAAGGGGTTTGAGGCTCCGGCTGCTGTTGGGTATGAAGTTGACCGGCGGTAGGTGACGACCCGTCCGTCCGTGACTTCGGCCTCGAGAGCGCAGGAGCCGCATGCCCGATGTAGCGCGCAGCGACTCCGGCCGTGTCGTGGACAGCTGGGAGTCGCTGTACCGGACGGCAGCCGAGGGCACTCCGCTCACCGGCTACTACCACCGCAATTACTGCGCGCGGCTTCCTCCCGCGCTGGCCCGGTCCGTCGCTCTGCCTTCCGGAACGATCGTGAAGCTACGGGCCCCGATCACCGACGCCGCCCAGCTCAATCTGCGGATATGGCCGGAGGGCGAGGTGCTGGGGGCCATCGAGGGCCTGGTCGCGGACAGCCCCCGGGTGCTCGCCGACCGGCCCGGCTTCACCGTGCACTCGTTCGCCGCGGGCCGGACGCTGTCGGAACTGGCAGGCTCCGGCGGTGCGGTGGGCCGCGCGTACATCGACTCCCTGGGGGAGCTGTTCCGGCAGATCGCCGCGGTGCCGTCCGCGCTGCTGCCCGCGTGCCCGGACGACTGGCCCACGGACGGCGACTGCGCCGGCTTTCTGCGCACCCTTGTCGAGTTCACCGAGACCGAGGTGAAACGGCGGCACGGCATGGACCACCAGGCCCTGTTCTCGGCGCTCCAGGTGCCCGACGACGCCTTCGCGCGGCTGCTCGACCGCGCCGGTTCTCTCGGGGAGCGTCCGTTCGTGCTCCTGCACACCGACATCCACCGCGGCAATCTCATCGTCGGCCCCGGCGGGCGGCTGTCCCTGATCGACTGGGAGCTCGCCCTCTTGGGCGACCCGGTGTACGAGATCGCCTCGCATCTCTCCCGTATGCGGTACGCGAAGCGGGCAGAACGGCGGGCGGTGCGCAGGACGTGGCGTGCCGCACTGCGTCACAGTCGCCCTGCGGCGCTGGCGGGCCACCGCAGGGCGCTGAGGATCTACCTGGACTTCGAGCGGTTGCAGTCGGTTCACGTCGATGTGATCAGGCTGGCGCTCAGCTTTGCGCGCTGCTCGGACCGGGCCGGCCGTGAGCGCTCTGTCGCCGGCATCGAGGCCGTACTGCGGGCAGCGCGCAGGCCGCTCGGGATGCGTCGCGTGCCGAGCCGGCGGCGGATAGGACAGGCGCTGGTACGCACCGCTCCCTAGGGCGTGTGTCGAAAGTCCCGCCTGGCCCACGACGCCTGGCACGCACACTCGCTGCGTTGTCGGAGTCATCCAAGTACGTCCAGTACGAGGATGATCCTCCGCC